>JBAWVO010000418.1:0-4644 GCA_037147235.1 Planctomycetota bacterium | reverse complement strand
TGTCGATTCGTATCTGGAGCTTACAATGGAGGAAGAGGAACAACTCGGGGAGGAGTTACAGGAGCTCACCCCCCCAGAGAGGAATAATGTAATGGAAATCGTAACTAGTTGGATGAAAAGAGGCTTGGAACAGGGACGGCAGGAGGGGTTGGATCATGAGCGCAAGCTGGTGCTGCGCCAGCTCCGCAAGCGGCTGGGCGACCTTGATCCGGCAGTGAAGGCGCAGATCGAACTCCTATCGGCCGATCGTCTTGAGCAACTTGGCGAGGCCCTGCTCGATTTCAACACTCGCAGCGAATTGGATATCTGGCTGCAACCGCAGCGATAGTCCAGGTGCCCAGTGGCATTGCGCGAACCTGGACAAATGGCTCCGATTCCCCCTATTTCCCCTCCTCCCGCCGCACCTGCACCTGCAACGCCCCGAGCATCCGCATGACGGCCGCTTCCTTCTTGGTGATGAAGGGGACGTTGTCCAACACGATCGGCTGGCGGTCGTTGCTGGTGTAGATGACTAGGCGGCCGGATCGGAGCAAGAGGTACTCGAAGATGTCGTTGATCTCCTTTTCCATCCGCAAGTTCGGGGCGGAGAGCCGCTCGAGATTGCTGAGAAAACCGTGGTGGTGCAGTAACTCGTTGCCGCGGACCTCCCAGTAGTCAAACCGCACGATCACCGCAACCACCACGAATAACGCACCCAGGACGACGGCAATTGTCCAATAGAAGGTGGCGTTGGCCACGGGGTGGAAATGTTTCATGAAGGCGGTAAGATCGGGCCAGAGTTGGGGTTGGAAGGTGAAGAGCAGAACGAGGCCCATCGTCACCGCGGCCCCAAAGAAGAAGAGCGTCAGCGAGGTCGTGCGCGGGAAATCAAAAGCCAGGATTACCAAATTTACCGTGAACAAACCCAGGAACATTGTGCCGATACCCGCTGCAATCTGGCTATCCGGAGCAAAGGGTTCGGTCAGGAAATGCATCCAAATGGCGGAAATGATCGCCAGCAGGAAGGTTGGATACAAAAAGATGATTTTGGGATAGGGCACCAGAAAAACGCTCTGGGGCGTTTCCCCATTGGTTTTCTTCGGGTCGGGATGGGGCGCGGCATTATCGCTGACGGGGTTGGACATGCGGGTCTCCTCTTCAAATCAAAAGGAAGTGGCGGATCGAATGGACGACATTTCGGTCATTATAGCGAGTAGCTGGAGAACCGCAAAGTCCGGCTGTGTGTGGCAAGATTCTCTGGCAGACGGTCGCCACCGTGGCACGGGCATCTTGCCCGTGTCGAATTCCACGGGCTGGAAGCCCGTGCCACGCGCTTGCCAGAAAATCTTGCCACACACGTCCGGCTGGATGGGGGTGAAGATGGGGTGAAGACGGTTGGCAAGCTAGTTTTTACCCTTTATAATGGCTTGCCATCGGTCCCGTCATGCGGTGGACTGAGAGCCAATGCCCCATGCCCGATACCTACCAACGGAAGACCATGTCTATCCTGCCAATCTTCATCCTGCCGAAAAACATCTTGACCGCTCTGCGCAGGCCCGCGAACACGATCCAGGTTTCGCCCCTGCTCGCGGAGGTTGCCGGGTGCGATTCCGAGCAGGTCTTTCGCCGACTGGAAACCAGCGACAAGGGTCTGAGCGAGGCCGAAGCCGCCCGCCGCCTGGAGCAGCACGGTCCCAACGTGGTCGCGAAGGAACAGCGGTTTCGACGGGTCGGGCTTTTGGGCCAGGCATGCGCCAACCCTCTAGTGATCCTGCTCTTGCTGTTGGCGACTCTTTCATGGTGGACCGACGATTTGAGGGGGGCGAGCGTCATGCTGGTCATGGTCCTCCTGGGGGTGGGCCTGCGATTCATCCAGGAACTGCGGGCCGGCGTCGCTGCCGACAAGCTCAAGGCCATGATCCGGGTCACGGCGACGGTGCTTCGCGATGGGCAACCTCGGGAGTTGCCGCTGGGCCACTTGGTGCCCGGCGATTTGGTGCAACTCGCGGCCGGGGACATGATCCCGGCCGATCTCCGCCTCGTATCCTGCAAGGACTTGTTCGTGATTCAGTCGAGCCTGACCGGCGAATCGCTCCCGGTGGAAAAGTTCGACGCCAAGGAAGAAGGCGGCTCCAAGCCGGCGCTGGAACTCAAGAATACCTGCTTTCTCGGCACCAGCGTGGAAAGCGGCGCCGCCACGGGAGTGATCGTCGAAACGGGATTCAAGACCTATCTGGGCAGCATGGCCCAGTCCATCGTCGGACAGGTGGCGCCGACGAGCTTCGACAAGGGTGTAAGCCGCTTCACTTGGCTGATGATCCGTTTCATGTTGGTGATGGTGCCGCTGGTGTTCCTCATCAACGGGCTGACGAAGCACGACTGGACCCAGGCTTTCTTCTTCGCGTTGGCCGTGGCCGTGGGTCTCACGCCCGAGATGCTGCCAATGATCGTCTCGGTATGCCTCTCCCGCGGCGCGATCGGCATGTCGCGGAAGAAGGTGATCGTCAAGCGGTTGAACTCGATACAGAATCTCGGCGCCATGGACGTGCTCTGCACGGACAAGACCGGTACGCTCACGTTGGACCGGGTGATTCTGGAACGGCATTGCGATGTCGTCCGCAACGAGGACGAAGCGGTCCTGGTGTTGGCCTATCTCAACAGCCATTTTCAGACGGGTCTCCGCAATGTCTTGGATCGCGCGATCTTGCAATTCGAGGAAATCCACGAGAAGCACTCGGTGCCGGACCACAAGAAAATCGACGAGATCCCCTTTGATTTCTCGCGGAAGCGGATGTCGGTGGTGGTCGATACACCGCAGGGAGTCCGCCGTCTGATTTGCAAGGGCGCCACGGAGGCCGTATTCCAGTGCTGCGACCGCTTCGAGTTGGAGGGAAAGATCTACCCGGTCGATCCGATGCTGATTACGGAATTGAAGGAATACTGCGACGAGCTTAGCTCTGACGGCTTCCGCGTGCTGGCAATTGCCTACAAGGACGTCGAGACGCGGGCAGCCTATTCCAAGGATGACGAACACGAGATGGTGCTCATGGGCTACGTCGCCTTCCTGGATCCACCCAAGGATTCCGCGGCGCCCGCCATCTTGGCGCTAAAGAACCACGGAGTCTCCGTCAAAGTCCTCACCGGCGACAACGAGCTGGTTACCCGCAAGATCTGCCGGGAAGTCGGGCTAGCGACGGATTGCGTCCTGCTGGGGCCCCAGGTGGAATCCATGACGGACGCCGATCTCGCCGAGGCCGCGGAGCATGCCACGATCTTCGCTCGCCTCTCTCCCGCCCATAAGCAGCGGGTGATCCACGCTCTGCAGAGCAAGGGGCACGTGGTCGGATTCCTGGGAGACGGCATCAACGATTCTCCTGCGCTGCGGGCCGCCGATGTGGGCATCTCCGTCGACAGCGCCGTGGATATTGCCAAGGAAGCCGCGGACATGATCCTCTTGGAAAAGAGCCTCATGGTGCTGGAAGAGGGCGTGCTGGAAGGCCGCAAGGTCTTTGCCAACATTCTCAAGTACGTTCGCATGGGCGCCAGCTCGAACTTCGGCAACATGTTCAGCGTGCTGGGGGCCAGCGCTTTCGTGCCGTTCCTGCCGATGGAGCCAAAACAGATCTTGACGAACAATCTGCTCTACGACTTCTCGCAGGTGCCTATTCCCAGTGACAACGTCGATGTGGAACTGATCGCCAAGCCCCGCCCCTGGCAGATGGGAGAGATTGCGAGGTTCATCCTCTTTGTCGGTCCCTGCAGTTCGGTCTTCGACTACACGACGTATTTCATGATGCTGTACGTATTTGGTTGTTGGGATGTAAGCACGCCCGAGGCACTCAGGCAGAGCGCGGCACTCTTCCAGACCGGCTGGTTTGTGGAATCGCTGCTGACCCAGACACTCATCATCCACATCATCCGCACGAACCGCATTCCGTTCCTCCAGAGCTGGGCCAGTTGGCCGCTGACGGTTACCACGGCAGTCATCATGGCAGTCGGTGCTTGGCTTCCTTTCTCGCCGATTGCGGCTTGGCTTGGGTTCGCACCGCTGCCCCCGCTCTACTGGCCGTTAATTGTACTGACGTTGTTTTGCTATGTCGTTTTGACCCAGAGCGTTAAAGCCTGGTTGCTACGCAAGACGTGGATCTGAGAGGATCGTGTGATGAACGAATCGATTCCGTTGGCAGACCTGCTGGAGCAGCAAAGACGCGCGGCCGACCACCTGGGCGTACCGAGCATCCGCCGGCATATTTTTCTCTGTTGCGATCAGACCAAGCCGAACTGCTCGACCCGGGAGCAGTCGCTCGTGGCGTGGGAATACCTGAAATCGCGATTGCAGGAACTCGGCCTGACCGGTCCCGGCGGCATCTATCGCACAAAGGCCAATTGCCTGCGGATCTGCGCCGGCGGGCCGATCGCCGTGGTCTATCCTGAGGGCGCGTGGTATGCTCGTTGCGATCCGCCCGTCCTGGAGGAAATCATCCAGGAGCACCTAATCGGCGGCCGAGTGGTGGAAAAGTATTTGATCGTGCAAAAGAATCTGGTGAGACTCGCCTAGCCTCGGCCACCCTACACTTGCCATTAAGGACCGGCGCAGAAATAACTGTCGTATTTTGCCCACTCGCCGAGCGGGGGCAGACGGCACACGGAGTGTGCCTGCTACTT
>JBAWVO010000417.1:0-4674 GCA_037147235.1 Planctomycetota bacterium | reverse complement strand
AAAATGCCTTGTCAGCGGAGCCTACCGTGGGGTTTCAATTTCCTGCAAGTGAAAAGGCCTCTGGGTTGCTGCGATGGGCGGCATAGCCTGACCCGCATATTTGGCGGTGGGGTAGACGCCGTGGCCGAAGGGATTGAGGAACGGCCCTGGGCGTTACCTCTGCGGAGGGGCTTCTGCCTTTGGGGCGAAGGTGGGAGACGCTTTAGCGTCGATTCTGAGAGGCTCGCTGGTAAACGGGTACTTGTCGCATCTGATGGCGATCAGCGACACTCTGTGGTCGGGCGGCTATGCGATCGGCTGACAAACCCCGCTCGCGAATATGGAACCGAAGAGATTGAGAGACGAAAATCGTGAGCATCAACGTCAGTCCAACTTCACTGAAGTGATTGCAGAAGAATTGCAGAAGAACTTATTTTTCACTTCGACAAAAAAAGACGCAAGTACTTACTGAAGAACAAGATGCGTCGAAATTTCTGCGAGTGCTTCATCCGCCTTTTGAGTCCAGCGCGTCTGCCATTCCGCCACTCCGGCTTGCATTTCAATCACGTTGCGTTCGCGTTGCAACCCTTGGCACCCATTGGACTTCGGATAAAATCACCTTGTACTGACGATTGGGTCATGTGGGAGTCAGGAATAGGTATTGTTACATTTATTGGGTTCGACGGCAAGCCACCCCACCAAACTGCGGAGAAAGATTGTCGTGCCCTTATCGGATTGCGGGATCGCTACATGGAAACCCACCGCAATGGTAACATGGAAGAAGCCCCCCCATCTATGCCAGCTAGGCATAGCCGGAAGTGATCCGTCTTTCTCTTTGGAGGTGATTGATGCGCAACCCGGACGAGCTGTTTGCGGCCCCGTATAACCCGGGGAGACACGTGATGGATATAATATCTTGGTTTCCGTAGTTCGATCTCACTTGAAATAACGCTAGAAAACGTCCCGCACATCTTACGTCTACCCGATTGTTAGAACCGTTTACACTGAAATACCTTTTGGAGGACAAAAATGGCCGCAAAGAAGATCCTGATGCTCGTGGGCGACTACGTCGAGGACTACGAGGTGATGGTGCCGTACCAGATGCTCTTGATGGTCGGCCACCAGGTCGATACCGTGTGCCCAGGCAAAAAGCAGGGCGAGGTAGTGAGGACTGCCATCCATGATACGGCAACCTCGTAACCGCAGCCGCTTGGCCTGGGCATCCCGAGTGGATTCGGAAGTTCCTGGAGGTGCTGAGGACGAAGATTGAGTTATAGCTGACAAGCTCCAAAGAACCTTTGCAAACTCTGAAGGATATGGATATGGACACCCTGGAAGCAATTCGCACCCGCCGCAGCATCCGCACCTACTTCCACCGCCCCGTACCCGAAGAACTGATCCAGAACCTCCTGGCTGCCGCAATGCAGGCCCCCAGTGCTCGCAATCAGCAGCCGTGGCATTTCGTCGTGATCGACGACCGGGCGATCTTGGCGAAAATCCCGGAGTTCATGCCCAACGCCGCGATGGCCGAACATGCCCCGTTGGCGATTCTGGTCTGCGGCGACCTGAGCTTGGAGAAGTCTCCTGGCTACTGGGTGGTCGACTGTGCCGCGGCCGTCGAGAACATGCTCTTGGCGGCACATGCCCTGAGCCTGGGGGCAGTGTGGTGCGGCGTCTATCCACGAGACAAGCGGATGGAAGGGTTGAAGCGGCTCATCGACCTGCCGAACAATGTCATCGCCCACAGTCTGGTGGTGTTCGGCTACGCGGCCGAGCAGGTTCCCGCCGAAGATCGGTATCGGCCGGAGCGGGTCCACCACAACCGATGGCCGCAGAAAGGCGGATAGATTCATGGCGAAAACCGTCTTACTCGTGGAGAATCTCGATTTAGGCATCTTTGCAGCGGAACTAAAACCATGATGGAACCTCTTCTACGTGTCAACGGCATCCAGGCCGCCTTCGGCTTCGAGTTCGGCCTCGACAGCCCTCGCGCCAACGAGGGCCGAACTGTCGATCCGTACCGCCAAGCCAACGTCTCCTACTCGCTCGTTCAGCGTCAGGACGGCCAAGTAGTCCGTCATACGCTTGAAAGGTAGTCATGGGGGAGTAGCGTCATCGACAATAACTGCATGTGCCAGCATACTACGACTAACCGTTTCCAACTCGTATTGCTCCCAGGGCTGGGTGCGGATTACCACCAATGGGAGCCGCAGAATCTGGCTTTTCCGGGTTTGGTGGTGCCACCGTGGATTCCGCCACTACGCACAGACACATTGCCAACCTATGCTGCACGTTTGGCCGAAACTGTCCCACGCCAGAAGCCTCTAATCCTCGGCGGGTCTTCGTTCGGCGGAATGCTGGCCTGCGAAATGGCCCGACACCTACAACCGAAAGCCATAATCCTGATCGGAAGTTGCCGTTCGATCAATTCGCTCAATCGTGGAGTGCTTTCGCTGCGAGCAATTCTGTGCCGGATTCCCTGCTGGGGGATCAGGCTTACCAAGCCGCTGGCTCCCTTCGCCGTACAGACATTCCGTCAGCTTGATCCCCAAGTTAGGTGTATGTGTGCAACGATGTTCCAGGGAATCGACCCCGAGTTTGTGAGATGGGCGATTGGGGCTATCCTCCGCTGGCAGCCAACGCTGCTGGCCGACACACCCGTCTTTCATATCCACGGCCAGCGGGACCGGATGATCCGGGCCTCGATGGTAACGCCCGACTGTCTCGTACCTGATGGCGGCCATCTGATCAATCTTTCCCATGCCGTGCAGGTAAACGATTTCATCTGCAAAGTTCTCGCGTCTGCGGAGTAGTTGCCGGTGCCCGAGCTATTATCACCGAACAGACCTTGCGGCCGGTTGTGGCCGAGTTGGATTGGGGAACACAGCGGGTGAAGTGGGGGAGGATGCTTCCGAACACAAACCGCTGATTCTTAGGGAATCTGTTGGGTTGGTTGCCTGGAACGGAAGGTTATTCAAGACCCGCAAACATCGATTGATCGTTTGTCTCAGTCGCGTTCACAGAATCACTGGCAAGCCGGTTGCTGGCCGCATTCAAAACGGCCTCGTCGCGCTGTGGCAATCCAGATCGCACTTGGCGGCAGAGACTCAGTAGTTCGTCGAGTGCCGAAAGAATCTCTTCCTCCTGGCCCCCATCCTTCGCGGCGGCTTCCAGGCGAGCAGCGTAGGGTGTGATCTCGCCGAATCCGTAGCTCCCGGCTGCTCCCTTGATCTGATGGGCTGTCCGAGTCAATTGTTGCCAGTCGCGACTCCGCGCATGAGTTTCCAGGGCGTTGATCCGATTAGGCAGATCTTGGACGAATAAATCGCCCAGTTTACCGAAGTCGGGATCGGCAGCCATCTGCGAATAGATAAAGGGGGAAGGTATGGCTATTCCCGCGTTGCTCTCGCTGATTGCGGGTGCGGGTGCGAGAGCGGGTAACTCGTTCGTTTGACCAAGTTTCATCCAGTGGGCAACCGTGGTCAGCAGCCTCTGTCGGTCGATCGGTTTGGTGCCAAAGTCGTCGCAACCGGCATCGAGGCACTTCTTGCGGTCCTCGGCCATGGCGTGCGCCGTCAGGGCTACGATCGGGCCGCTGTAGCCCTCGGCACGCAGGCATCGCGTGGCCTCGTAGCCGTCCAGGACGGGCATCTGCATGTCCATCAGAATCACATCGAACGGCGCACCCTGCGCGAGTGCGGCCTTTGCTTCGTCGTGGGCAATCTGCCCGTTCTCGGCCAACGTCACCTCGGCACCGGCCTTCCTCAGCACGAAGGCGATCAGCCGTTGGTTGTCCGGTCCGTCTTCAGCCAGGAGAATCCGGCCAGAGAGCTTGATCTCGTCGAGGGGTGCCGCGGTGGGGGTCGGCGGTCGATTGAGCATAGCCTCTTGGGCGTTCTGGATCATGCGAATCCCATCCAGCGGCCCCGGATCGATGGTCACACGGAACGTGCTCCCCTTGCCTGGGGTGGAATGTACCTCGATCTTGCCGCCCATGGCCTCCGCCAGCCGCTTACTGATGCAAAGCCCCAGCCCCGTGCCGCCGAACTTCCGCGTGGATGAGTTATCCACCTGACTGAAGGCTTGAAAAAGCCCTCGGAGTTGTTCTTCGTTCATGCCAATGCCCGTATCGGTCACGTCAAAGCGAAGACGTGGTCCAGAAACAGCTTGGGCTCCGGTTCCGGGTGGGAGCGAAGAATCGTAGGGTGGGGAGAGTGAAACGAGCGCCACCAACTCGGTTTCGCCCTGCTTTTGGTGGGGCTCGCTGCGCTCTCCCCACCCTACAGATGCAGCCGGGACGGCCGCACCACAAGTTGTCAGTTGAACCGCGATACGGACCTCGCCTTGATCGGTGAACTTGATGGCGTTGCCCACCAGGTTGACCAACACCTGACGGAGTCGCAACGGGTCGGTAAGTATGGTCTCGGGCACGGGAGAGGCGATTTCGATCTCCAATTTCAACTGTTTGGCGTCGGCGCGGACGCGCATCAGCGAGACAACATCGGCCAGCAGGTCGCAGGGCGAACAGCGGGTCGGCTCGATCTGCATCTTCCCGGCTTCTACTTTCGACAGATCGAGGATGTCGTTGATCAGTCCCAAAAGGTGCTCGCCGTTGCGTTTAATAACCTTGACGTGTTCACAGCTATACTGCCCGTGATTGGGATTGTCCCATCTGAAGATTTTTCGCATACTCCC
>JBAWVO010000416.1:0-4679 GCA_037147235.1 Planctomycetota bacterium | reverse complement strand
GTTTATGCCGGAAAACGCGGCTCCAAACGCTTTTTCCGACAGACACTAGCTAGGTTTGAGGGAGATGCCGTCATTGAGAAGATTCAAGAGGAAGGGCGCAAGATTCGTGAGGCCGAGCGGTGGGCAGCGCGGCAGGAATCCGAATCGTGATTCTGCTTGACACCGACCACGTCAATATACTTCAGTCAGGAGGCTCACTGGCGGCCGATTTGACCGACAGGATGGGTGCGTCGTACGATCAAGATTTCGGGATCACTAGGGAATCGGAATCTTACAATTACTCTCGTTCCGTTCCCAGACCTTCAACCAGCGCGGCGATCTGCTCTTCGTTATGCCCCCAGGTCAGGCTGACCCGCAGACAGGCCTCGCCTGCCGGGACGGTGGGAGGTCGAATGGCGGGCACCAGGATGCCGTGTCGTCGGAGCCGTTGCGAAAGCTCCACGGCGCGCTGCGGTTCGCCAACCACGATCGGGATAATCTGACTGGCCGATCGCCCCGGTTCGCATCTTTCACCGCCCAGCGGCCAGTCGAGTGCCGCGAGTTGCTCGCGGAGGGCGGCGGCACGCTGCAAGAGTTCATAACGGCGATGCGGTTCCGAGATCACAATGTCCAGCGCGGCCAGTGCGGCAGCGGAAATCGCGGCCGGTGCAGCCGTCGAGTAGATATAGGACCGCGCCCGATTGATCAGCCACTCGATCAAGGACCGGCTGCCGCTGACGAACCCGCCGGCGCAGCCCAACGCCTTGCTGAGCGTACCGACCCGGGCCGTAACGGATTCTTCCACGCCGAGATACTCGGCCACGCCGCGACCGCCAGTGCCGAACACGCCCGTGGCGTGGGCTTCATCGACGAGCAACATCGCCTTATGCCGCCGGGCCACCTCGGCAAGCTCGACCAGCGGCGCGAGGTCGCCGTCCATGCTGAATAAGCTGTCGGTGACAACCAATCGGCGGCGGTAGCCTGACGCACGGGCCAGGATCGCGTCAAGCTGTTGCCAATCGGTATGTGGGTAGGTACGGACATCGGCTCGCGAAAGCCGGCAGCCGTCCCAGAGGCTGGCATGATTTTTGGCATCGCTGAACACGACATCGCCAGGGCCGGCCAAGGCAGTGACGGCGGCCAGGTTGGCGGCGAAGCCGGAAGGAAACACGAGTGCCGCTTCCGTGCCTTCAAACTCCGCCAGTCGCTGCTCCAACAGCCGATGCGTCTCGGAATGCCCGGTGATGAGCGGACTAGCCCCGCTGCCAAAGCCTTCGGCCTGGATCGCGGCGGTTGCGGCAGCCGACAGACGCGGATCGGCCGACAGGGCAAGGTAGTCGTTCGATCCGAAGTTGACTACTTCCTGCCCATCAAGGACGATCTTCGCTGCTTGGCTACCTTGGCGGGTAGACAGGTGGCGGCGGAGACCGGCGTGGTCTAGGGCGGTAAGTTCGTCGGTAAGCCAGGAAAGCATGGGGGAAGTGGGTGGTGGACGGTGGATGGTGGGGGGTGGATGGTGCGGCGGGCAGCGGTGGCCGACCACTTTCACAATCTTCAGGATCTTGATTGCAACTACTATCCACCGTCCACTACCCACCGTTCACTTTCCCCTCCCTCACGGTGCCGGCGGCTGGTTCTGTTCCATCATGCGCTGCATGAACATATTCTGCATCTCCTTGACATACTCGCCGGTGGCTTGAATCAACGACGAGGGAACGGCGATTTCGGCGTACAACTCGGTCGGCGCGGCAAGGACCGCAAAGCCAACCGGCGGACACTTGGGAAATTGCGGCAGCGAGAACCTTCCGGCTTCCGGGATGTTCTTCAACGTCGCGGTCATCATGCGTTGCACCAACTGCATGTAGCCGCGTGGACTCATATAGGCGACCCACTGCGCATTGGCCTGGAGCATGGCCGCAGTGACGGAAATATCGGCGTCTTCGGCGAGGCTCTTCTTCGGCTGCTTGACCACATCTAGGGCTGCGGCCATGCGCTCCTGGGAAATGCCGACTCCGATGAGAACCGTATGCTCGTCGGCAGCCACGTGATATAACAGCATCTTGCCGCCGATCCCCATCATCTCATCCAAGACGGCCCGGCTCTCTTCCGGCACTGCCATGCTCGATAGATCGAGGTTCACTTCCTGCTGAAGAGCCGGTTTGCCGGCGATCTCCAACCGCTTGACGGTCATCGACTTCAGTATTCCTTGCTTGGCATTTTGCATGAGCTTATTCGCGCTCTCCATGTATTTCTCTTGCAAACCGAGGAGTCGCTGAGAATTGTCGACGTGCATCGCGCAGAATATATTGCTGTAGATTGGATCGCCTCGCTTGCCTGTTTTCATGACAATGCTCATCGAGCGCACCTGGCGGAGGCCCTCGAACGATTCTTTGCTCAGGCGTTCCAGGTCCTCGGCAGACATCCCGTAAACCGACTTCATGCTCTTCATCAGGCCGATGGCCAAGTTCTTGTAGCCATCGATCAGATTAGGAAGGCCAACGCCGCCGGCGGCAAAGGCGAACGGACCACCCGGCACGCCCGCGAGCAAGTTCTCCGTGACGGGCGGAATTCCTGCAACGGCCTTGGACACCATGCCCCCGTTGACGAGCCGCGCCCGCCCGATGATTCGGATCGAGCCTTGCTTATCGCAGCGGATGCCGGCCGTCGCCAGCGAGAGTTCGCTAGGTGCTACCTCCAGAACCTTGCCATACATCTCCAGCATGGGACGCAGAATGGCCGCCTCCGCTCCGCTGCCAACGCTGTCTTTGGCTTTCTTCAGTTCCACGCTGGCCAGCTTTGCGGCAAACTTGATTCCGGCGGCGGTGCCGACCACGCTGCCGTCGTTCTCCGCCAGCCACGACTCTAGGCCGGCCATTTCGGCGGCGATACTTTGTTTGGCTTCAACGGCCGCTTCGACGGCAGAGAGATCTTTTTTCGGCGAAATCAACGCATAGCCGTTCCGCATCGCGAGATAATGGGTTTGTTTGGAGGCAGTCTTGAGCTTGACTTCGCTGATCTTCTCACCCGCCTTCACAACCTCAAAATTACTGAGAAACTCCTTCTCGTCCGCGACCGCGACAAAGACGGCAGCCACGCACGGATCTTCTTTCTCGGTCTTGCCGGGCACCACGTCGGCGAGGGTCGCGCCGAGGGCGAGCGGG
Source organism: Planctomycetota bacterium (assembly GCA_037147235.1). Classification (GTDB taxonomy): domain Bacteria; phylum Planctomycetota; class Planctomycetia; order Pirellulales; family Thermoguttaceae; genus JANXQG01. The sequence continues at coordinate 1,539 of JBAWVO010000416.1, read as the reverse complement.
GTCGCGCACGCATCTTCTTTCTCGGTCTTGCCGGGCACCACGAAGAAGCCTGCCGCTCCCTTTTCATCGATACCCTTTTGCAGGCCCGATTCCTTCTTAATCTCTTCCAGCACGCTGACCGCGGGGGCCTGCACGATGGTCGCAAGATTTTTGATCTTGTCGCTGGCCTCGTTGATATGGTTCACAGCACCCCAGGCCAAGGCCGTGCTGGGAATGACCTTCAAGTAGCTGTCGGCTGCCTGGGCAGTCGTCGCCGCCAAAGTTAGGAGAAACAGCGGAAACGATCGATAAAGATTTCGTCGAGTCAGAGTCATGGTTCGAGTATCCTTCGTGAAATTAGGGTATGGAGAGTACTGGCCTTAACCTACCACAGGTGGAGTCGGTTGTCAAAATCCCCCCGTCACGCAATCCGTTTCTCTTGGCCTGCTTCTCTTGGCCCTTGCCAGAAGACCCGTTTGGAAACTAAACTGTTTACTGTCCACCTGAGGATCGTCATGTTTCGCATTCTTGCCCTGGAAACCAGTGAATTAACCGGCAGCGTTGCTGCTATGGCCGATGGTAAAGTCTTGGCGGAATTGCACTTAGACCCGCAGCAACGCAGTGCTCAGTCGCTTGCTCCCGCGATCCATTCGCTTCTGGGGTTCGTTGGTTGGCAGCCGTGCGAAATTCGACTGCTGGCGGTAACCCTAGGTCCCGGCTCGTTTACGGGCCTTCGTATTGGAGTGGCAACGGCCAAGGTTTTTGCCTATGCCGCCGGGGCCGAGGTCTTGGGAATTGGCACTCTGGAAGCCATCGCCGCGGGTGTACCCCTTGAGGCTACGTCTGTCTCGGTGGCCGTCGACGCCCAGCGAGGCGACGTGGTCGCACAGCGGTTTCGCCGGGAATCGGCGGGCTGGCTGGAAGCGGTGGGCGATGCGGTGCTTTTGCCGCTGGAAGAATGGCTCGCGGCCCTCCCGCCAGGTTTTGTTGTTTCCGGCCCCGTGCTCAAAAAGTGGGCTGGTCCGCTTCCAGCAGGCGTTACAATGCTCGATCGAGCGTTCTGGCACCCCACGGCCGCCAACGTGGCCCGACTGGCCCATCGAGATTATCTGGCCGGCCGACGCGACGATCTCTGGAACTTGTTGCCCCTATACTCCCGGCCAAGTGCAGCAGAAGAAAAGTGGGGAAAGAGGTAGGGTGGAGCAAAGGGATCCAGCGAGTCTTTGATATTGACCGGTGGATGGGGTCAGAGCGTCAGTAGTCAGTTGGCCGAGGGGAGCGGGGGCAGGAGCAACCGTCAAGGCTGCGGTCCAGCTTGCTGAGAATTATGGTTAAGGGGTATCCGGTTCACTCAGATTGGGTGTCCAAAAGGCAGGAGTGTTTCAGGAGCATTGCTGGAAGGCATTCGGCCAGAAAATTTCCGTTAGCCTGCGCATAAGGACTGGCGAATCATTGACTGTCGCAATTAGTTTTCGACTCAAACTGCCGATTACGGCCATTCATGAATTGTCCTTACCCACATCTTTTGGCCGGCCAAGCGTCTTCATGGCCATTTATGGT
>JBAWVO010000415.1:0-4706 GCA_037147235.1 Planctomycetota bacterium | reverse complement strand
CCACATCGGCCGCCAGATAACCCTGGGTCGTGATGTTGCTCAGATCCACCACGTCAAAGTCAACAAGCTGGATTCGCGGAACACCAATAGCGGCAAGTTGTAGTGCTGCCTGCCGCCCGATGGCACCCACGCCGATCACCGTAACCTGCATGGTTGCCAAGCGATCCTTGGGTATAATATCCTGCTGCCTGACGAAACGATCCTCTTTAGAACTCGACATTAGCTTGCCTTTCTTTGGTTTGGGGCAGGAATCCGCCCGGTTCGTCGTAATTCCACCAGAAGTCGAGATCCTCGATCTGGTCATGTAATAGCCGCCGATCTGCACCCGTGGGCTCAATTAGCCGACATTCGTCGAACATCGGCATCCAATGCTGGATTTCGACATTGGCTGCGTATTCGTCGTCCCATGCCGCATGTTCGCTGGCCTGGAAAGCCTTGCGATAATCGACTTCCACGGGGATTTCCATTCCGCCCCCTGGGCCGACGTTAAACTGCAAGCGGGCATAGGAATGTCCGTCTCTCGCTAGGATGAACATGACCGCCCAGTCAGAGTGGCCAAATACCCTGGCAAAGGTTTCTTCATCAGTCTGGCTTGGCTGCGGGCTGGAACCCGGATGGGTGTGCAGCCAAATCCGGCCAGCTTGGGACATGGTTCGCCCGGCATCAATCTGGCGGTCGAAGAAGTCGGCCACCGACTCGTCGTCAAAAGCCACGGAGGCCATGTCGCACGATTGACGTACGAGTTGGATCTCTTCGATGTAGAGCAAATCATCGGCGGCCGAGATACCGAAGCCGCCAACTTCGGTATCGCCCAGGTCACGCAAGTAGAGCAATTTGGCCCAGGCTGTGGGATTCAGTCGCAGACTGGGCGAACGGCAAGCAGACTTGAGCGGCGAAAGGCGATCATATTTAGCTGCCTTGTCCGACAAGGCAGGCTGTTTCACACTGGGATTCAGTGGACGAATCATTATTGGGTTCCTCGGTCTTGGGGTTAAGTATTTCGTAACATGTCGTACACAGGCCCTCCTGGCGGCAATCGGGGCAGAACCGCTTGCGACAAACAGGGCAGGCTTTCAGGCAGGACGAACAATAGAGTTCGCCGCAATCGGCACACGCTTGCAGACAGCTCGTACAGTGCGAGTTGTCGCACCCTTGGCAATTCGACGAACAGGAGTCGCAGAGGGTCGAGTCGCAGCGGTGGCAATAGTAGCGGTCATCGTCGCTGACGGATGTGCCGCAGTCAGCACACGGGGTTCCATCCCAGTCGGATAATTCAACGTAAGCCGAGCCCTCGCCATAGGAGTGGAGTACCTGATTGACCAGCAGGAAGAAATCATAGAACCTGCTTTCGGCCAAAGCGGCAGCAATCGCAGCACGGCCATCGCCCTCGCAAAGCTGCTCGTCCTGGACGTGAGGGTGCGTAACATCCTCGCGACGGGCTGCGGGGTTCGGATCAAGTGCCACGACCCGATAGGGATGGGAAGTCTGGCCAATGTCGGTCCAGTTGAGTATTATCTGGAACTCGCCGAGCAAGACACCATCGAGTTTGATAGTGTCCGTGGTCACAGTCAGCTCGTGCGTTGTGGGGTCGATTTCAACCTTGTCAAACTCGGTTTGCAAGGCCCGCAGGTCCTGATAGATCGCCGACGAGTTTGTTGGGAGTCGGGGCCGCGTATGCGTTGCCAGTGTATGCAGCGAGGCTTCCAAATCCCGCTGCAAATCGCGGCAGGCGTCAGGCAAAGTACCCAAGAGGGATTGGGCCGCAAGATGCCAGCCCCGTTCCCGAGCGAGAGTGATGTTACGCTTGAGTTGTTGCAAATGATTCCAGGAATAGTCGGGCAGATAGATGGATTCTGGCACTGGCCGCTGCCGAGACGACTGTTCCTGGATCACAACGGCGGCTCGAAACAGTTTTCTGTCAGTCATGGTCATTAGAATCACCTCAAAAGGTTCCTAACAAAAGGGCATGCCGGGCCAGGTGACGAGCACCCAGCACCGGCAGACCGTTTGAAAATGAAATCAAAACACCGCCAACAACTACCGATGTGCCCCTTCGATCTTCGTGGGGGTGATGCTTACGCGGTCGCCCTCCAGCAACACTTGGTCGGCTGGGACCGGCTGGCGATTGACGCGGATGAGGAAATCCTGCACTCGGCCGTGGGGAATCCGCTCGGCAAAGAGTTTCTGCACCGTGGTGCCATCGGTGATTTCGACGAAGTCAGCGAAGCCTGCACCGTTGTTATTGATCAGCAAAATCTTCAAGGTAGAATACTCCTAAACAAAGGGAAACGGAAAAGAGAAAACGTACCACCGCACAAGCGGGCCGTTACGTGAGAATCGCCGCATTTGGCGAGCGAAGCTGCTGCCGGATCGAAGTCCGGAAGCTGAGGAAATCGAAATCTACTGCGTACTGGCAGCCAACAAGATCGTCGGGCAGTTGCTGTAGCTGGAAGACTTGCCGCTTGGGAAATCGCTCCAGATCGGCAAATACCGTCATGGCCTGTTGCCAATGATGGCTACCTGAGCGGCAGCCCGTTATAATGGCTGAAGTTCAGGATTTGGGTACGAAACACGAATCAACGAAAAAGGGAGTGTGCCATGAGGTCGGATTTGACAGACATCACATTGGTGGTCGATCGCAGTGGTTCGATGCAAGCCATACGCGACGATGCCGAAGGCGGCGTGAATGCATTTATCCAAGAGCAGGCGAAGCATCCTGGAGAAGCCCTGTTGACGCTCGTTCAGTTCGACACTGAATACGAGTTCGTCCACCGGGCAACGCCCATCAAGAAGGTTGCTCCTTACACTCTGACGCCACGAGGCAATACAGCTTTGCTTGACGCCGTGGGCAGGGCTATCAACGAGTCCGGCGAACGACTTGCAAAGATGGCCGAAGCAGATCGCCCCGGCTTGGTCGTTATTGTGATTACGACCGATGGGCAGGAGAACTCAAGCACAGAGTATTCCAAGGCCCACGTCAAAGAACTGATCGAACGCCAGCAGTCCCAGTACAACTGGCAATTCACGTTCCTTGGTGCCAATCAGGATGCCTTTACTGAAGCCGGCGGACTTGGTATCAATGCTGCGTGTGCTGCAAACTACGCTCCGAACAAAGTTCAAGACGCTTGGCGTGCAACTTCCGCCAACGTCGGCCGCATGCGTAAGCAGCGTAGTGCCGGTCAATCCGTCAGCAACGAGTTTACTGACACTGAACGCCAAGACATGACGTAGGCTCTGCCAAAGGCATGGACGGCTCACGAACGTCATTTGGCTGTGGCATCAGCCAGTGGACTTCCAGCCAGGCCAACTCAGCAGCCAAAGCCTCACTACGAAGCTCATACGGCCCAAGCACTTCGCCACCCACAGGCGACATATCGGCCAGCCAGCGTCCCTGCTGGTCTGGCTCGACATGGGATGCCCTAGAGATAACAGGGCTACCGATCGCCGACAGGTCAATCTCTTCCGTGTAGATGCAGCGAGCGGTGCCAACAGGCGTGATGATGATCTGCATGGAACCCTCTATTTGGCCCGTCGCAGGATGTTTCGTCGAGGTCTGTCAACGAGCATTCCATCAAGCACACTTGTCACCCGCGACATCTCCGTGGCGACATGCTTCCGCAGGCCCTGGTTGTCCCTGAGATCCTGGGCATCGACTCCACGAATGACCCGCTGAGCCTGACTGACAAGCTGGTCGAGTTGCTCGTTGGAGCGGACATTCAGGTCGCGGAATCGCTGAAAGAACTCGGTTAGGTTCTCAATCGATGAAGCTTGAAAGACTTTTTGCTTTCCATCCTCTTGACCACTCAGCCGTTCGCTGAGATGCGAGACCAGTTTGGCCAGTTCCGCAGTAAATGCATCTTCCGCCATCCGTACGGCTTCATCGAAACGGGACTGTACGCGTTGGCACTCTTCTTCGTAAAGCCGTGGGTTCAGTTGCTGAAGATAGTCTGGCGGTTCTACCGATGGGAAATCGAAGCTGATTCCGAACAAACCGGTAAGCGATGCAGGATAGTCGCTGCTGTTGAACAAGCTACCCAGTTGCTGCCGGGCGGTATTTACCAGTTCGTAATAGCGGCGGTCGAGAGTTTGTACGGCTTCGGCCAGTTCTTCCTGGTAATCACGCATCTTCACAGCAAAGTCGTCAATGCGGTCCTGCCGGATCAGGCGGATGCCAGGCTCCGGGTAGGGCAAGGACATTGACCTCCAGTACGAGACCACCTTGTTCTTTACGGCGGAAACCGCCTTGTAAGCAGGGTGGGTCGTATCAAGAAGCTTCTTTCCGGCCGACAGAAACTTCACATCAGCATTGAACGCCTCCGCGGCTTCGGCTTTCTGTTCGGCATTGAGCGACTTGCGGGTGCCGAACCAGGACATCGAAACACGGGCGGCGGCCATCGTTGTCCGCAGTTCGTCTGCGGGTGACGCGGGCCGATCAAGAACGGTACTCATATATATACTGTCTCCGTAAAAGGGGGGAATGGGTGAATAAGAACCCGATTTGCCTGCCGCGGTGCGGCACGACAACAACGGGCGGCATGACACACGAGCCCAGACCAGGCTCGTGACAAGAGAGTATTACGCAGGCAGAGTGGCGTTCGGAACCAACGCTTCCCGCAGTTTCTGTAGGTGTCCGGCCAGGCTGTCGATCTTAAACGCTTGAACTTCGAGCTTCTCAAAATCGGGGCGACCCAACATCGGTGAATCAA
>JBAWVO010000414.1:0-4758 GCA_037147235.1 Planctomycetota bacterium | reverse complement strand
ATTTTCGTCGGGGCGGAGACCATCGTCAACTTTTAACAATCAATGGGACGCTTCCTAAAAATCGGGTGAGGGAAATGCGTCGCACAACCGGTTCGCAGCATCTGGAGCAAGATGCACGACAATGTCAATATCGTGAGTAAAGCGTGGCTCTCCGTAAATCGAACTGGCATAGGAACCTACAAGCATGTAGGTCAACTGCTGTGACTCCAGCACCGATATCACGTAACGCAACAGGTCAGCCTGATCCATAGCAGAACCTCCGTGCGGTCTCCTGGATAACCCGTTGCTCAGACCAATCGGGATGTCGCCAAATTAAGTCGGCGCGGAGCATGAGACGCATCGTCCGCTCGGCATCGAACACCATGGCGATTCGCTCTGCCGGCGTTTTGCTCCGCAGCACTCTTACGATGGCCTCATCGAGAATCTCGACGCATGGTCGTTTTGTCTCAAGATCACCGGTTCCTTGCGACATACACTCATCCGCAAAAGACAGAATGACGAACTTATATCGACAGTAATATATCGTACCCGCTTCCGTCCAAATATCCAACCCTGTTACCGGAAGAATTGCAAAGTCCAACGCTCACTCCGATTTCTTCGCCGTCTTTTTCACGGTCTTTTTCGCCGTTTTCTTCCGCGCGGCCTTCTTTGGGGCGGCGGCCTTCTTTGCCGTGCGGCGCGCGGGCCGCTTCGAGGGGCCTTGCTCGGCCCGGGCCTTCAAAAGATTCAATGCGTATTCCAGCGTCACCTCCTCCGGCGCGGTGCCTCGGGGGAGTGTGGCGTTGGTCACGCCGTCGGTCAGATAAGGGCCGTATTTGCCGGCCAGCAAATGCACCGGATTGTTGGTCACCGGCGAAACTTCAAAAACGCGAAGCGGTTCCCGCTTCGCAGTGCCGCCGCGCCCCCCTACTTTGGGCTGGGCCAAAAACTCCATGGCTTGCTCAAACGTCACCTCCAGCGGCGAAAGCCCGGCCGGCAGTGAGCGCGTTTCGGTGTCGCACTTTATATACGGTCCAAAGCGGCCATTATAAGCCACAATCGGCTCGCCGCTCTGCGGATGCTGACCCAAGGTTCGTGGCAGCAATAAGAGCTTCAACGCCACGTCGATCGTCACGTCCTCGGGCTGCATCCCCTTGAGCAACGACGCGTTTTGCGGTTTCTCTTCCTCATCGGAGTTGCCGCGTTGCACATAGGGTCCAAAACGACCCGTCTTGAGGTAGACGGGCTTGCCGTCGGAATCGTGGCCCAGTGGTTCTTCACTCTGGGCCGACGTTTCCAACATCTTCAGCGAGGTTTCCAGCGATAGTTCGTCGGGCGGCGTCTGTTCGGGAATACTCGCCCGCCGATCACCTTGCTCCAGGAATGGCCCGTAGCGGCCAACTCGCACGAAGACCTCCGGCTGTCCCTCGGGCTTGCCGAGGAGTACGCGGCAGACGTCGCGGGCGTCGATCTCGCCGGTCTTCGTCGCGACCAGATCCTTCAGCCCCTTCTTGTCCTTGCCATAATAAAAATGGCGAAGGTATTCGGTGGAATCAAGCTCGCCGCGGCTGATGGCGTCAAGCTCGTCTTCCATCTCGGCGGTGAACTGATAGTTGACCAGGTCCGGCAGATGGGCTTCGAGCAACTGTGAAACGGCGAAGGCCGTCCAGGTCGGCACCAGAACATTGCCGCGTTTCCCCTTGAACACGTAGTCGCGGGCAAGGATCGTATCGATGATCGATGCGTAGGTGCTGGGCCGGCCAATACCCATTTCCTCCAGTGCCCGGGTGAGCGAGGCTTCGCTGTAACGATTGGGTGGCTGCGTGGTGTGGCTCTTCGACTGCAACTGCCGACAATGGAGGGCCTCGCCCACCGTGACCGGCGGAAGCACGACCTCGCGGCCGGCCAGTTCGCTATCGGGATCGTCGGAGCCTTCCACATAAGCCCGCAAATACCCAGGAAAATCAATGATCTTGCCGCTGGCCTCGAAGCGAGCTCCATCCACCACCACGCTGATCGTGATGCGGCGAGCCCGCGCATCCGACATCTGGCTGGCCACGGTCCGCTTCCAAATCAAGTCGTAAAGCCGGAACTCATCAGGGCTGAGTACATTGCGCAGCGTCTCGGGCAAGACAAACGGGTGGCCGGCCGGCCGAATCGCTTCGTGAGCTTCCTGCGCGTTCTTGACCTTGGTCTGATAGATCCGCGGCCGGTCGGGGAGATATTCCTTGCCATACTGGCTGGATATGATTTGCCGCGCCGTCTCAATGGCCACGGTAGCTAGGTTGGTCGAGTCGGTTCGCATGTAGGTGATGTGCCCGTTCTCGTAAAGGCTTTGGGCCACATCCATCGTCCGCCGCGCGGTAAAGCCGTACTTGCGGTTACCTTCCTGCTGCAGCGTGCTGGTGGTGAAAGGTGGATAAGGCCGCGTGGTGTAGGGCTTGTCTTCCAACTCGGCCACGCGAGACGCCTCGCTACGGAGCTTGGCAGCCAACTCGCTGGCCTGCCGTTCATTCAGCAGCAGGCAGGTCGGATCTTTCAGTTGGCCCGTGGCCGGGTCGAAGTCACGTCCGGCGGGGATTTTACGTCCTTCGACCGACACGAGCACGGCCTCGAATGCCTCGCCGCCCGACTTGGCGAACGTGGCAACGAGATCCCAATAGGTGGCCGCGCGGAAGGCCATCCGCTGCCGCTCTCGCTCGACAATCAGCCGAACTGCCACGCTCTGCACCCGGCCGGCCGAGAGCTTAGGCTTGATCTTCCGCCACAGCAATGGCGAAACGTCATATCCATAGAGCCGATCAACAATCCGCCGCACTTCCTGGGCGCGGACCAGGGCTTGGTCGATCGACCGCGGATGCTTCAGTGCGTCGCGAATTGCCTCTTCCGTGATTTCGTGAAAAACCAAACGATGGACCGGAACTTTCGGGTTAAGCACCTCACAAAGATGCCAACTGATGGCCTCCCCTTCACGATCTTCGTCCGTCGCCAGATAGAGGTCCGTGGCACCCTTCAAAGCGGCCTTCAGCTTGCGAACCTGCTGGGCCTTCTTTGCCGGAATGATGTAGATCGGATCGAAGTCCTTGGTGACATTGACTCCCAGGTAGGCCCAATCCTCCTGCTTGAACTCCTCGGGCACTTCTTTGGCACCGTTCGGCAAATCCCGAATGTGTCCAATGCTGGCCTCAATCGTGAAGCCGCTGCCGAGAAACTTGCCGATCGTGCGAGCCTTGGCCGGCGATTCGACAATTACCAACGAGTTGGTTTGGGAATTAGATTCTTTCTTGGCCATGTTAATATAGGCAATCTAGGCAAATCGACTTGTAAACAATTATTGATAAGTAACAGTTATTTATCCTAGCTGCTGCGTGGGTCATGTGGCTAGGGGCAGCAAATTTGTTTTTTCGATGCAATCGGGCAGTACGAGAGCGAACCCCGATAACTGAGGAATTGTAGCAGGTGGTACGCAAAACACAATCGTTATTTTCTGGCCGGCCAATTTGCCGGAACATAAGTAGGACGGAATTCATTCCGTTTAAGTAGGACGGAATTCATTCCGCCTACCCCGAAAAACAAGGCAACGGAATAAATTCCGTTCTACGTAGCGTAATTTACAGTCTCCCGGCCAATTTGCCATTGCATTTGTCGTGCAGGAATCTAAAATGGTAGATTCTTATATCCATCTATAGAGGTATACCAGAGTCATGGCAAGTCCTTTCGGTATTTTTCGCAAGAATCAGAAGATGTGGATGGCGGGAATTACGATCATGGCGGTAATCGCCTTCGTATTCCTCGGTGGCCCCATGGGCTCGTTCAGGGGATCGGGCGGGCGCGATGCACCGGTCGTGAAGACAACCAAGTTCGGGAACCTCGGGGCTGGACAGCTTCAGACGCTAAAATACAATCGGACGGTGTTCGTCGAGTTCCTTAGGACTCTCGCGATCACCCTTCCTGACAACAAACTGGCACTTAACAACATTTCTCGCGTGATGCGCACCATCGGACCTGCCGAGGATATGGCGGTCGTCAATAAATGGCTGTTTGCTCGCGAGGCGGAAGCGATGGGAATTACGGTCGACGAAAAAACCCGCGATGGTTTTCTTGAAGCGTTGACCAATCAAAGTCTCGGCCGTAAGGAGATCCTCGATATTTTAAAAAGTATTCGCCAGGGGGTGGTTTCAGAAGCTACCTTCCTGGCGATTTTGCGCGAGGAATTACTCGCCTTGCGCTATCGGCAGTTGTTCCACCAGTCGGACGACATGTCGGTTACATGGATCGGGGGGGCGACGACACCGAGCGAACGCTGGACTTATTTCAAGCGACTTAACGAGCAGGCAACGATCGAAGTTGCACTCGCCTCTCCGCAAGATTTCACGAAACAAGTCCAGGATCCTTCCGGAGATACGCTCAATTCGTTCTTTGAGGAGCACAAGCAATCCCTCGCCTCGCCGTACTCGCCAGCCCCAGGTTTCCATGTACCACGCAAGGTCAATCTCGAATACCTGCAAGCGGATGAAGAGAAGTATCGTTCCCTGGTAACCGACGCCGAGATAACGCAAAGATACGAGAAAGATCCGCAACGATACGCCCGCGACAAAGAAGACTTTGAGAAGGAAGAGAAAGACGAAAAGGCCGAGCGTGCAAAGGAAGACGCTGTCATCAAGGCGGCCACGGAAAAGATAATTGAAGCTGAGAAGAAGCTTGACGCTGAGAAGAAGCTTGAAGCTGAGAAGAAGCTTGAAGCTGAGAAGAAGCTTGAAGCTGAGAAGAAGCTTGAAG
>JBAWVO010000413.1:0-4824 GCA_037147235.1 Planctomycetota bacterium | reverse complement strand
CGGAGTGTGCCTGCTACTTTTCTTGCGACAGTTATTTCTGCGCCGGTCCTTAGTATCGGCAACCGGCTGCCGACTGTCAATTGCTACGCATCAGCCGCGTTTCGATGACCCGGAGGATGGCCTTGGCCACCTGCCGCTTGCTTCCCGCGACCGCAGCCAGAACCTCGCCTTGGGCGTCGATCACTTCGACCTTTGTATCGGCCGCGTGCATGGCAGCGGGACCGTTTACCACGATGAGGTCGCACCTCTTGCGTTCCAGCTTTTGCATGGCTCGCATCCGCAAATCTTCGGTCTCCAGGGCGAAGGCGACCATCCATTGCGAAGTCTTGATCGCGCCGAGTCTCGTTACGATGTCCGGGGTTTCGATGAACTGCACCTCCAGCGTGCGGCCCGTCTTGCGGATCTTCTGCGATGCGACGACCTTGGGTCGGTAATCGCAGGGTGCCGCGGCAGCAATTAGGCCGTCACATTCAGGGAAGACGCTCAAGCAAGCCGCCAACATTTCCTCCGTCGAGATCACCGGAAGCAATCGTGCGGCCTCCGGATAACGGACCTCGACGGGACCGCTGACGATCACCACCTCATGACCGGCTTCCAACGCGGCTTCCGCCAGTGCCTTGCCCATCCGACCGCTGGAACCGTTGCTCAGATACCGCACCGGGTCGAGGTACTGACGGGTTGGGCCGGAGGTGAGGAGAATACGAGACATAGGAGGTGAATGACGAATGACGAAATAATTGCCAGCACTCCAACCTTCCGTCATTCGTCATTCGTCATTCGTCATTTTCTTAAGTTGTTCTGCAATGACGTTAAAGATGACATCCGGTTCGGCCATTCTCCCAATCCCAACTTCACCGCAGCTCAGGTGCCCGGCCTCGGGATCGATGATTACCATGCCATCGGCTCGAAGCTGGGCGATGTTTCGCTGCACCGGGGGCTTTGACCACATCTGCCAGTTCATTGCGGGGGCAACGATGATCGGACCGTCGAAGGCCAGCAGCACGGTACTTACGATTTCGTCGGCCAAGCCCAGAGCCGCCTTGGCCACGATATTGGCTGTCGCTGGGGCAATGCAAAGCACCTCTGCCTTGCGGGCAGTTTCGATATGCGGATGCGACCCGCGGCCATAAACGGCAGTCACCACCGGCCGGCCGCTAAGGGCCTCGAACGTCTTTGGAGCAACGAGTTTGGTGGCCGATTGCGTCATGATCACCGACACACCGACCCCTGCCTGCGTCAACAGGCTCACCAGGGCCGCCGTCTTGTAGGCGGCGATTCCCCCCGTGACGGCGATCAGCACTTCGCGGCCTTGCATGGCACACTCCCTGTACAGCTTTGCCGTTTACAACATGCGGAAATCGATATCCGGGATGCCGCCGGTCGCGGCGTCCGTCCTTTGCACATTCATCTGGGAGTCGAGGAATATCTTGTCCTGCATGATTTCCTGGATCACAACTTCCATCTTGTTGGGAAACTTGCTGGCGTCGACTAGCGGCCTAGCACCGGCATTCAAGGCCACGAGACGTTTCTGGATTAGGGTCGAAAGTTTGAATCGTCCCCCCACCTTGTTCACAATGGCTTCTTCACGTAGTTCATCAATCATTTTTCTCTTTCTCCTTTTCCTCGGTAAGAATAGTGCAAAGCTCGTTTACGGCCCGATCCAAATCATCGTTGACAACATGGTAACGATATCGGTGGGCCTGACTCAGTTCATACTGAGCCCGTTGCAATCGTTTTTCGATTTCGTCGGGGGTATCGGTGCCGCGAAGTTTCAACCGGCGTCGCAACTCCTCCATGGAACTCGGCTGCACAAAAATCGTGATCGCGTTGTCAAACCGCTGCATCACGGCCGCCGCGCCGTGGACGTCGATATTCAACACGACCCATTTTTTGGCCTGGATGCCGGCATGGACCTCGCTGGACAGCGTACCATACCAGTATCCCCGGCCAAAAACCTCAAAACATTCCAAAAACTGCCCCTCATCCCGCAATATCTGAAACCGCTCCGGGCTGACGAAGTGGTAATCGACACCATCAACCTCCTCGCCCCGGGGTGGCCGCGTGGTGGCGGAAATGCTTCGCACCAGCGGCAACGGACAGGCATGGAAGAGACGGTCGGCGAGGGTCGTCTTCCCGACCCCCGACGGTCCTGAAACCACCACAACTCGCCCGCACGGTACACCTTTCATTATTCAACATTCCGACATTATTCGAGGTTGGATCATTTTCATGGCTCCTCTCGATGGCCGGGCCTTCCATCTTCATTTTGGCACTATTCGATGTTCTGGATCATCTCTCGGATCCGCTCAATGGCAGTCTTGATCTCGATCACTTGCTTGGCAATCTCCACGTCGGTGGCCTTCGAGCCGATCGTATTGGCCTCGCGGAACAATTCCTGGGTGAGGAATTCCAACTTCCGCCCGGAACTTTCCGGCAGTTGCATGATCGAGTCAAACTGTTCGAGGTGGCTTTTCAAACGAACGATTTCTTCCGAGATGTCGCCGCGATCGGCATACAAACAAACTTCGCGAATGATGCCGGCCGGGTCGAGGTCTACCTGACGCTCAGACAGCACTTTATTCAGCCGCTCTTCCAATCGCACGCGGTAGGCATCCAGAACCAACGGTGCCCGCTGCTGGATTTCTTCCACGCCGGCGGCGATGGCGCGGCAATTGACGGACAGGTCGTCGGCCATGGTTTGGCCTTCACGAATTCGCATCTGGGCCAAGTTCTGGATTGCAGCTTCCAAAACCTTTGAAATCGCCGGCCAATCATCTTCGGGACTGAAAAGGACCGTCGATTGATCATTCACCACGCCGGGAAGGGGCAACAAGGATTCCAGCGAAATCTTGACGTTCTCATCCCACTTGCGGTACAGGGTCTGAAGCTGATCGCGGTATCCACTCAGCACGTCGCTATTGATCCGAAAATCCTGGCACGACCGCAGCCGATCAACCCGCAGGTTCACCTGCACCGTGCCGCGACGGATATTTTGCCGCGCGATCTCCTCAATGTGCGGCTCAAGCGAAGCGTAGCCTTCCGTGGCACGTACGCTCAGCTTGAAGAAACGGCTATTGATCGCGCGAACCTCCACGGCGACGGCTAATCCGTCTTGGTGACTGTGGGCTTCGCCGAAACCGGTCATGCTTAAAAGCATGTCAGCAATTCTCCGAAAGAGGTACGCCGCGATCGCGTGTTGACGATCAAACGTCGTCATCCGCACACTCGATGCGTCTTCATCGCTACAATTTAGGACCTGTCCAACATGAACTCCGCTTTTTTGTGGTGCGGCCGTCGCGGCTGCATGAGCAGGCGAGACGCCTGCACCACAAGTTGTTTTTGGACGGGCACTTAGCCGCGTCGCCTGCAACGAGTTGGCAGACTACTTGGCTGGCGCGGCCGGAGGTGTTGTCGTTGGCGCGGTGGGTATCGGCACAGCCGGTGGCGCTGGCGACGGTGTGGCCGATTTCTCAGGCGACTTTTCCGTTTTGCCAGTGCCCTTCTCCGTATTGCCAGTGCCCTTCTCCGCTTTGGCAGCACCACTGTCGGCAGGCTTCCCGGGGACCGATGTCTCGGGTGCTTGGCCAGGATTCTGCTGGGCATTGGTACTCTGCTGCGCACCAATCTGATCACCGGACAGGTGCGGGGCGTAAATCGCCGTAAAGATGCTGATCAGAATCCAGAAGGAAGCGACACCGACCGTGATTTTGGTAAATAAGTCGCCGGCCTTGGTTCCAAACGCACTTTGGCCACCCATGCCGCCCAAAGCTCCCGCCAGTCCGCCTCCTTTGCCGCGCTGTAGCATGACAAGGACAATCACCGTGACGGCCGATGCCGTCAGAAAGAACTTCACAAAAAACTCGAGCATGACGATTCCTTTTTTTATTCCTATTGGGCACTCCAGGCCCATTCCAATGCACTCAGCTTTATGCCCCTGCCACGATGCCCATGAACTGATCAACCTTGAGGCTCGCTCCCCCGACCAACGCCCCGTCGATGTTGGGCTGGCCGAGCAGTTCCTTGGCGTTATCGGGCTTGACGCTACCCCCATATTGAATGGGTATGAGCTGGGCTATCCCATCATTATAGCGTTCCGCGATGATCTTGCGAAGGCCGAGATGGACATCTTCGGCCTGCTGCGGTGTAGCGACCTTGCCGGTACCAATCGCCCAGACCGGCTCGTAAGCGATAACCACCTTCTTAAGCTGCTCCCCCGAGATGCCCACGAGCGAACCGTCAAACTGGCTCTGAATCACGGCGAGCGTCTGCCCTGCCTCCCGCTCCGAGAGCAACTCACCAACACAGAGGATAGGCAATAACCCCGATTGGAGGGATGCATGAATCTTCTTATTGATTTCCGCGTCCGTTTCGCCCAGGACATGCCGTCGCTCGCTGTGGCCGAGAATGACGTATTTCACACCCAAATCGCAGAGCATTGAGGTACTAAGTTCGCCGGTAAACGCCCCATTGGATTGGTGGTAAACATTCTGGGCACCCAAGGCGACTTTGGAACCCTTGAGTACTTGGCCGACTGCTTCGAGGTAGCACGCCGGCGGGCAAACGGCCAGATCGACCCCGCTGAACTTCTCCGCCTCACGGGCCACCGCCTCGGCCAGGGCCACGGCAGCCTTTCGATCCAGGTTCATCTTCCAATTGCCAGCTATAAACTTACGTCGCATCTCGATTCTCCTCAACTTAAATCAAAAATGACAGAAAAATGTGGCTCTTCCGGTTCCAGGTGCGGAACGCGAATAATTGTGGGGCTCGTTTCACTCTCCCCACCCTACTCCTAATCCCTACTTCTACTCCTAATCCCTAATCCCC
>JBAWVO010000412.1:0-4836 GCA_037147235.1 Planctomycetota bacterium | reverse complement strand
TCACCAGTCCCCGGCCGCAGCCAGCCAACCCGATTGCCGCCAAAGATTTTTCACGACTGCCGGAAGGACACGAAACATTCATGGCAACCGTAACGATTCAAGAGGCACAGGCCCAACTGACGGACCTTATCCATCGGTTGACGCCGGGTGATGAGATGGTGATTATCGAGAATAATCAGCCGGTGGCGAGGTTGGTGAACGAAACTCCGGAGCCAAAACCCGGTCTGCGTCCGCCACCCGGTCTCGGCAAAGGCTGCATCGCAATCATTTCGGACGATGACGAATATCTAAAAGATTTTGCGGAGTACATGCCGTGAAGCTCTTGCTCGATCGGCTTGGTTTGTCCCAGCGTTGTCGAGGATACTCATCACCAAAGCACCGACTTACGTAGTCTATCTGGGGGTTTTCACGAGCACCCAGACCACGAGGATCACTGTTTCCAAGAAGGAAAATGCGTTGCTGATTTCGCCCGTGTTCGGCGTCACAGTTGCCAAAGCCAAAAGCAGCTACCAGTACTGTCGTCCGACGAGGAACTTGGAAAGCCAAGCACCGAGGATGGTCACGAGCCAAAGCCATCCCAGAAACGAAGGTAGAGCGATGTCCCGCTTCTTTTTCCACGATCCAAAAAGCTGACAAGCCGAATACATCAGCAAAAGCACCACAGGAATTGTAAACGTGTTATAGAGAATGAAGTCGGCAAATCGGCCATCAACGAGGGCTTCCACGCTTCGGGTCATTCCGCTGCTCGGACATGGCAGGCCGGTTACATAGGCCCAAATGGACGGAGCCAGTCGCCCATGAGCAAGCCAATACGCATTCCACGAGATGTAACCGGTAAGGCTGCCTAGCCCGAGGAGCTTGAAAAATGTCGTTAGCCGATCTTGCATCCGCAACTGCGGCATTTCCTCTCCTCGTCCCTGCACCCGTCGAGGACAAATGGCAACCAGCAAAATGGAAAACATAACAGTAATAGAACGCAAAACAAGACCCACCCACCTGCCGACATGATCTTCTTAATGCCGGGGGGGCCCCCATGACCGCAAAAAGGGCATCGAAACCCAAAGCGTCTTTCTTGAGGTGCTTGGCTGAACCCACCTGCCTCAGGATCAGAGATGGAATCAAGGAAATCCAGGGAACCGCCTCCGGCGGGAGAGTCCATTGGCGATGCGGGACGCGATTGAACGGGGCTGGGGGGGCGAGACGCAGCCGGCATAACGAGTGAACCTTTGCAGTGGGGGCAACGCACCCGTTGACCAGCGAGCTGCGGGGAATTATTGATCTGGCCTTGGCAATGCGGACAACCTACGATGCTGGGAATGCTCACGAAATTCCTTTCCGATTGGGTCATGAATGATCGAAGGATACGGACACCAAGAATAACTGGGAGCACTCCGAAGTACTGACCAGTCATGCGGCCAAAATTTCCAAAGGGGCTGACGGCGAGACGGAACAGTCAGCAGCGGCGCAAAAAAAGAGGGAGCGCCGATACTGAGCCCGCTCCCAGATCCCCTACCACGGGGCGCATCAGAACAGCACCCAGCCCGACGCTCCCCTGACGGGGAGCGTGAGCCAAGTAGCTGCTTCTGATGCTCAAGAGCCTTGCGGCCCAAGGTGGTAGTTTTCTAGGAAGCAATTACATGACGTTCACGCACGTCAATCAAGTTGTATCATTAAGCCGACGCTGGGCGTCGAATTTCCTCCTTCAATTGGTCGCTTCGTTTTCACACCTTGTGCAAAGAGGGCACTTCTGCCATTGTATCACAAGCGAAGTGTTAAATAATAGCCCTCTGTAGTTTTTCCTCCGTAGTTTTTCCTGCCAAACCTGCCAAACCGGGCGTACATGCCGCCTCTAACGGCTTGCGATGGCGATTTTGTTAGCTATCTCAATAGGCCACCGTGTGCATGAAGGCCAGCACGGGATCACGATGCACGACGCCTCAACGAAGACCGCCGCGGCACAGCCCTCAGCCTGAAAGCAACGGCTGCACCGGAACCGGCCGGCAGACGCAGCCCGCCAGAGGTATGGTTCGGGGCGTTACCAGGGCGTGACGCTAAAGTGGGCTTGCCTGCGGCGGTCCAGGCACACCGACGCAGGCAAGGAAAATCACTGCGCCCCCCCTGATAGTAAGTCGTATCAACCTCTGAAGTTGTAGCTTTGCCACCGAGTGGCACAGTTTTTCTTGACACCTGCTGCGTCCCCTGGCCGTAATGCATGACACGGATCGAAAGGGGTGCGAAGGGGACAGGTCCAATATCGCGGTGGCCAAGTCAAGCGATTATGGCAGAGGAAAGGAAGGAGGGAGCCTAAGATCACCCAGCCCGATTATAGTTATAATTCGTTATTGACAACAACGACTCCCTCCCTTAAGTCCCCTCAGCGCTGTCCCTTCTTTTCCATTGGGAACATCCACCGAACTTTGCCCGTGGTCGAACTGACCCACCCCTCCTGCAAGACATGGCCATCGGGGTCGAGGAACCGCACTATCCAGACCGCGTCCCCTCTTGAGGCAAAGCCGGGAATGTCAACCAATTCTTAAGCTGGTGACGCATGATTGATTTTCCTTGAAAACTACTTTCTCAAACTCCGTTCAATCTCTTCCAGCGATTTGCCCTTGGTCTCGGGAACCCAGAACCAGACAACGGCCAGGAGCATTGCACAGAAGACGGCATAGACCCAGAAGGGAAAACCGTGGTGGAAGCGGGCCAGCAGCCAAGGGTTGTCGTTCATCATGGGGAAGGTCTGCGAGACCACGTAGTTGGCCAGCCAGAGGCAACCCGTCGCAATGCCCATCGCTCGGCCGCGAATCTGCATGGGAAATATCTCGGAGAGGATCACCCAAGTCACCGGGCCAACAGACATCGCGAAGCAGGCAATGTATCCCAGCACGAAGACCAGTGCCCACCATTGGAAGAGTTGATAGTAGGCAGCCAGTCCCAGGGCGGTCAGGGCCAGTCCCATGCCGGCCGTGCCGATGAGCATCAGTGGTCTGCGGCCAAGCCGGTCCACGACACCGACGGCCAGGATCGTGAAGATCATGTTTACGGCACCGACGATGATGGTTTGCATCATGGCGGTGTCCGCCCCTGCTCCCAAACTCTCGAAGATTTTTGGGGCGAAATAAAGGAAAACATTAATCCCGGTCACCTGTTGCAGCACGGCCAGCGCCACGCCGAGCACCAGCAACCGCCGCATCCACGGTTCCCAGACTTCGGTCAGCCGGTCGCTTTCTAGCGCAATGGTCTCCTCAATGCTGAGAAGTTCGGCCTGTGCATATTTCGCCCCATCGACCCGAGTCAGGATCGCCAATGCCTCGTCGCGGCGGTGATTTTTGGTGAGCCAGCGGGGACTCTCGGGCACGGGGAACAGCAAGAGCGCGAACACCAGGGACGGAGCAACACCCGATCCGAACATCCACCGCCAGCCGAGCTGGGTGTTCCAGCCGAGCAAGCCTTGCGCGGCCAGGTCGATGTCGACGGGCGCGGCCGCGATACCCGCCTTAGCGAGGAAGTCGGTTACGGCCTTGCTGTCGAGCGTTTCACGCGGCGCGCCGAGGAAATCTTCGATGTGGCGTCGGCACACCTTCGGCAACTGTTCGCTAAGGACGTCGCGGACTTGCGATGGCCCGAGTACACCGTCGTCGGGTGCCACTTGTTTGGCGTTGATCACAAGCTCCTGCTTTGCAAGGTACTGGACCACCGCTTGGCGATCCAATACCTTCCGAGGCTCGATAAGGAACTGCTCGATCTGCCGATTGACCATGTTGGGAATTTCCTTTTCCAGCCGCGTCCGGACAAACGCGACGTCCAGGGCGGCGCCGTGCTGCTGAACGTAAGAATCGACAAGCTGTTTATCCCGCGCAAGACCGTGGTCGGTAATGAAGTAATTGACAAAGTAGACGATCAAGATGCCTGAAACGATGGCGAACTGGTTCAGCGAGACCATGCGGCCGCGGATGCGGAAAGGTGCGATCTCGGCGATATACATGGGCGAAGTGATTGAGGCGGCACCGATACCGATGCCACCGATGAAACGGAAGACGATGAACTCGACCAGGGTCCGGGGCAAGGCGGTCCCCAAGGCGGAAATAAAGAACGCCAGGGCCGCCAGGATCAGCACCTTCTTGCGGCCAAATCGGTCGCTCAAGAAGCCCGCCGATCCGGCCCCCAGCGCGCAGCCGGCCAGGGCACTGGCGGCGGTAAACCCTTCCCAAAACGGCGTCAGTTCAAAACGAACCCGCAAGAAGCCGATGGCTCCGGCGATGACGGCCGTATCGTAGCCGAAAAGCAACCCACCTAGGGCAGCCACCAGGGTCAATAGGTAGACATAGGTTACGCTTCCACCATCGTTTCGCGCCGTTGTGGTCATCGAGTTTCCTTGGGAGATAGAGGGCCGAGTCTAAAATCCGAGATTTCAGATGTGAAATCCGAGATCTCGAAAGTTCGTCAGGGTGGGCCGTGCCGGCCCACCAACATCCAGCCTATTCTCTCAGCCGGGCGGGGCGGTGTCAATATCCGCTCGCGATAGTGTGCGGCAAGATTTTCTGGCAAGCGCGTGGCACGGGCTTCCAGCCCGTGGAATTCGACACGGGCAAGATGCCCGTGCCACGGTGGCGTCCGTCTGCCAGAGAATCTTGTCACACACGCGCGATACCTCCTTGAAAATCTTGCCACGCATGAGGGGACGACACGCATGAGCGCGTGGCACGGGCTTCCAGCCCGTGGAATTCGACACGGGCAAGATGCCCGTGCCACGGTGGCGTCCGTCTGCCAGAGAATCTTGTCACACACTCGCGATACCTCCTTGAAAATCTTGCCACGCATGAGGGGACGACACGC
>JBAWVO010000411.1:0-4854 GCA_037147235.1 Planctomycetota bacterium | reverse complement strand
CCCACCCTACGTCGAGCTAGCAGTGACAGCAGTTGGCAAAGTTATGATCAAGGCCCACAGGATCTGTCGGTCCCGTTCTTTGGATACACCCATCCTGACAAGCCAGCAAATGGGTCTACTTCCCCCAGCAGTGGCGGCATCTCTAAATTGCCAAAAAACCGAGAAAACAATACTGGGCAACCGCTTGAAATACGCGGCACCCCATGCGTGGCCGACGCGGTCATCCCTGCCTGACACTCTCCCGCGTACGGGCGAGGGGGAGTTTACTCCGTGACTTCCGCAATCCCGCAGTCAACTGCGGCGACGATCTCCGCAAGCTCTTCAAGCGAAATCGCCAGCGGCGGCCACAGGACGAGGGTATCGCCCAGGGGGCGCAAGAGGATGCCGTGCCGCAGAGCTACCTCGCAGACGCGGCGGCCGATCCGATCCGTTGCCGAATACGATTCTCGCGTGGCCCGATTACGGACCAGTTCGATGCCGACGATCAGCCCACATTGGCGGATATGGCCGACGTGCGGACGCTGGGTAAGGGGTGCAAGAAGCTCTCGAAGGCAGGCGATTTTTTCCTGAAGATGTTCGAGCGTCCGCTCTTCTTCAAAAATGTCGAGTGTGGCCATCGCAGCCGCAGCCCCCAACGGGTTGCCGCCGTAGGTGTGGCCGTGATAAAAGGTCCGGCCGGAGGCGTAGTCGCCGAGAAATGCCTGCCAGATCTCCTCGGTCGCCAGCGTGGCAGCCATCGGCAGGTATCCGCCCGTCAGTCCCTTGGCGATGCACATCAAGTCGGGCGTCACGCCTTCGTGCTCGCAGGCGAACATCCGACCGGTACGGCCGAAACCGACGGCTACTTCGTCAGCGATCAAGAGCACGTCGTACTTTCGCGTCAGTTCGCGCACCCCGCGAAGATAGCCGCTGGGGTGTACGATAATGCCAGCCGCCGCCTGGACGAGCGGCTCGATCACTAACGCCGCAATTTGCGAGTGATGCTCGGCTAGCAGGCAATCGAGCGTAGCAAGCGAATGTTCCAGCAAGCGGTCCGCGGAGACCCCGGGTGGCAGGCGATAGGCATCGGGCACTGGCACCCTCAGGGTCTCAAACAACAGTGGGCGGAACAGTTCGTGAAAGCGGGCAACGCCGCCGACACTGACTGCCCCAAGGGTGTCGCCGTGATAGGCCTCGCCCATGGCCACGTAATGAGTCTTCTCCGGTTTAGGATTCTGTCGCTGCTGCCAATACTGAAAGGCCATTTTCAGCGCGACCTCCACGGCCGTAGCACCGTTGTCGCTGAAGAAGACATGTCCCAAGCCCGGTGGGGCCAGTTCGACCAGCCGCTTGGCCAGCAAGATGGTTGTTGGGTTTGAGGTGCCGAGGTTCGAGACATGGGCCACACGGTCAAGCTGCGCGCGGATGGCAGCGTCGATTCGCGGATGCCGATGACCGTGGACGTTGCACCAGAGGCTGCTGACCGCGTCGAGATAGCGGCGGCCGTCAATGTCGAAAACGTAGCAACCTTCGCCGCGATCAAGAATGAGCGGCTCATACTCGGCCATCTGCGTGAAGGCATGCCAGACGAGAGTGCGGTCCCAGTGGCGGAGTTGATCAGGCGTGAGCAAGTCCATTCCTCTTACTCCCACGCCACGACGACCGGTGTGCCGATGGAAACGCCCAGCCTTGCGGCGGCGTTGTCGCGGACAACCGCCAGTTCTAATCGGCCGGAGGATCCGATCAGGGCCACGAGCATTCCCGGGGCCTGCTCGCCATAGGTCTGATAGATGCCGAAGGTTTCATAAATACCGCAGACGACACAAGCGCGGCTGTCGTTGGGTTTGCCTGCCAGAAGGTCATACGAGATGTTCGTGATCAGGTTGCCGAACGAATCGATCGTGATGACCTCGCCGCGGATATTCTCGCCGACAACGTGGGGTTGCGGCAAGTCGAGCTGTGCAAGTTGCCCAACGACTGGGCCGAGTTGTCGGGGATCGAGGCCCATGCTTAACCGGGCGGCGACCGGAGCCATGATGTCGCGGCCATGAAACGTGTGCGAAACTTCCGGCAGCCAGTACTCCCGCTCGGTCAACCGCAAGACCATGGACGGCCGCGTTCGGGCCATCAATCGGCCCAGCAGCCCGTTGTCCGGCGCGATGTATTGCTGCAAGCCAATGCGGGCGTAAAGGATCGCCCGCTCGGTGCCCACGCCCGGATCAACTGCGGCTACGTGGATCGTATTGTCGGGGAACCAGGGCGTGGTGTCTTCCAGCACCAGAGCACCGCGGGCGATATCCTGAGCACCAACGGCGTGCGAGATGTCGACGATCGTCGCCGTCGGGTTGATCGAGAGAATCACACCCTTCATCGCAGCCACATAAGGGCTGCCGGTGCCGAAATCGGTAGTAAGGGTGATGATGAACATGGAGCACACTCTACTGAGCAAACGGGAGTTCTTGCCGTTCTCCGCTGGCCTCGTTCACCAGCACAAGGTTTCCGGCGTCCTCTCCACGGAATTGCTCGTTAGCATTTAATAGTTCGATGCCGTAAACAGTTCCGTCAGGAGCCATGTCTATGTTAATTTCTTCCGTAAGCTGAATCGTCTCGACTTTGCCAACCTTTTCGTGCAATCGCAGGTAAGCGATGTTGTAGCGAGGATCATAAGTAAGCTGCATAATTTGCGCCCTTAGCCAAAAAATTTCACGATTACTGTGATGACCAGCCATCCATTCTCTCGGACGGCGTAAGCCTCGACCTTCTTAAACTTATAATGGCGGCCATGCCACATTGCCTCAAAGACGATAATGCGCCGGAAGCCAACCCGATCATACTTAGCTGGGAACTGCTCGCCATGCTGCACAGCCGCAATTACCTCGTCCTCGGTTGCCCCGCGTTCCGCCAACCGCGCTTTGGCATGGGGATGAAGCCGTACGTTCATTTTGATATCTTTGTTTGTAGCGATGCAACATGCAGTTGTACTGCTTCTCGCATGTTGTATTTCGTTTCCTCGACGGTTCTCCCGTTGCTGAAACAGCCCGAAAGCGTTGGGCTATATGCGTAGTAGCCCTCGTCTTCCGGCTCCTTTTCAATGACGATCTGAAAAGAATAAAATTTCATTGGCTTTCCTCTTCGATCAGTCTTGTACACAACTCCCGAAATCGATTCGGATTGACGTTGGGGTTCTTCTTCTTCGCCTGGCCAATCAACTGCCCTAGACCCTTGGGCTTGCCTTCTTTGACCTCAGCGACAACCTTGGGATTGGCAGCGAGCAACTCGCGGCAAAGGTTTTCCAATTCGGATTCATCAACGGCGGCGATGCCCATCAATTGCATCGTCTCGTCCAACGACTTGTTGCCGGCGAGCATCTCGGCGAACACTTCGCGGGCACGGCTGGTGGTCAACTGGCCCTTGCGGATTGTATCGATCAGTGCCGCCAGTTGCTTGGGCCGCAAGGGGAATTGCTCGATCGTGCTTTGCTGCTCATTGAGTGTTCGCAGCACGTCCTGCTGGACCCAGTTGCTGGCCAGTTTGCCGTCGGACAAAAGCCCGGCCAGTTCGATGTAGTACTCCACCAGCATGCGGCCCTGGTTGACCAGCACTTCGCTATCGTAGGGCGTGATGCCGTAGGTTTCTTCCAACCGGCATCGCAGCGCGGCCGGCAGCTCGCCCAGCGAGGCACGGACTCGCTCGACCTCGGCGTCGGTCGTGGTGACGGGCACGAGGTCCGGGTCAGGGAAATAGCGATAATCGCTCGATTCTTCCTTCTCGCGTTGCAGATAAGTCGTCTGGGTGGTTTCGTCCCAGCCGCGTGTCGATTTGGGCGACTCGCCGATCCGCTTGCCAGTCTCCTGCCAGATTGCGTATTGCCGCGGGGCCTCGTAGGTCATCGCCCGTTCCACAGCACGAAAACTGTTCATGTTTTTGACTTCCACGATCGGCGTGGCCGCACGGCCCGTGGGCGTGTCGATGTGCAGATTGATGTTGGCATCAACCCGCAGGCTCCCTTCCTGCATGTTGCAATCGGAGACGCCGAGGTAGTTCAGTAGCAGTTTCAACTCGGTGAGATAGGCCTTGGTCTCGGCCGGCGAGCGCATGTCGGGCTGGCTGACAATTTCCAAGAGTGGCGTGCCCGCACGGTTCAGGTCGATGCGGCTGTCGGCCTTGCCAGCCACCTCATCGTGCATGCTCTTGCCGGCGTCTTCTTCCAGGTGGGCGCGGATGATGCCGATCCGCTTGAGCTGCGGACCTGCCTCCGTGTCTGCGTCCGTGGGGATCTCCAGCCAGCCATCGTAGCTCAGCGGGAGGTCGTACTGGCTGGTCTGGTAGCCTTTGGGCAAGTCGGGATAGTAATAGTTCTTGCGGTCCCACTTCGTGAAGTGGGCGATCCGGCAGTTCAGGGCCAGAGCCGCCTTGACCGAAAGCTCGACCGCGCGGCGGTTCATCACCGGCAGCACACCCGGCATGCCGATGCAGACGGGGCAGGTCTGCGTATTGGGCGGCTCACCGAACTTCGTGCTGCACCCGCAGAACATCTTGCTCTCGGTGAGCAGTTGTACGTGGACTTCCAGGCCGATGATGATGGTGTAAGGGTCGTTAGGCATCGTAAACATCCATTTCCTGCCTTTGCCAGTCTTCGGCAAATGTGCGAAGCCGCCAACGCAGATCAGCGGCCTGCTCCTGATCAATACCGAGTTCACACAGGTCGAGCGTCCTCACAGGCGAATCGAGTCGTCCTTCTTCGCGCTGCGACACCCTACTCGAATTATGTTTCTCACTCATGACAGACCTCCGTCAACCTTGTTGTGGCCGGTCTCTGACCGAGCCACACCGCCGACCGAAGGTCTCCAATTTACCGGGAGACCTTCGGTCGGG
>JBAWVO010000410.1:0-4894 GCA_037147235.1 Planctomycetota bacterium | reverse complement strand
ATTGTAGGGTGGGGAGAGCGCAGCGAGCCCCACCAATTCTGTTGCAGTCCGCTTTTGGTGGGGCTCGTTTCACTCTCCCCACCCTACTTCTGCACCTAAAGAGCCACCGCTTTTCAACACGGCCCCGCTTAGGCATCCGACGACACCCCTCGCGTTTTGAAAAGCGAGGGCAAGCCCTTGCACTCCAAATGGGCGGAATAATTGTTCATAAATCACTCTTGCATCGGGCGTTGCGAAATGTTATCCTTCCTTCCGGTAAATTAACCTCGCGTGAATGAACTAGGCAAGCCTCGTCCAAGATTGATGCCCGTTGGCCAGCGAATCGCGTTGGTCATGCCGGCCTTGGTGCTACTGGAACGAAGGAATAACGATGGATCGTCGCTCTCTTTTACTTCGATGGCCATGGATCGTGCTGTCGCTGGTATTGCTTTCACTCGTGGCGGTTGGCTGCAAGTCGGCACTGCAAAGCTTCAGCATCCTTTACGAAGGCTATGACATCCCTGCCGATTGGGAAGGGTTGCGAGGCAAGAAGGTGGCCGTTGTCTGCAAACCGCTTACCTCACAGGAGTTCAGCAACTCGGGCGCAGCCCGGGCACTGGCCGAGGGAATCTGCGAACGCCTGAAGGCTCATGTCAAGAACATCCATATCATCGATCCGCAGAAGGTTGCTGCGTTGGTCGATGAAAAAGGAATGGAAGACTACCTCGAAATCGGCAAGGAATTAAAGGCCGAGAAGATTGTCGGCATCGACATTGAGTCGTTCGGTATCCTAGACGGCCAGACGCTCTTCCGCGGTCGTTCCACGGTCTCGATTCAGGTCTATGACGTGGCCGAAAAACACGTCGAGTGGCGTAAGTCGCCTCCTCAGATTGAGTATCCCAGGCTGAGCAGCACTCCCGCCGCCGACTCCACGGAGATGGAATTCCGCAATCGGTTCGTCGGCGCTCTCGCGGAGCAGATTGCCCGCTATTTCTATGCCCATGACCGGCATGATGACTTCGGCGACGACGCCTTGAGCATTCGGTAAAAGCAGGCAGATTGACGACTCCAGACTGGGCAAGTACCATGGAGCAATGGTGCGGAGTCGTTTCCGCAGCCCTCATTTTGAAATCCGCGTTTCCTGCCCCTACTAAAGCGTCATCTCTGCCTGGAAGGTTCTGTAGCCATGTCCCTCGGTCCGCATCGTCCCAATAAGCCGCGTCCGTTGGTTTTTTTGAAATCTCTACTTGGATGGACGGCCCTCGTGTTGGGCTTCTCCTCCGGCCTGAACGCAACACCTGCTTGGGCTCAGAACAAGACCGCGAAGAAGGTCGCGAAGAAGGTTGCCGAGAAGAAGGTCGAGAAGATGACCGACGAAGAAGATACCCTGTCGGCGAAAGAAATCGATCTGACGACGGAAGACGGTCTGGAGTTGAAGGCCACCTACTTTCCGGGCACCAAGGGGCAGGAGAGCATTCCTGTCATCCTTTTGCACGGATTCAAAGACAAAGGTAGCCGGAAGGACTTTACGCAGGAGCAGGGACTCGCCTCATTCTTGCAGGAAAAACTCGGTTGCTCCGTCATCGTGCCCGACCTCCGCGGCCACGGCGACAGCACGAAGATCAAAATCAGCAGCAAGCGAACGGATGATCTCAAAGGTAAAAAACTGTCGCCGGTGCAAATCTCGGCGATGGTGACGCAAGACATGCGGGCCGTGAAGGACTTCCTCTGGGAGAAGAATAATGAGAAGGCCCTGAACATCGACAAGCTAACGGTTATCGGCCTGGAGGAGGGTGGGGCACTGGCACTGAGTTATGCCGCCTATGACGCTGTTGGTTATGAACAGCGGGAGGCCAAGGTTGGACCCCTGAAACTGGGCAGGTTCGTCAAGGCCGCTGTGCTGATCTCTCCGACGACGAACATCGCGGGATTGAAGACGCCGCAGGTGATGAAGATGCCTGCGATTTGCCGCGATTTACCGGTGATGATCGTCGTGGGCAACAAGAGCAAAGAACCCCTTGCAGAGGCGGAACGGCTTCGCAGCCAGTTCGTGAACGCGCGCCCGCCCGCCGACAACGACAAACCCGAGTCGGCAACCGTATGGTTCTTTAGGAAGATCGACACGCCCTTGCAGGGTTCCAAGCTACTAGGCGAACCGTCGTTGAAGGTGCCGGACAAGATCCTGACCTTCATGACAGTCTGGCTTGTCAAGAATGCCGACGCCAAGGACTACGTCTGGAAAAAGCGAAATCTGCCGCACCAAGATAAGTAAGGGTGTGGCCGGTTGTTGTGGCCGGTCTCTGACCGAGCCACGTCACCGACCGAAGGTCTCCCGTTCACTGTGAGACCGACATTTCGGCGGGGTCGGGAGACCCTCGCCGAACCCGGGTGGGCCGAACCCGGATAAGTAAGGATCGGCTCGTCTACCTCTCGTTTTCCAGCTTTCCAGACGGGCTCTGAGCAGAAACCTGATCGGCACGCGGAATTTTCAAATTGACGCCGATGGGCAATATCTCTGGATGCGCGAGCAAGCTACGATTGGCTTCGTAGATTTCTGTCGCACGAGAAGCCGAGCCGAGGTAGCGTTCTGCCAATAAAGCCAGCGAATCGCCGTCGATGATCTTATGGGTCGGCGGCGAGGAGGCCGTTTCCGGCAGCATTTCGCTCAGCGATGTGCCCCAGCGCGTGCTGACAGGCTGGCCGCTGTTGGGATAGCTCTTGGGCAATTCCGGGGGCGGGGCCGGCCGATCGGTCGGCGCGACAATCGTGGGCGACAATCGCTGCGGATTGACCGGCAGTGAACGCGACTGCAAGGTGGAGGGCGATGATTCGGCGACGACAAAAGTCCGCCGGTCCGGCTGCTTGCGCAATACCAGGGGATCGCTTTGCACGGGAATCGGCAAGTCGGTCTCGGCCGAGGGGCGGCGGAAAAGCAACGCAAGCCCCAGCCCGAGGAGCATTACTGCCGCCGTGGTCATGAGTCGCAAACGCTGGTCCATGAATGCCTCCTCGAGGCGGCCTGTTGCCAAAAGTGCACAGCCCCAACCGCCTCTTTGAATTATCGGGGCAGATCGCGATAAGAACAAGTCGGCGGGCGGAAATTCGAGCATTTCCACCATCGCGATGATGCGGTGATGCAGGTTTTAGCGAAGATTCCACTTGATTTTGACCCATTCCTCGGATCGTGTGGAATTGAAAAAAGGCACCGGAATAAATTCCGTTCTTCGAGCGATCGGCCGAGTACTTTGTAGTTCTCCTGCCCAGCCGTCGATACCATTTGCAATAACTTGCGTCCTTCCGTTATAATCGAAGTTGCCCTCCTTACCCTCCCCCACCTCGTTTTGTCAAAGGATATTCCATGAGCCGGCAAGTCACTCGTCGTAAGTTCCTCAAAAGCGCGGCCGCCGTTGCCGGTGTCGCTAGCGTGGCCGCCGGGGCGAACGTCTTCGCCGCGCCGGCCGTACTCTCGGAAAAATCGCCCAACTCCAAGCTTGGTACGGTCGTCATCGGGGTGGCCAACCAAGGTATCTCCAGCATCAATGCGGCTTGCGGGGAACGGCTGGTCGCCATGATCGATGTTGATGAAAAGCACTTGGCCGACACGACCAAGTGGATCGAAGAGAAGCATCCCGAGGTCAACACATCTTCGATCCAACGGTTTCATGACTATCGCAAGATGTTCGACAAGATCCACAAAGACATCGACGCGGTGTTCATTGCCGCTCCGGACCACCACCATGCGGTGGCTTCGCTTATCGCCATGAGGCTCGGCAAACACGTCTATTGCGAAAAGCCGATGGCCCACAGTATCGCCGAAGTCCGGTTGATGATGAAAACGGCCCGCGAGTGCAAAGTCATGACGCAACTGGGCAACCAGGGCCATTCGGCCGAGAGTATCCGCCTGCTCTGCGAATACGTCTGGGCCGGAGCGATCGGCAACGTCACGGAAACGCATAGTTGGGCACGCACCGGCCGCGGCGGCGTCGGCGGACGGCCGACGACACAGCCCGTGCCCGCCAACTTGCATTGGGATGAATGGATCGGGCCGGCGGCCTACCGCGATTATCATGAAAAATTGCATCCCAAGTTGTGGCGAAGCTGGTGGGAGTTTGGCGATGGCTCCTTGGGCGATTGGGGTTGCCATAACCTGGATGGCGTTTTTATGTCCCTGAAGCTGGGCCAGCCCACCAGCGTCGAAGCCCTGGAGCAGGTTGGCGGCAGCGAGGAGCGGTTCCCCTTGCGGAACCTAATCCGCTGGAACTATCCAGCCCGAGGGGACATGCCTGCGGTCAAGGTTCATTGGTACGATGGCTTCCAAGGCGCGACGGCGGCCCTGGCCCAACTCGACGAGAACAATCCAGAAGGCGACCACAATCGGCCGGCAATTGTCGGCGAGTTGGAAAAGAAGTACAGCCGCAAGTTGGGCGACGGCGGCGTGATCCTCGTCGGCGACAAGGGGATTCTCGTGGCCGGCAACTACTGCGGCAGCCCGCGGCTGATGCCCGAGGAGAAGCAAAAGGCTTTTGGCAAACCGCCCCATGTGCTGGAGCGGGTCAAGAAGGGCTTGACGCATCAGACCGACTTCCTCCGTTCCTGCAAGGACGGCAAGCCGGCCAGTTCCAGCTTCGATTATTCCGGCCCCTTGACCGAGATGGTACTCCTGGGCTGCCTGGCCGAGCGTGCCGGCGCGGGCAAACATGTCGAGTGGGATGCCGAGAAAGTCGAAGTCACCAATCTGCCCGAGTTGAACCGCCTCGTGCGGCGAGAATATCGCAAAGGCTGGGAGTTGGAATAGTTTTTTCGGGCTCTCCGCCGGGTTTGCGGATAATTGTGGTGCAGGCGTCCCGCCTGCCAAGATGCTGTGGTTGAACCAGGCAGGCGAGACGCCCGCACCACAAACTTGGCGGAGAGCCTT
>JBAWVO010000409.1:0-4952 GCA_037147235.1 Planctomycetota bacterium | reverse complement strand
CCTGCTGTCGATATTGGCCCTCCAAGGGCCCGAAAAACACGTTTTAGGGTAACCGGCGCCTGCGCGCAAACCGTTTCGTCACTAGAGGTTACAAGAACGCTTTTTGATAACTTGTAAACTCGGGCTAGTGGTCTGTCCAATTCGACTTTACTAATTCGCCACATTCTGGTATTTCGTCAGGCAGACAGATCGTTTGCCCTTTGGCGGAACAAGGATGTAGCCATGAAGAAGATATTTATTGTTCGTTTGACGAATGAGGAGCGGTTGGAACTCATCACGTTGGTACGTAAGGGAAAGACTTCGGCGATTGCCATCGCGCGTGCCCGAGTTTTGCTCAAAGCGAACCAAGGCGAAAACGGCGAAGCAAAGACTGACGCGCAAGTCGCGCAAGCGTTGAATCTTGCCCCCAAGACAGTTTTCAATGTTCGCCGACGATACGTGGAAGAGGGATTGGAAGCCGCGCTGCGTCGAAAGAAACAGGACTGCCCGTCTCGTTTACGTAAACTTGATGGAGACGCCGAAGCAAAACTCGTGGCCACTTGTTGTGGCCCCGCTCCCAAAGGGCGGGCGCGGTGGACGTTGCGGATGCTCGCCGACAAGTTGGTGGAATTGGAAGTCGTGGATTCCATCAGCCCGGAAACGGTGCGCGGTACGCTAAAAAAATGTTGTTAAGCCTTGGCTCAAACAACAATGGTGCCTTCCCAAAAAGCACGATGCGGAATTCGTCTGGCGAATGGAAGATGTCCTCGACGTTTACCGCCGCCTCTACAACCCCGAAATTCCCGTAATTTGCATGGATGAAGCCAGCAAACAACTCGTGGGCGAAGTTCGCCAGCCGTTGCCAATGCTTCCTGGTCAGCCGTTGCGGTATGACTCTGAATACGAGTGCTTGGGCACATGCAACATTTTCATGTTCTGCGAACCCTTGCGTGGATACCGTCATGTCCGCGTAACGGAGCGGCGGACCCGCGTTGACTGGGCTTTCGCGCTGCGGGATCTCTTGGACGAAAAGTATCAGGCCGTGGATCGGGTTGCGCTGGTCATGGACAACTTGAATACGCATTCGCCCTCTTCGTTCTACGAAGCGTTCGCCCCGAGCGAAGCGCGGCGATTGACGGAACGGCTGGAAATTCACTACACTCCGAAGCACGGAAGTTGGTTGAATATTGCCGAATGCGAATTGAGCGTACTCGGACGACAGTGCCTGGCTCGCCGAATCGACGACGGACAACTCCTTGCCGCCGAGATCGCTGCCTGGGAAGGCGACCGAAACATCAGCGCCACCAAGGTCAATTGGCAGTTTACGACTGACCAAGCACGCATCAAACTGCGTCGATTGTACCCGGAGTTTGTTCGCCTTGATGAACATGGCGGCACTTGCGTTCCGTCAAAGATTTATGATTAGTAAAGTCAAACTGGACAGACCACTAGAGGTATTAGGCCCGATGTTGCCCGTGCCTGCTGCTGCCGCGCATTGCCGAGCGGCAGAACCCACCTTTGTGAGTTCAGCCGCCACAAAACACGTGGAGAGCTTGCCGCAGGCCCGGCGGGATTGTCTGGCGGTGTGTTCTCGCAGTATTTCCACCGTACCAGTCTGCACATCACTCAAGCATGTTTCCGTGCATGTCGTGAAGCCCCCCAACCGCTTGGTTTCTTTTCGCCTACTGAACGTAACTGGGCGGCTGAATTGTCAGAGTACCAGGCATGATTCGCGAGACGCGACGGGACATCGCCGAAGCTCCACAGGGTGGTTGTTCCCGCACGGCAGGCATGCTCCCACTCGGCTTCGATCGGCAGGTAGTTGTCTGTCTTTGCTTCGCTGGCACTCAGCCATTTGCAAAACGCCACCGAGTCCTTCCCACGCAGACGACCGAGTGGTCGTTTCTCTGAGCAAATCCGGGGTTGTGCCAGTTGCTCTTCGGATCTACCCTCCATTTTGTTCCAGTCCAACGGTACGCCCCCCGCCGGTCTCCGCCTCAGTGCAATAGTCCGTGAATCGAATGAAAAACATTGAAATGCCCGACCGTGACAGGGTATCGCATTTGCGAATCCGGTTCCTTCAGGTGACCTTCTTTGAATCTGCAATACTCGACGTTTCCCGCTAAATATTAAAAAAAGCTGTGTAATATATGAAGAAGTTTAGCATTCCAAAAGCCAACAAGCAATCGAAACCGTGCAGTTTACACTGCGTCTCGTAAGCCAAACGTCAAAAAACCTCCCCTTCTCAGTTGACAGTGTTTCCTGACAATGGTATGAAGAAAGAATTACCTGGCGTGCGAAGCCTGTTACACATGTGGGAGCATTGCAATAATGGTTCCAGAAACCACGCCTCGCAAAATATCGATGACAATCCAGGGTGGCGTTCGACCACTTACCATTTCTCTGACTGCCTTTCGCCAGAAGTACGTCGAGTGGCTTGTCCCCTTGGAGTGCGTTGGCCCTGTATATCGACTTCCCCCAAAGGCGATTGGAAGGCTTGAAGAACCCCGCAGCAGGGCAACAGCCCCTCATGTCCAAGGAGGAGGAGGAGGCGGAAACGGCTTTCGCGGAGTTATGCCTGAGTTCCAAGGCTATCGGGGTCTGGAGTGGAGATTTTGTCTGCCCCTCATACTTAATTCGTCCCGATCCACTGTCCGAGGACATGCTCCGTGGACTCAACTGGACGCCGAGTCAAGTCCGAACGACCCGGTCACTTGTGGGCAGTTCTGATTCGATTGCAGTCCGGTTGAATGGGATGTTGGATGGTTGGTCACCGAACCGGCTTTCCTTCGTGGCCGGGATGAATTGGTTTCGAGGTGGCAGGAGCTGCCTGCCGACGAACGGCCTTATCCGATTGCCCACTCGGTGCGAATACCAGTTTCTCCCTTGGGGTCGCAGCAGGTGCGACAGACGATAGCGGAGTTTCAGCAAGACCTCAATGGATTTCTGGATCATTGGGGCCTGATGAGGATGCTGACCTGGGATCTCCCGGAACCTCAAGGGCCACTCCTGCCTGCGTCAATTGCTGTGGATTCTCCGGCAATGCCAAAAAACGGCCTACACATTGTTCTGCCGATCCACTACCCGCTCACCG
Source organism: Planctomycetota bacterium (assembly GCA_037147235.1). Lineage (GTDB taxonomy): Bacteria > Planctomycetota > Planctomycetia > Pirellulales > Thermoguttaceae > JANXQG01. Next base: position 1,879 of record JBAWVO010000409.1, on the reverse strand, counting down.
GCACCGACGATCTCTTGAGAGAAATCCGCCAACAACAGGTTTGCCTAGCACGAGAATTGGGAGTGGACACGAGTATGGCTGGCCTGGCGCATTACGAGGCGTATGGCCAGATGCTGAAAGTCCATCTCCTGGAATCTGCGATTCGATCGCGCTATAGGAAGCCCGGGCGTCGAAAAGGGTTTGTGACCGTGATGGAAGCGGTCATGGCCGAGACGCTACATCGTTCGGTCGATCAAATCCAGAGGCTGCGTAAAGCGATTTCTGCCTGTCGGGCTGGCAAGAGGTTGTCGGTGCGTTGGCTCAGAACCCGCGACTAGCGTGGCAACTTGTCGGCATGGCGCATCGGCCCAGATCTCTTTACCGGGCCATCGGCTCGGAAATCCGGTCTCGAAATTCTGTTTTTAAGACCTTTCTGGCAAATCCGAATTATCCCACAATCGCGCCTATACGAATGATTTGCTATGTTCGCGAGGCTCCCTCGTGTCCAGCGGCCTTAAAAGCAAGGAGTAGTGAGATGGCAGATGCCCTACAGGAACTTCAACAACGATTAGCAGTCGTGCGCGATCGCGTCCGGGGCGTGGCTCGGAAGTACTACACGGGGTTCTACCTCTTCGGTCGCCCTGGCACCTCAAAGACGTACACCGTCCGGAAGACCATCGACGAGTTGAACATTCGTTACGAATATCACGTCGGCCACCTCACACCGATGGGGCTTTTCGAACTTCTTGCCGAGCATCATGACCGCGTCATCGTACTCGACGATGTCTCCGAGATCCTTGCGAACAGGATTGCCCTGCAATTCCTGCTGGCCGCCTTGGGCAGCCAGCCCGACGCAACTGGCGCGAGGATTATCAAGTACCGAAGGCAGAATCACAACGTGGTTGTACATTTCACGGGCGGCATCATCCTTATCTCCAACCTCGAATTGCACTCCACCCCATTGATTGAGGCGCTGAAGAGCCGGTTGCATTACCTGCGATACGACCCCTCCGAGGAGCAGATCGCGGCGCTGATGCATGACATTAGTTCCCACGGCCGCAAGAAGCCGAAACTGTCGCCGAAGGAGTGCCAGGAGGTCGCCGAGTTCCTGATTGCCGAGAGCCAGAGGCTCGGCTGTCGGCTTGACATCCGGCTGCTGGTGGACAAGGCGTTCCCCGACTTTGCCCAGTACCGGAACCACAATACCGAAACCCACTGGAAGGATCTAGTGCTTGCCACGATGGAAGAGCAGGTGCCGACGCTGAAATACACGCGGGGATCGTCCGCCACCAGGAGGATGGTCAAGGAGGACGAATACCAGATCGTCCGCGACATCCTCGCGGCCTACTCCACGAAGACCGACAGGATTGCTGTATGGCAGGAGCATACTCAAAAGTCCGAGCGCGCCTACTATCGCCGTCTCAAGGAGATTGACCGTCTGACACATTGACACTTTTGGAAAGTGTCAATGTGTCATTGGAACGACCGTGCGTTGTCCATTTTGTGGGAAGATAATCTGCGACTATCTCTTGTAAGACCCGGAGTATCTCGCCCAGGCTGTCGGGCACCCGCAACAACCCGTAGGCGAATCTCCGTCAGAACTTCTCTCATAAGACACAAGCTGTAAGGGTTGGTGGATTTCAACGGTTAATCGTACCCTCCGGCAAGACGCTCGCCTTGAACGAGTACCTGAAGACACTTCCTTTGGCAGGGAGCTACGAACTGAAGATGCGTGCCCGCGGGCGTTCGCGGGAACACGGACCGGAGCCTGCGCGAACGGCCAAACTGGAGGTTCGCTTTGGACCACTGAAGATGCCGTTTCCCAAACACCAAAGCCCTTATCTGAGGGGATGTCCCGTGTATTGTTAAAACTGACTCTGGCCTCTTGATGGTTTAATGG
>JBAWVO010000408.1:0-4986 GCA_037147235.1 Planctomycetota bacterium | reverse complement strand
CGGTCGGGCCGATGCCCGACAGATCCGCCGTGTCAATCGCCACGGTCGGGCGATCACGTCCAGTTGAGGGCGTTTCGCTGTCGCTCCCTCGTTCTCAACCAGCGGAATCCCACGCCTCGCCTGTCTCGACCCCCTCGTTCTGCACCTGTCGCCCATGGGCGCACACCCTGGAATGGCCGAGGTATTGGTTTGCACGCACGTCCATCCAGGCCGCTTTCGGGGCCGAGTTTGGTTCGGCTGGCCTACCGGCCGACGAAGGACGAGCCAGTGATCCCCAGTAGGTTGAACTTCCGCTGGACGATTTCCAGACGTAGTCGCCAGCAAACTTCAGTTGCCGCACGTTCCGTGGCTGCAACCGCACGTGCTACGGCTGTCAACCGCCCTTGCAACACCGAAGCGATCCGCCAACTCCTCAGCTATGGCCAGGAACTTCTCGTGAGTACCGAGGCCCATGTGTTCGTGTTCGACGTTCTCAAAAGCATCCAAGAGCTTCTGTTGATCGGCAGCGGTCAGGGTCTGGTTGGCCATCGTGAATAGGCAATGGTCTTCCTTCTCGATATGCCCTCGCAGAAGGTCAACATAACCCCGGGCATGGGTGATGAATTGAGTGACTGCTTTGCTCTTGCCGGCGGCGGCCTCCTCAACTGCATCGGCCATGCCCTGGACATGAGCCCGACCTTGATCATGCTCGTGGAACATTACGCCCGTAGGGCCTCCATCGCGAGAAAAGCCCTTGGCCTCCATCGCCGGGAAGAGGTGGGTTTCTTCCTTGCCGTGGTGACAGCGGTCGGCAAAGTTGCGAAAGAAGTCCAGTGCCTGCTCTGCCGAGGTTTTGTCCAATTGTCCATCGGCCATACAGTTCTGTGCCATTTTTTCCAGGCAATCGAGTACTTGCTCGATAACACGGTGCTCTTCGCTAAGGATTTCAGTCGGTTTCATCGTAGGCTCCTTGAGAAATGCTTGTGAGTTTGCTCTACTGAATCCTACTTGGCGGGCGGCCAAAGATCATTGATCTGGATCAAGCTCGCAAAAGAATTTCTGGGACTGACCGACACTTGGGTGGAAAAACGGAAGTACATGGATTGTCTGATGGATCTGGAAGATGCTTGCCAGCATGCGGCGAAGGCCATCCTCTCCGCCGACGCCCTCTTGATCGGTGCCGGGGCGGGCATGGGCGTTGACTCCGGTCTGCCCGATTTCCGCGGCCCCGAGGGTTTCTGGCGGGCCTACCCGGCCTTCCGCGGCCAGCGGTTCGAGGAAGTCTCCAACCCCGTCTGGTTCCGACGAGATCCGGAGCAGGCTTGGGGTTTCTTCGGCCACCGCCTCAATCTCTACCGGGCTACGGCCCCGCACGCCGGTTTCGACATCCTTCGCCGCTGGGGCGAAAGCCGTCCACTGGGTTATTTCGTCTTCACCAGCAACGTCGATGGGCATTTCCATCGAGTCGGTTTCTCGCCCGAGCGCATCCTGGAGTGCCACGGCTCAATCAACTTTCTCCAGTGCGTGGATGGTTGCACGGACGCGATCTGGTCGGCGGAAGACACCGTTGTCCTAGTCGATGAGGACACCATCCGTGCTCGGCCACCGCTGCCGCAGTGCGTCCGTTGCGGGCGGTTGGCGCGACCCAACATACTTATGTTTGATGATGGGGGCTGGATTCCGAACCGCTCCAACGAACAAGAGCAGCGTTATCGTGACTGGCTGGAACAGATTGCTGGCAAGCGACTGGCAGTTATCGAGTTCGGGGCCGGTACGGGCGTACCCACGGTACGCTGGGAATGTGAGCATCAAACCGGGCAGCATATCCGCGTAAACCCACGGGACACTGCGGCACCGCCGGGCAGCATCGTTTTGCCGATGGGCGCGTTGCAAGCGATCGAGGCAGTGGATAGGATGATCTGTAGTGTTTGAAAGGCAGCAAGCATCGGAGAACCCTGAAGTGGACGTAAGAACGATAATACATCCCTGGTGGGCCGGTCCACAATGATCTTCATCCGCCTTTCCCACATATCGAAAGATACTACCAAACAGGCGACCTATCGCAGCCATCGTGGCACGAAAGTTTTAGAATTAAAATACCCTCCCACTACTGCAATCTGCAAAGGAAGAACTGACATGACCCGAAAGACGACTCGCCGTGATTTCCTGAAAACTTCAACCCTTGCGGCCGGAACCGCCGCTGGCGCGCAACTTTTGGGCGGGCCGTACCTCATGGCCGGACCAGCCCCCAGCCGCACGCTTAACGTGGCCGTGGTCGGCGGTGGCGGCATGGGCGGTTATGCCGTTGGACAGGCCCGCAATGAACGATTCGTCGCCCTGGCCGAGATCGACGACGGCCGCATCGGAGGAATCCTCAACGGCCTCGACAAGAGTAAGGGCGAGCCGAAAGTCTACTACGATTATCGCAAGATGATCGAGGAGTGCCACAAGGACATCGACGTGGTGCTGATCTCCACGCCGGATCACCACCATGCCCCTGCAGCCATCCGTGCGATCAACCGCGGCAAACACGCATTCTGCCAGAAACCGTTGGCCCACAACATTTACGAGTGCCGAACATTGGCCGAGGCTGCCAAGCAGAATAAGGTTCTCACACAGATGGGCAACCAGGGCCATTGCGGCGAAGGCTATCGCCGCCTGGTCGAGTTCATCTGGGGCGGGGCCATTGGTAACGTCATCGAGACACACAGCATCTTCGCCCGCAATTTCGGCGGCAACGGCGGCATCCCGGCCGGCAAACCGGTCCCCGCGGGCTTGCACTGGGACGAGTGGCTCGGCCCAGCCCCCCTTCGCGAGTATCACGACGGCCTGCATCCGTTCTCGTGGCGCAGTTGGCGGCAGTTCGGCACGGGCACGTTGGGTGACATGGCCTGCCATGTGATGGACGGCGTGATCTGGGCGTTGAAATTGGTCGAAGCGACCAATTTCTCCATCGAGTGCCTCGCCCAGACCGAGGGCAGTGCCGAGATGTTTCCCAAGAGCAACGTCGTCAAGTTCGATTTCCCCGCACGTGGCGACATGCCTCCGGTGAAGGTTTTCACCTACGACAACGCGGGCCAAAAGCCGGAGATTATCAAAAACCTGGAAAAGGAAGCCAAACGGAAGTTCAAGGATGGCACGATCTATGTAGGCGACAAGGGCATGATGTACACCGATACCTACGGTGGCGGCATCCAGCTCTATCCCGAGGCGCGCCGCCAGGCGTTCGCGAATCCGCCCAAGACGCTACCGCGTGCCCATGGCGGGCCTATCGAGGACCTATTCTGGGCAATCAAGAACGATGGCACGCCAGCCTCGAACTTCGTCGATTATTCCGGCCGCTTGACCGAGTTCATTCTTACCGGCCAATTGGCCATGCTGGCCGGCGTCGGTAAGAAGCTCGATTGGGATGTTGCGGCCATGAAATGCACGAACCATGACGAGATCAACCAGTTCGTCCGCCGCAAGTACCGCCCGGGCTGGGAAGTGTGAGCCATGCTTCGGCGATACCAAGAACCGCTGCCGCGGGCGTAGGCAAGCCGGTTGCAGCCGGTTGCCGCTTACTTGACGCGAATTCCATGATACATCAAAATAGTACCTACAAGTCTACAGATCCCACCCTCCAAGGAATCGTATTATGAAACGCGATGCACTTTCGCTGTGTATCCTGTTGACCCTGATTCCCCTCGCTACGGCGGCCGGCTTGGAATGGCCTGCCTGGCGGGGCCCCAACCACGATGGCAAGTCGCCTGACACAGGTCTGCTTAAACAGTGGCCCAGCGACGGGCCAAAGTTGCTCTGGAAGGCTGACGGCATCGGCGTCGGCTTCTCCAGCGTTGCCATGGCGGACGGCAAGGTCTTCATCACCGGCGACAAGGACGGCAAACTGGAGATTCGTGCGTTCGACCTGGAGGGAAAGAAAATCTGGGAAGCGGAGCACGGAAAGGGGCGCGGTGGACCTGATGGCTCCCGCGCTTCAGCGGTGATTGACAACGGAAACCTGTATCTGCTTGGCGGCAACGGCCTGATCGGTTGCTACGACGCGAAGGACGGTCAGAAGAAGTGGAGCCGCGAGGCCAAGGAGTTCGGCGGGGGACCGGGCGGATGGGGCTACGCCGAGTCGGTGCTGATCTACAAGAACATGGCCATCTTCAAGCCTGGCGGCAAGAACTGCATCGTCGCCCTCGACAAAGCTAATGGCGAGACCATCTGGAAAAGCACCGGCTTCGACGCCGGGCCGGAGTATGGCTCATGCCTCCCGGTGACCTTTCAAGGCCAGGAGATGATTGTCACGGGGACCAGTCGGGGCATCCTTGCTGTCGATGCCGCCAGCGGTAAGTTGCTCTGGTCGAACGATTGGTCGGCAGGCAATACGGCCAACTGTCCCACGCCCGCCTACGCGGACGGCTATGTCTTCTGGGCCAACGGCTATGGCAAAGGCGGCATCTGCCTGAAGCTCAAGATGGAAGACGGCACAGTCGCTGCCGACGTGGCCTGGAAGACCGGCGAGATGGTTTGTCACCACGGCGGGTACGTCATCCACGAAGGGTACATTTATGGCAACCACAACGGCGAATGGAACTGCCTCGACCTGAAGACCGGCAAGAAGCAGTGGAGCGAGAAGGCGGTAGGCAAAGGCTCGCTCTGTTTCGCCGATGGGATGCTGTATTTATTCAGTGAGAGCGGCGGCCAGGCCGGGCTGGCGACCTGTTCGCCCGAGGGCCTCCAACTCAAGGGTAAGGTCAAGGTCAAAGGCAACGGCCCGAGTTGGGCCCATCCCGTGGTCGTCGGCGGACGGCTCTACCTCCGCTACGATACCAACTTGTACTGCTTCAATGTGAAGGGCGCAGGGTAGCCCCACAGCATACGAATCGTTCGCCACTGCCATGCGCTGGTCCATTCCGGCCTTTGGCAAACCTCATCACTCAGGGATACTGATCCATGCGCCACCACCACCGCAGTGTCCTTATTGCCCTCGTGCTCGTTGGGCTCGCGTCCAGCAGCTTC
>JBAWVO010000407.1:0-4994 GCA_037147235.1 Planctomycetota bacterium | reverse complement strand
GAGCCGCCGCGCACGGTCTTCATTTCCACCGAGTTCGGATCGTTGCGCCCGTCGTTGTTGTCGTAGGGATAGGGCCGATACGAGCTAAGCGTCCACTCGGCCGCGTTGCCATGCATGTCGCGCAGGCCCCAAGCGTTCGGCTGATAGCGACCTACGTCGGCGGTCGCCCCGCTTCCGTCGTTGAAGCGGCGGTCCCTGGGATGCCATGGGGGCGCATCGCCGCGATCCAGTTGGTTGAGCGAGGCGTCCGCCAGATTGGCGAACCTTCCGAAATCGGTGTCGCGATTGCCATAGAAGAAGGGTGAAGCGGTCCCGGCGCGGCAGGCCCATTCCCATTGCGCCTCGGTCGGCAACGTGACTTTTTTACCCGTCTTCTGCGAAAGCCACTTACAGAACTCCAGGGCTTCGCTCCAGGTGACGCGGACCACGGGCTGGTTCGGCTGGTTCACCCTATGACCCCGCTCGCCCTGGTCTTTGCCGGTCATGCTGATCACGCCGCTGTCATGTTTTGCGTCGAAGGCCGCATATTGGGCATTCGTGATCTCCAACATGCCCATGTAGAATGGCTTGTCGATCTTCGTCTGGCTTAGGGGGGCTTCATCCGCTTCGCCGGCCGTGTCGCCCATGACGAACTCGCCGGCAGGAATCAACGCCAATTCCAACGGATTGCCCTCTTTCAAGTCGATCTTGAGTGTCGCCGGCATTTTCACGGCCGCTTGCCGCTTGGTCGCCTCGGCGGCGTCAAAAGGCCAGCCCGTCACGCGGATGTCCTGCGGCTTGCGCTCGGGCATCGGCTCGGGAGCGACATACTTGACCGGCTCTTTGCTCCCGGCTTCCGGGATCTTCTCCGGATCGTCGGTACGGTTGGCGTATTTCGCGTGCATATCCATGCGCCGCTGCATGACGGGCCGCGTACCGTTGACATGCTCCGTCCAGGTGCCGTGGTCGGGTACGTTCAGGTCGATCCAGGTAATGAGCCGATCCCATGCCTCGTCGTCGAGCTTCACGTTGTAGTGGCCGCGTTTGAGCATCTGGATTAGTTCGCTCGTGTCGGCGTGGTATTCCAGTGGCTCCTGTAGGTGGTAGTCGCTCTCCGGCCCGGGCCGGCGCACGAAGGGATGCAACGCGATGTAGGAACGCGTGAAATTGCGATCCCCGTTCCCTTTCTTGGCGGTAAAGTCGGGTACGGCCTGGCCGTTTTGCGGCTGCGCCCCTTCTTTGTGGCAGCCCACGCAGTACTTGTCCAACACCGGCTGCACCTCGCGTTTGAAACTGAAGCCGCGCGCAGGCCCGTACCACGGCGCGATCTCCGAGGGCTTGCGGAGGCTGGCAATCGTGGACTTGGTGGACGGGGTCGAGTTCTGCGTCTCATGGCAGCCGACGCATGAGAAAACCTCGCCCGGCATTGCCGTATACCAACTTCGCATGAGCTGAATTGCCTTGCCCTCCCCGTCCAGCGGCTGCACGGCCACGGGCGTATTGGCGGGCACCTTGAAGCTTGCCGAACCGTCGGCCTCAACCGGCACCGTGCCGAGGATGCGATGGACGTCCCAAGGGCCGTCGATGCCGATGTTGATATGTCCGCCCATGCCCGGATAAGCAAAGTGTGGTTCGTAGATCCGTAATTTTTTCACCGTTCCGCGCGGCACACCCTTCAGCCCCGGCCCCATATAGATGTCGGCCAGATAGGCCGTGGCGTCTTTTTTGGTCAGGTCGATACGGTCGGGAACCACGGGCGGCCTAACCGTTTTTTGCAAGGGGACCGGCTCAAAGAGGACATAGCCGTTTTCTTCCTTGATGAGCGTCATGTTGTCGAAAACATCGACCAGATAAATTCCCCACTTCGATTGCTGCGTGGGCTTGCTGGAAACCAGGAAGTATTTGTCGCTGAGCGGATAGGGATGGAGGAACTTCGGCCATGAGCCATCGACCAGGCCGTCGCGAATGATAGGCTCGACCTTCCGGCCATTGCCCGGGATGCGCTGCACCACCCCGTCGGCCTCAAAACGCCCTTGCGCCGGGTCGAACAGGATTAATTCGCCCATCCGCGGCACACCATGGTGTCCGGAGATCACGGCAATCAACTTGGTTGGGTGGCCGGGCACCGGCTTGGCATAGAAGAACGAGTTCGGCCAATAGGAATTGCTTCCGTAGTGGGCCATCTGGCCGGAGCCGTCCGGGTTCATGTGGAACAGAATGCGCGTGAAGTAATGGGGCGTGTCGGAGTATTCCCAGCGGGTGTAGAGCACGCGGCCATCGTTGAGTACCGTGGGGCACCAGTTTTGGTCCTGGTCGAAACACAACTGGCGAATGCCGCTTCCGTCGGCCTTCATGATGCACAAATTGGCTACGTTGTTGCCGCCACCCACACAGGGCACGCCATGGAAGGCCCGGCTCGAAGTGAACAGGATCCGGCCATCGGGCAGGTAGCAGGGATCGTAGTTGTCCACGTCCGGTTCGTCGCCGGGCGTGACTTGGCGCAAGCCGCTGCCGTCTGCCTTGATCTCCCAAACCTGCCAAATCATACGCTTGTCGGGCATCGAGAAGAGCAACTTGTCCGCGTCGAAATCGAGTTTCAGATCGCCAACGAACTCCGAAGTCCGAGGCTTCAGCAGCGTCGTCAACTTGCCCTGCGGACCAATGGGCGAGAGTACGGCGATCTGGTTGTCATAGCCATATCTGCCCGTGCCGCAGTTGGCTTGCCAGTTCTGCGGCAGGCCCAGGCTCCCGGCACCGCGTTTGATCAGCAGGAGCTTGTCGAAAGCCAAGAGCGGATTCGCCAGCAAGGCATCCGACTGCAAGACGGCGAACTTGCCGGCAATCTCCGCAATCCGCTGCTTTGCCGCCTGGTCGCCGCCGGCCATGGCTGTCTCGGCCTCTCCGAGGGCCTTTTGCAACTCCGTCAAGCGGCCGAGGAATTCCTGACCTTTGGTATATTTTCCGCCATAGGTGGCAATCAAATCCTCAATCGCTTCGCGCGTGCTCGGCACACCGCGGAGCGCGGGAAACTCCTTGGCGCTTGGCGGCACAAGACGAGCCTGACCGAGCTTCACCTGAGGGGTTGCAGCCATTAACCGCCCCCCCAGAACCGCACACGCGATTGAAGTTAACAGGGTTGCTTTTCCAAAACTCATCAGCAAGTTCTTCACGTCTTAATCCTCTCGGTGCGCATAGCAGTGTATTACGGTTGACGAATTTCACGCGGAAGTTCCTTTCCCGTGGAGTATCTCTGCCATTGTAGCTTATGGTACGGTCTACCTCAAGATCGCGGACAACGCGCCGACAACAATGCTGTTCCTGCGCTGGCTGTTCCTGCGCTGGCATTGTCACGCCTTCAAAACAGTGCTAAACTTGAGGCATGTTTTGTGGGCGGTTTGCAAGGCGGTTGGTTTACGGGGCGGTCACATCCCCGCATTATACCTTTCGTAAACCGTTTTGTAGGCCGAAAATCGGTCAGATTGGTTTACAAGGCGTTTTAGTAAGTCCTTATATGGCAATACTTTGGGGAATGGTGTAACGGTAGCACGACTGACTCTGGATCAGTTAGTCAAGGTTCAAATCCTTGTTCCCCAGCTTCCTAAAGCCTTGCGTAACAATGTGTTACGCAAGGCTTTTTCTTGGTGGCAAACCGCCCTTTTCGTCGTCCGCTGCCTCTATGGCCGAACGACATTGCCCGCCCTTGCGTGATCGGCACCCTTAATGGATTGGGGCACGTCTCTTAGTTCGGGGTCGGCAGGTGCCTTGGTGTCATACTTGGGGAGTAGACTCCGCCCAGAAACATCACGGGGCCGGATTGCTCCAGCCCCGCTCCCACATGACCGCCGTTCCGCACCTATCTCGCCTATCGGCTTGGCATGGCGGCTAAACCGAGAATTCCCCCCCAGGCATTTTCCACAGATTGCTTGCGCTCCTATGGCTGCGGAGTTGTCGCCGTCGAGCCGACCAGCCCTGGAATCATTCACTTCGAGGCCGGACCCGTCCTGGCGTGGGATCTGTGCCACGATCATCCGTCACCACGCGGTTCTGCACGTCCAGCCGACGCGAAACTGGAAGCAGAGCAGTCTGACAGATGCGGACAATGACCGTCGTGGACCGGGTCCACGGCAGGGGGGTGTCAAGAAAAACTTGGTCACTCGGTGGCAAAGCCACAACTTCAGGGGTTGCCAGGAGTTGCTATCAGAGGGGAAGGCGGTGCGTTTCCTTCGACGCGGCGGAGTGTCCGGACCGCCGCAGGCAAGGGTTCGTTTCACTCAAACACAGCAACCCCACCGATGGTGAAATAGTATTGCTTCCGAAATTACTTTTATCGCGTCCCACTTGAACGAGTTCTCGGCACTTTGATTGAGAGACGGCGATCTGGGCGAGGCTGTGGCTTGCAGACGCAGGCGTGCTACGCCACCACCAGCGGGGCAGAATGCTCCACCAGTTAAGTCGCCAAGAATTTCGTAGGTGGTACAACGCCCGCACCACAATTATCCGCAAACCTGGCGGGGAGCCGGAAATTGTAAATTGAAAATTGGGGACGAGGGGGGACAGTTTTGCTGCATGGACGGGCGTATGGAACTTGTGTCGAGGGAACCACGAAAGAGACGAAAAACACGAAAAGGGAAGACAAAATTAGGACAGAAAGATTAAAGAGCAGGAACGACTTGTCGTTAACCGCATCGTGTTGGGTTGCACCGTTTCGCGGTGCGGAAGGGTGTGTCGGCGCATTCTTTGCATTCTCAAACAACTGCCTAAAGATGCTAGACAGATACTAGACAGACAAAACGAAAGGATCGTGTTACACTAGACAACATGGTCGGTGTGTTCCACAGGATCGAGGTATCTCGGAATGGAGAATGCCCAAAGCTGTAGGCTTGGGAACGAGTTCTCGGGGAAGACCGATAGGGAAGTGCATCGTGGCTTTTTGTTCAAAGTGTTTTTGGTTTTCTACTTTTTAGCGACCGCGCAAAAATAACCTGAACAATTTTTATCTTCGTGGTAACAGTGTG
>JBAWVO010000406.1:0-5022 GCA_037147235.1 Planctomycetota bacterium | reverse complement strand
GGGATCGGGGTTGGGCGTGTGGGGAGAGGGCGGCCGGGGAAGGAGGAGTGAGGGGTGGGGATGGGTTCCGAGCTGGTCACCTGCCAAGGCATCGCGTTCGAGCCTGGGCGGGGATGGGTGGCTCAATCGCCGAGTTGGAGTGTCGGAATAGGGTTTTTTGAGACGTCTCGAAAAACGGGACGGCTTCCGGGGACGCCCACACGACATGGCCCGTCGCCGTGTTTCCCCCCTTAGATACTGGCTTCCATAAACCACATGCTCCGTCTGGGCCTCGATCCTACGGCCGATGCCAGAGCGACTTCCAATAGTCTTGATCGCACTGGTAAACATCCAGGTGATCCTTGGCCGGGTCCAGGTCCGGCCGCAAAATCCCGTAGTTCTTCATTTCCCGAACGTAGCCGGGGTGAGGACGAAAGCCCGGCATGTCAAAACGCTTTATCTGCTGGAGCTTGTCACCGGCCGCGCGGATGCCGGATAGGATGCCCTGGTAATCCGGATCAGTGGCGGCGGCGAAGACCACCGGCTTGCACAGGCCGTAACCTCCGTGCTCCTTGGCCAGCGGTGCCAACAAGAGCATTGAATTCTTAGGACGCGAAAGGTTGTAGAGCAGTTCACTGTCCAGCGGTTGCTGACGATGGCACGTCGTGCAGCGTCGTTCCAAAATCGCCTCGGGCGGGGGCACCCGGACGCACACACTTCCATCGATTGGGTGTAGATTGGTCGGCGTGCCCCAGCGCCCGGGAAGATCGATCATTCCGGTGCCCCCGGCGGCATACGTGCCCGGGTAAGCCGCCCCGGTCTCAATCCACAGTCGAACAAGGGTCTTTTCCAGTGGCGTGAGCCGCGATTCGTAGTGCTTTCCATCGAGCATCTGCATCACCGGACTGGCCGAAGAGCCGATGGTGCGTGGTGGCCGGTTGCCTTGATCGTTTCTGCCGTCGCTAAACTGTTTGCGGAGCGTCAGGGTCGCATACGCATGGGAGAACCACGGGCCATGGTCGCCCGTGAGGATTACGCCGCCGGCCCGCGGCCCGCCTTGGGCGGTTGCCTCGTAGTCGTGGCAGGCCACGCAGTGCCGATCGAGAATCGGCTGAACGTGGCGGGGAAAATCAATTATGTCCGGGATTCCGGCAATCGGCTGGATTGAGCTGGCCGGTCGCCGCAGAGCCAGGAGCCCCAATCCCGGGCCGATGCGCGGCGCCTCCGTGCGGTGTTCGTGGCAGCCGACGCAGCCAGTGACCTCGCCGGGCTGGAGAGTGACGTAACTCTGCATCCGCTTGACCGACAGGTCGTTCTCGTCCAGCGCCACGAAAAACAGGTTGCGCAGGGCCGGCACTTCCAACGAGGCCGATCCGTCCGGTTCGACCGGTACCGTGCCCAGGATGCGCTTGAAGGTGAAGGTTCCCCCCATGCTGATTGGCTGGTTCCACGAAATCTGGAAGCTGATCGGCTTGGGGAGCTGTTCCAGCACCAGCAGTTTCTTGATTTCGCCAGGCCGAACCCCTTTCATATTCCGGCCATGGGCCGCATCGGCAAGGACGAGCTGCCCCGTGGACTGGCTCGAATCGGTCCGGGCTGGAATGATCGTTTCACGCGGCCGGGGTCGAATTGGCCGTGGTTCTTGGATGATCCAACCGCCCGGTGCATCCGCCGGCAGCGTATAGATGCGCCGGCTATGTCCCTTGCCGTCGCTCCATAGGATGCTCCGGTCATGTGCGAAGAGAAGACTGTCTTGCGCAAGCGGATACGGATCGAAGCAATTCCCTTGAAGGGGATGAAACTGCGGACCAAGGTTCAGCGGCCGCGACGACGCGCGGTCATCTGGCCCGCAGCGAGGATCGACCACCATCAGCACGCCCGCGTGGTCCAACTGCCCGTGGCCTGCCGACTCGACGTACATGACTTGGTCCGTGCCGGGAATGGGCTTCCCGTCCAGGAATACATTGCCCGGGAACTGATTGCCATAGAACACCATCACCCCGGTGCCGTCCGGGTGCATGGTCCATAGGTGCTGATAGCGCATTTGGTTGCGATCGACGTACTCCCATCGCATGTAGAGTACGCGGCCGTCGGGCAACACCCAGGGCGTATTCTCATTCAGAGCACTCGATGAAAGCTTGCGCATGTTCCTTCCGTTGCCGTCGCAGCGGTGGAGCGTGGTCACCTTAAAGGAGCCACAACACACCCAACTATTGCAGCGAGTCGAAACGAAAATGAGATCGCCGTCGGGCAAGTAGGTCGGCTCGATATCGTCGAAAGGGCCGTCTGTGAGTTGCCGCGGTTCCTTACCATCGAAGTCTAGTTCATAAAGGTGATAGTACTCGCTTGCTTCACGGCGCCAGGAGAAGACCATCCTCTTGCCGTCGTAGTGGACCTGCGGATCGCGAAAGGCGCCGTTGGAATCGTTCAACAACACCCGGACTTTGCCCGTATCCGGATTGAGCGACTGAATCTGGCTTCCAGGCGCACAGTAGAGTTTTGCCTTGGTGTCGACGCTGAACCATCCCAGATCGTCATACCAATGATACGACCGGCTGCGATGGCGAACGGCAAAGACAATATCGTCCGCCAAATGGCCGGCTTGTCGGATTGCAGGCGACGGCTGAGCGGACGGCGGCTCACTACGGGACGTCACCGCGACATTATCGATGATTATCCGGAGGGCCTGTCCGGCGGTTGCCACGGTGCCGTTGGTCGCAAGCCTGATGCGTAATGTGCGGCGGGCGGTTTCCTGGTAACTGAACCGGATGACTGCGATTTCTCCGGCGGGCCTGGAATCACCACAGCGCTCAGTGATTGCCGCCAATTCTGAACTCGTGGCAGCATCGACGAGGCTGATCTTGTATCCGGGTGCATGCCCATTCAGCGTCTTCACTTTCGCCGTGACGGTGTAATACCGCCCTGGTTCCGATTGGCCGAGGTTCTGCCATGCGGCCCCCGAGGTGCTGCGCCCCCCAACCAGATCGACACCGAGAAAAAGGCAATAATCGCTGTTCATGGCCAGTTCAGGATAGGCCTTTCGGCTAACCGCGCCGACGGCCGAGGCGTCACCTTCGATCGTCCAGCCCTTCAGAGCGTAACGCGATATATCAAGGGCTGGGCCAACATCCTCGAAATCGCCGTTGGAGACAGCCATGTCGCCTGGCTCATTGGCATCTGCCGCGAGACTTTCCACAAACGGCAGTGCCGTCATGGCCAACATCCAACACAGGACGGCGCATGTGAGTCGTGACGTCGCGAGCCTAGATGTCGAGATCGCCAACAAGCAATGGAATCTGAGATGTCGCATGTGGTACGCTGCCTTGATCCGCTGTTTCCCGTTAGCGATGATACTGGAACCGATCCAAGCTTTCACCGTCATCCATTGTTACCAAGGCGTCCTGCCATGTCTAGCGCCCGAGTAGGTTCTTATTGCATGACAACCATTTTTGTTCAGTTTGAAGCCGCATTCTCACCTCTCGCCGAGCGAAGAACGGTAGGCTTGGCGGCCAGTGGACGCAGCTTTCCCGACACATGAGTCCTTGCCTAAGCCCGGCCATGCTATGCGAGAATGCTCCTGCAGAACCCACTGCGACCGAATTGCCCCCCCTGTGCTGTACCGGGGCTGCAAAGAGTGGCCTTGTCCGGTGACGTATCAAGAACCCTTCCATTCCCGGCTACCGACCCAACACCCGCCACTCGGCCCCAATTCCCCGCCAAAAGACTCCCAAAGTGCCATCCTGTAATTCAAAGTACCGACAACTCGTGCCGAGGCCAGGTTCCTTGGATGTGCCCGGAGTCGGTCTCTCAGGGTGGTTGATCGCGATCGCGGATCACTGAAACACGGTGCAACCGGACGCATCCTCCCCCACTTCACCCGCTGCATTCCCCAATCCAACTCCACCACAACTGGCCGCAAAGTCCGTTCGGAGATAATAGCTCGTCCACTTTTGATGGCCGGCAGATCCAAAATCACCTCCTGAATGTCGGGTGTCAAATTAAACGACTCATGATCTGTGTCATTCGTGCCCGCGTGACCAGCCCAAGTCGGGCTAATTCAGCCTGACCGCTCACTTCTTTATTGCGGATGAGCGTGTCGAACCGGATTGCCGCGGTGCAACCGACGAGGCAATCGTGGAGCAGATTGGCCACCTAGACGGGTTGGCACCAAAAGATGGCGGCAACGAATCGTGTGTCTAATGACGATTTATGCTGACCTCTTGGTTCTTCGTAGGCCTTCAAAGAATCGCCATCGGCCGCCCGTGCGGTTAGAATGTTCTCATCGCCAGACTTTTTGGCGGAATGGGTCTGGACGCAACCCCCTGAATGCGCCTTCAATTTGGCCCACGGGAACATCTTCCCCCGGCACTGGAAAACCGACGATCATGAATGCTTCTCGACAGGTGATTATTTTAGGAACACTCATCGTGATCGGGACCGGTATGTCGATACTGGCCGGCAAGGAGCTATTGGCGGTGGAACCTCCGTCGGAATCTTCACCACATTCGGCCAGCCAAGGTGCCGGCGACGCGTCCAAGGGTCGTGGCGGTCAACGTGCGGGAATCATGACCGATCAGCTTCGAGACTTCGAGGCCGTGATGGATGTTCACTACCGTGGCGAGCCGATCGAGAAGAAGATCGCCGTGCTGAATCAAGTGATCGACGAACACAACCGATGGGTCAAGTCGATGCAGGTCAGCCACGAGGCAGCACGAAAGGAACTGGAGCGAGAGTCTCAGGCGGTTCTGGCCATCCAGCGGCAAATCGAGGAGGCAGATCGCCGGCTGGCCGAGAAGCCGGACCACGGCAATAAAGCGGCCGTTGAGAGTTACAATACCTCGATGGAGCAAAGAAACAAGCTTGTCGAACAACATAACCACATTGGCTTGGCGTACCGGCAGCATGAAACCTCCTTCAACGACGTCATTACCAAATCGCGTGCCGAGCAGCGTGTACGCCAGGAGAAGCTTTCCACGCATCGGGCCGACGTGGAGAAGCAAATCGCCCAGCACAAGCAATGGTTCGAGAATGGCGAAGATTTGC
>JBAWVO010000405.1:0-5055 GCA_037147235.1 Planctomycetota bacterium | reverse complement strand
ACGAATGACGAATGACGAATGACGAATGACGAATGACGAATGACGAATGACGAACCTTGAACCTTTGCCTTTTAAGAGTTTACTATGTCCGACAAATGTGATTTCGGTCTTATTGGCCTCGCGGTGATGGGCGAGAACCTAGCCCTGAACATCGAAAGCCGCGGCTACTCTGTTGCCGTGTTCAACCGCACCACGAGCAAAGTCGATGATTTCATCAATGGACGGGCTAAAGGCAAACGCTTCCGCGGTTGCCATAGCCTGGAAGAACTGGTCGGAAGCCTGGCATCTCCACGCAAGGTGATGCTCATGGTCAAGGCCGGCCAGGCGGTTGATGAGTTCATCGAACACCTCATTCCGCTGCTCTCGTCCGGCGACGTGATCATCGACGGCGGCAACACGTATTTTCACGACACCCAGCGACGCACCCAGTATGTCGAGTCGAAGGGCCTGCTGTTCATCGGCACCGGCGTCTCCGGAGGTGAGGAAGGCGCGCTGAAAGGGCCTAGTATCATGCCCGGTGGCAGCGAAATTGCCTGGCCGCTGGTCAAGCCGATCTTCCAGGCGATTTCGGCCAAGGTCGGGCCGAACCACGACATCCCCTGTTGTGAGTGGGTTGGCCCACGCGGTGCCGGTCATTACGTGAAGATGGTCCACAACGGCATCGAGTATGGCGACATGCAGTTGATCTGCGAGGCCTACTGGATTCTCAAAAACGCCCTGGGCATGACCAGCGATGATCTCTACCAAGTCTTCGACGATTGGAACCACGGCGAACTAGACAGCTACCTCATCGAAATCACGCGCGATATCTTCAGCGTTTGCGATCCCGAGACGGGCGGTCATCTGGTCGACACCATCATGGACACCGCCGGGGCCAAGGGCACGGGCAAATGGATGAGCCAGTTGGCCCTCGACCTGGGTGTGCCCAGCACGCTCGTGACCGAGGCCGTTTACGCCCGTTCCCTCTCGGCCCTTCGCGATGCTCGGATCCGCGCATCGTCCAAGCTGGCCGGTCCTTCGGGCAAGTACGAGGGAGACCACAAGCCATTCATCGAGCAGGTTCGCCAGGCATTGTACGCCTCGAAGATTGTAAGCTACGCTCAGGGCTACGTGCAGATGCAGGCTGCGGCCGTCGAGTACAATTGGCCGCTGGATTTTGGCTCGATAGCTCTGCTATGGCGCGGCGGCTGCATCATCCGCGCGGTCTTTCTGGAACGGATCAAGGAGGCTTTTGACGCCGATCCCAAGCTGGAGAACCTGCTCCTGGCTAGCTACTTCCAGGAGGCGACCGCCAAGGCCCAGGATGCTTGGCGAAACGTGATCGCCACGGCCGTCCGGCTCGGCATTCCCACGCCGGCCTTCTCGGCGGCTTTGGCCTATTACGATGGCTATCGCAGTGCCCGGCTGCCGGCCAATTTGCTCCAGGCCCAGCGTGACTATTTTGGTGCCCACACGTATCGGCGAATCGACCGCCCTGGTGTTTTTCATAGCGATTGGCTGCGGTTGCGGAGATAGGCTTCGCATATTTCAGGGATTCCGTCCCCCAGCCCTGAGATCTCCGTATCCCGAAGAGGGATTCTGTCAGCAATGACCCCGCCTACCCGATTGCGGTCCGCTTTGGGTGGGGCTCGTTTCACTCTCCCTACCCTACTTCTGCACCTAAAACCCTGCCGGGTTCCCTCATGCCGTGCGTTTGGCATTCAGCATCGCCGCAGTCAGCATTGCCGCGGTTAGTGGCGTTGCGGGTTCGGTGCGTTGGGAAGTTGCCACCGTGGTATTGCCCGTTTCTCGGAGCAGATGCCATGTAGCCGGCGTGCTCGACAGCAGGTCGGCAATACCCATTTGGATCTCCGGCTTCTGCCAACCTTCCCACCAGAGTTGAAATAGCTGGCAACCCTCCTGGAGCTGCGCTTCGTGCTGGGCCTTGAGCTGGTCGATGAACGACTGGTAGCGGCGGCCGTGGCCAAACAGAAAAACGCCGAGCTTTGCCCCCAGTGCCGTGTAGAGCCGCACCGCATTGAAGTGATCGTTGACGTCGCCGAGTACCTGCTGCATTTCGGTAATCGCCGGATAAAGCGTCGCTCGCAGGGCAGGGCCAAAACAGTCGACAAACATCTCGATTGCATAGCGCAGCCGCTTGCCCACAATGCGAGTGTCGTGCAGGTGTTGATAATTGCTGCGATCGCACACGGCGGCCTGGTTCAATTCGTCGAGCAAGCGGCCTAGCAGCGGCCGCACAAAGGTGGCCAGCGGAGCCTTGCCCCCGCCACGGTGGCCGATGGCGCTGACCGTCTCGGCCATGCAGCGTTCAAAGCCGAAGGGATAATCGCGGCAGGATTCCTCCAGGCCTTCCTGGGCCGGCAGGCGATGCGCCATCGCATAGCCCACAAGCATGTCCAGCGTGGCACGATCGTCCGCCGGAACCTTGTCCACATCGTCCACGAGCCGCGCCAGAAAGACGTCCCAATCACGGGCTTTGCCGGCAGCGCGACGAATGTTGCGTATCGTCGAGCGGGTAGTCTTGCGGACCTTGGGAGGAAGACATTCCGCGAAGATTTCCAGCGCGGCCGAGGCGCGCCGCGTGGCCACCCGCAGTTGATGCACGAATTCGATATCCCGTTCCGGTTCTCGCAGGGCATGGCCCAGGCAGTCGCGCACGCCTTCCAGGCGAATCGTCAAAACGCGCCGGGCAGCGTCCTCAACCGGGGTTGCCGCACCTAGATCGCTAATCCACTTGCTCTGAAACATGCTTCGATTCCCTCGACTCTACGTGTTTTCATGGCTCTTCCGGTTCTAGGTGCGGAACGCGGGTAATTGATAATTGTAGGGCGGGTTTTAGCCCGCCTTTGCAGGCTTTTTTGGAGGAGGCGGGCTAAAGCCCACCCTACTACTGCACCTAAAACCGGAAGAGCCGTTTTCATCTTACGGCCCAAAAGCCGGATACTACGCTGCACGGCGGCGCTGGAGGGCCGCGGCAACAATTTTGCGGAGTGGGGGATGACTGATATGAGGCAATGCCTCGGCGGGACTCAGCCAGCGGCGGCGGCGGCGTTTGCATTCAGGCCACTTGTGCTGCAGGTGCGTCACTTTCATCCAAAAGATGACCACGCGGTAGACTCGTCCCAGCTTCAGATATTCGTATGCCCCGATTGGGTAGGGATTGATCGGGCCGATCAGCCCCGCTTCCTCCCAAGCCTCCTGCCGAGCGGTTTCGCGAAGCTTGAGGCCGTGTTCCAAGTGTCCCTTGGGCAGTAGCCAATGCTTTCCACTACTAGAGGTAATCAGACAGATTCGGCCATGCCGCATGGCAAGAACCGCAGCCTGCTGAACTATTTTCCCGCGAGGATGGCCCTTTTGATCCATAACACCAGCCCCCCTTCAGGGCTTGTTCCAGAGAATATCCGGGAATTTGTCACGGAGTTTGAACGAATTTCTAATTCAGTTTTCGTAATCCAGGAAGGGGACACTTGAGATATCCGCTCGCTAACCTTAGCCTTCACCTAAACAGCAAGGTCCGCGCTACTAGGGACGAGAATTTTGCGAAGCGAGCTAACCAAACGCTAACAATCGCGTACCGGTATCGGGCATTTTTGCCGGAGTGTCCGCCCCTACTTGTTGTCCGCCCCTACTTGCCACTTTCCAAATATGGTAGACTACTTGTAAGCGTTTGAAGTTTTCTTTTCGTCTTTGCCAATATTGCGACAAGACTGGCGAATCATTTGATAGCTAGGCGGTGTTGCCAGTTGATCGTTCAAGTGTCCGAGTTATCTAATTTCTCTTTTGAAGGAGGGTGCCATGCAGAAGTTGAACAATCGTCGTGGGTCGTCGTTGGTGGGGGTCATCGTTGGGTTGATCGTGCTTGCGCTCGTTGGGGGCGGCATCTGGTACTTTGTCAGCAAGCCGTTCAAGACGCACGTCAATCAGGGCTGGGATCAGGCCACGAAGTGGACGCCGGAAAACATCAAGAAGGATCCGGTCGGATACCTGACCTGTGCCCTGGATGAGGTCGGCAAGACGGAAGATAAACTCAAGGCCAGCGAACTGAGCTTGAAGACGAAGAAGAACGCGACCGCCCGTGCCTTGGAAAAGCACACGGCCGATAAGTCGCAGTATGAAAAGCTCTTGACCGAATTCAAGGAGGCATACACCACGGCCACCGAGCAAAAGAAGTGGCCCGCCCGGGTTCGCAACACCAGGTTTGACGACGAGATGGGCTTGAAGCGGAAGATCGTCGAATGCAGCGATAAGATCAAGCTCACGGAAAGCCTCGTGGATACCTACACCAAGACCGATAAAGTGATCGGCGACAAGTTGGGCGAGATCGAGGGCAAGTTGACTGAAGTCGACAAGCTCAAAAATAAGTTGAGCACGAACATGGAGATCGCCAAGGTGAACCAGTCGGTTGACGACCTTGGCTCCATTGGAGACCAGCTCAACGCGATTGTCGACACCAGTTCCGCGCTGGCCAAGACCGCCGAGGAGGGTGCAAGCGTGACCGACATGATCAAGCCTTCGGGCGATGCCCGCGTTGACGATGAATTCTCGAAGATCATGGGCAAGAGCAAATAATTGCCGACATCCTCAAGGCCGCACAGGCGGGGCAGTTCTCCTTTGCGATGACGTCCGCCACGCAAAGCAACTCCGGGGCTTTATCGGTTACGAAAGTCAAATCGTCGAGTTTATCGTCGCCAATCCCAATAGCCGTAAACTGATCCAGGACACCGTCTGCGTTCTCTATCCCG
Source organism: Planctomycetota bacterium (assembly GCA_037147235.1). Classification (GTDB taxonomy): domain Bacteria; phylum Planctomycetota; class Planctomycetia; order Pirellulales; family Thermoguttaceae; genus JANXQG01. The sequence goes on along the minus strand of JBAWVO010000405.1, from coordinate 313 downwards.
AGCCGACGGTCTGGAGTTCGCATCCGATCGTAAGCCTCAACGACCGTGGCGACCGGCTGATTGAGGCCATGATGGATGAAGAGGTCCAGCGGCTGGCGTGGAACGAGCACGGTTTCCGCTCCGGATTGGCCGAGATCCGCGTCGATAAGCACGCCGTGCAACTTGATTGCATCGCCGAGGAGATCCAGGTCGTTACCCCGCTGCCCGGAAAGAAGACGTTCAAGCGGATTCTCGACGCCCTGGAGGAGCTGTAGCCTTGCTTAGCGACCGCGCAAAAATAACTTGAACAAATTCCTATTGGTCGTTTTGATGG
>JBAWVO010000404.1:0-5062 GCA_037147235.1 Planctomycetota bacterium | reverse complement strand
ACGGAAGGCCAGAATGCGAAAGGCCCGTGTGCCGAGAATGTTACACCGGTGTAGTTCTGCTCGTCGGCCAAGAGGTCGTGAGACGAAGCCACGGAACCTCGTCATGACCGACAACATCTTCACCCCCGGCCCCACGCCAAACACCGTCCGATCAGCCGATGGCAAAATCCTGACGCCACCGGAAGGTTGGATACTGCTTCCACCTGGAGATGCCGCCTTGACCCGCAGGGTCAAGGCGGCCCACTCCCATTGGATCGTACAGGAGGAAAAGGGCAGGAAGATTTTCTCACGTGGAGTTTGGGCACCGGCTGCCATCATCAATAAAATCCGTGCCGATCTCGAAGTCGAGCGATCCACCGAGGGATACGCCAAACGCAAAGACGCAGATGCTCGACGCCGTGATAAAGCCCAGGTCGAATACGTCGAAGATTTCTACGGTGCGGTGGTAAAGTTTCTGGCCTTCCATTCTGCACATGCTGATTTCGCAGGTAAGCTGGCCCGTGCGGTGGCCGATCATGCTACTCCGGTCGGCAGCGGCACGGTGGCTAGGACGAAACGAATTCCCGTCGAAAAACGTGCCGAAGCCGCCGTTATTGCATGGTTGCGGCATCAGACTACGGCTTATGATTCCATGAAGATCGCCAGGATCAAGGGCAAGCGGCGAGAAGTGCGGCGAATGCTTGCTCAGCGATCCAAGGAATTGCTGGGGCGGTATCGTAGGGGCCAAGCGGTCGGGGAGGAATGTCCGCTCAAAAAGGCGTTGGCGGGTGGCAAATGAATCCTACCCGTACTTCTTGATGGCCTGCTCAAAGGCTGGTCCTGCCTTCTTGAGATCGTCGGGAACCATCACGGGGACGATCTCCAAGCTGGCGTTGAAGGCAAGGAACCAGGGTTCCGCCAAGGCAGGAATCTGCGAGGCGTCGTTCGTGTCCACAATCAGCAGTGCGGTTCGCTTCCCGTTCGACGCTAGGAAATAAGCCGCTTCCGGCTTCAGGTCGTCCAGAATAGACTCGATTGTCTTCGACAAGCTAGCGTCCTTGATGGCCGCATTACCTGCTTCAACCGGCCATTCGGCCTTCAAGAGAAATCGCATGGGGCACCTCCTTGGATTTGTACATTGATTGTGGGAATTATACGGCCAATCCGTCAGCGAGCAAGGAGAAGCCGCTGAACTCATGGCGGCTTCCTGCACGAACATTCAGCAAATTCCTCGCATCCGGCCCCTTGGTTGTGAAGTATCCTTGAGATATTGTCCTTTTATCCGAGGAAAAAAATATGCGAAAACCAATGAGAATCGTGGTCGGCATGCTTGGCGTTCTGGGCCGAATCTTGCTCTGCACCGTTTTCCTGGCGGCGGCAGTGGGATACACGGCATCGAATGTCCAGAGCTTGGCCCTGGTGCTAGCAGCGAAAGTAGCCGTGGCCCCGATCTGGATATTGGTCGGTGCAATTGTTGTTTTGGCCGTTGGCTGCATTTCCGTGGTCGTGGGCTACAAGGCTCGCTTCGGGGCATTGGTCCTTCTGGCATTCCTGGTGCTGACGACTTATCTCTTCCACGGGTTCACGTTCTGGAACGTGGTCAACAATCAGGCCCGGCACGACCACATTATCTATCTGGTCATGAACCTGTCGATCATGGGGGCAATGCTTCTAATTGTCGTCAATGGGGCAGGCCAGATGAGTCTCGATGGTAAGCGGCGATAAGGATGAAGGCAAGGCATCCAGGACGATCCGCTGTTTGTGCAATGAGAGCAACTTCGAGATCAGGCAGAGAGCAGGCATGAGCGGACCTTATTGCTTCTCCTTAACACGGCGAATATCATCCCACAGTCCCGGCGATACGTCGGCCACACGGAATTTCGTCACCCGTTTCAAGCATTCGTCGAAATCGAGATTCTCGACTCTTGCGATTGCGGCAGCGGCAATGGCTGGGGAACGGCTCATGCCCATAGCACAACAAACCAGCGTTGGAATTCTTTGCTGGATTAGGGTCGCCACGCAACCGATAGCGAGTTGAAGCAAACCCGGATCGTTGCCGCATCCGTCCAACAAAGGAATGCGGCAGTAGATGAATTCACGGGGAGGCTGTAGAGGCAGTTCCGTAATCGCCACCTGGACGATGGCCCGAATTCCACAATTTGCGGCTTCCTCGTAGGCTCGTCCATCTCCAGCGTGACCAACCCATAGCTCATAAGGCTCGATCTGGTTCATGTGATTTACTCCATCGAGTCCAAGATACCAACCGTTACCAGACCATGATCCACGCTGCTATTTGGATATTATCACCGTAGATAGGCTAGGCAAGCGGGAAACTTGCTGTTCCTGGGACCGACACGGCCCCTTCTTATTCGGTCAGCAGCCCGGCAGTGACAATGCACCGGCCAAGAGCAGAATTACCAAGTACAACCGTTTCATCGTGTAGCCTCCATCGTTATGCCACTGAAATCTTATCGATCAGCCCGACCCGAAGAAGAGCCATCCTTGCCGTAAAAGCGAGTCGTTTTGCCACTGCCTTCGGCTCGACCCGTGGATGACCCGTCTTTGCCATAGAAACGAGTCGTATTGCCGCTTTTCTCAGCACGGCCAGCAGAGGAGCCATCCTTATTATAGAAACGAGTCGTGGTGCCGCTTGTCTCTGCCCGCCCATCAGAAGAACCATCCTTGCCATAGAAATGGGTTGTGGTGCCGCTCTTGTCCGCACGACCCGAGGAAGACCCGTCTTTGCCATAATATCGGGTCGTCGTGCCACTGGATTCGGCTCGGCCTGACGAAGAACCATCCTTGCCGTAGAATCGGGTCGTATTGCTGCTGCTATCCTTATCAGGAATTGCGGTAAACTTCTTCTCGGTTGTCGTAGTTGAAGAGGTCTTTTTTCCTGATTGGCAAAAGCCTTGCCCGATGAAACTCAGAGAAATAGCGACTGCAAGGACAGCGATCAGAGATTTACGAGCCATGATTTAATTCCCTTCCTGTGGAGTATGAAGCCAATGGCATTATAGGAAAGTGATTGGGTTTGTCAAATATGTGGTCGTCCTGATTGATCCAAAATAGCTTTCGCCGTGCGATCCCCGGTAATCGTCATCCGCCCAGCCTTCATCACCCTCCCTCCCACTCCGCATAGAACCGCCGCAAATAGTTCTCCATGAACGTATGCCGCTCTTCGGCCACAGCCCTGCCAGTCGCCGTGTTCATGCGATCCTTCAGCAACAGCAGCTTTTCATAAAAGTGGTTGATGCTGGTGCCACCCTTCAGATATGCCTCGGCAGTGAGATGTTCAGTGGGCTTGGCCGCTGGGTCATAAATCTCCCGTCCCTTGGCTCCCCCATAAGCGAAGGCACGGGCAATGCCGATTGCCCCCATTGCATCCAGGCGGTCGGCGTCCTGCACCGCTTTCCCTTCCAGGGAAAGCGGTGGTTGCTCAACTGCTGCTCCTTTGAATGAAATTCCGGCGATTATCTGGCAGACTTGATCGATGACGCTGGGCTCAATGCCCAGGGAGTCCATCCATTCTTTGGCCCTGGTCGGGCCGACTGATAAATCGCCATCATGAAACTTCCAATCGGCAATGTCATGGAGCAAGGCAGCCAGTTCTACGACCAAAGGATCGGCCTGCTCCGCATGGCCGATCCTCTTCGCCATTTTCCAGACTCGGTACACGTGCCACCAATCATGGCCGGTGCCGTCGCCAGATAGGACGGTTTTGATGTGATTGGCGGTTTGGTTGATGAGGTCGGATGGGGGCATGTTACTTCCGTTCTTTGCGGTCGGCTGGAATCCAAGGAATCTCTCCCCTCTGGAATACCTTCTCTTGCTTTTCTCTGGATTCCTGCCGAATATCGACAAGCTCGTCATTGATCCAGACCTTCCAGACCACGGGATTGTCACCAAGTCGGCTCGGCAGGGTCCAATCGACATTGAGCCGCCCGATGCCGAACATCCTCTTGATAGCCATGCATTTGCCCTGGCCGGTGCTATTGGCTACGCCAAATTTGGGATCGATGTCGATCAGCTTCATGGGAGAACTCTTGGGATCATCCAGCATGTTCGCCCAACCGATGGTTCGGACGATCCCGCAGGCCCAGACTTCCTTGCAGCCTCCGGCAAGAGGGGACGGCCGCTTTCGAGTCAGGGCCACGGCCAACCGCCGACACATCTTGACGTATTCCTCGTTCAAGTACCGCTTGCAGAAGGCGTCGGTCAAGACAATTATCGCCTTGAACTTGGACAAGATCTCCTCGGAAATGGCGGGTGAAGAGGGTAGGCTGCGCTGTTTTGCCACGGAAGGTCTTTCTTCTCGAATAAATCCTATCTGCGTTATGCCCATTGTGGCTGACCTGCGGGGGCAAGGGTACTGACGAACGAAGATAGCCGCAATGGATTTTAGGATTTCTGACGAAATTCTGGAGGAAGTTACTACTATACGGATGGAGGTAATGAATATGTACAGCATTAAAGAAGTAGTCGAAGCCGTTTTCGGTGAATACAACGATTTCAGGGCCGAATGTTAATTGAGTGGCAAATCTGTTGTGCGATCTATTGAGTAAGCACCCGCAATCTGCCGCAACTTCACGCAGGCTGGTGCATCGGGAGTGACGGCAAGCAGAAGCAGGCAAGGGCATGAACCTATCGCCGTAGCCCGTTAAATAGCAGATATTTGCGTCAAGAAACAAAAATAGCCAGCCCTTGTTAGACTGGCCTATTTTTAAGTATCCCCGGCGGGGCTCGAACCTGCAACCTTCGGCTTCGGAGGCCGACGCTCTATCCAGTTGAGCTACGAGGACATTGCCCACGATCAGGCAATCCTACTTTATAGCCGGTTTCCCGGGCGATGGCTAGCCCCCCGGCGCCACCCGGTCCCAAACTCCCTCCGCGAGGAAGGCGACAACCTGCGAAATCCGCAGGAAGCATGGAACAATGATACCCAAAATCTTTAATTTCGTTCGTATGGGGGAGAGTGAAACGAGCCCCACCAAAAGCGGACCGCAACAGAATTGGTGGGGATCGCTACGCTCTCCCCACCCTACAATTATTCGCGTTCCGCACCTAGAACCGGAAGAGCCAC
>JBAWVO010000403.1:0-5112 GCA_037147235.1 Planctomycetota bacterium | reverse complement strand
GGTCGCTCAAGAACTTGTGGGTAACGACAAGTGCTAAAGCACGGGCCTAATACCGCCTTCGGCGGAAAAGGGGCATAAATGCCCCTCGTAAGATCGACCACCTCCTGCCACGGAATTGTGGGTAAGGACAAGCCCTACAACCCGCTGTCGCCGCTAGCAGTTGGCAAGGTCATGATCAAGGCCACTGGGATCGATTCCAAAAGCTACTGTATCGCTACGGCCTTCTGTCGCAGCGGATCGACCACTCCTGCGTCACGTAGCGAAACCATGACCTGACGAGCCGGATGCTCTAATGTGTGCATGTACGGATCCGTGGGATCAGGGCGGGCAACCGCCCAGGGCCACCCGGCCCTCGCTCTGCCCTATACACTTTATGCTCACCTTTCATCGCAAGCCCAGTGCAAAGTACCGGTCCGACCCCGCTCCGGACCCGCTAGTTGCAACCCCTCCGCATTGCGGTTATACTCATTTCTGCCATAATCTTGACACCAGAATGTTAAGCTAAACCCGTTCGGCACTCAGGACCATCATTCTCTGCCGCTCTTTGCGCGAATCGGGTAACTGCTCCCCTCGAAAGAAGGATCGAAGCTGACATGCTCCCTGACCAACAAGCAAGCCTTGTGTTGGACGCCATGACCCTGCGGGGCATCGGCTCGTATCTCGACGGTGCCCGTTTGCAGTTCCGCCCGCTTACTATTCTGTGCGGTGCCAATGGTTCGGGCAAGTCAACCTGGATGAAGATGCTGAATCTTCTACAGGAGTCGATAAAGCAGAACCTGCTCCCATTCGGTTTCAGCATCGCGGACTGGGCACCTGACGACATTCAGGTGCTCAATGCATTTTACCATCTCGCATCCCCGGAGTCCCATCTCGCAGTTCATAGCCCCGAGGCAACCTCCGAGTTCGGCCCTCCCGGCACAATTGGATTGGAATTCACTATCACTTGTCCTTTTAGTTTCCGGTGCGATAGGTCGCAGGATGCAGAATTATCCGGTGTCCCGCAGACATTTCTCTGGCAGGGCGATTGCCCAGAGGGGTCAAAATTCCGCCTGCGCGTAGCCCACCCGAGCTACTGGTCTGACGCATGTCCTACCCTCGAACTCATCGACTTTATTGAACTGCAAATAAATGATCGCTTTGTCGTGCGCATGACGGGCGAGCGCGATCCACTTCAGCGCTTCGAGCCTGGACAGCCTCGACCCCGTCGATCGAAGCCGTACACGCTAGAGTGTTCGGCGGCGTTTCTGCCTGGTCGTGATCCCGAAGATGCCGAGATAATAACAATCGGTACGGTTACCGACCTCATCGGTTCGCGCTGCGATGTGGCTAGCACTGACATCCCCGACGACCTACCCCCGCAGCTTCTCGATCGGTTCGATGATCGGGTTCGCCAACTGTTTCGAGTCGCTCTAAGTGGCTATTTCTACATCGGCGCGGTCAGGGATCCGCACACCTACATCGAATTGGACGAGGACAAGCTCTCGGAAGGTGCCTGGAGCCCTGATAGGCAGGGTGAATGGGGTGCATGGAGCCCTGTCGTGGAATCACGGCATGTAGGTGCCAAAGGCGAGAACTCCTGGATCCTGGAAACCATTTTTTCAACGAACGAGATGATGCCGGCTCGCCCGGGGGAATTCAAGGGGTATTACTTAGATGGCAAGCGGTGCCTGGAACTCCTCAGCGATTCCAGTCGTTCCCGAACTCCCAAACTAGCTCGCATTTGGGATCTGGCTACGCTTGATCGGCGGTCTGCGGTTTCTGCCCTCAACCCGGATTCAGTGCCGGAACCCGAAGCGACCGAGGCGATCGCCAATATGCTGAACAGCGTATTGGACCGAGAAGATCTGTTTTCGTGGGAATGTTGGGGAACCCCAAAGAAACCGGTCGGCTCATATGGCAGCGAGGCTGATCTTGTCGAGATGCTTGCACGTGCCATTCGTGACGGCACACTGACGAAGGAGGAGGCCACCGAGTTCGAGGCGGTGTACCATCGTGAGGTCTACACGATCGAGAACCCCAAACTCGTGTATTATCTCAATTGTCGAGCGTCGTGGGACCATGACGACCTGACCACTTTCAACCGGATCCTCGTCGAGGACGCCCTTGGTGACGGCATGACTCCGTTTGGAACATTGGAGAGCGTCCCACGGTTTAGCGCCTATGTCTCGCGCTGGACTAGTGACTTGTCCGACGTGAGCCTGAGCCGGTTTGGTCCTGACAAGGATAGAAACGCGACGGGGCGAAGCCAGTGGCGGCTTTGCTTTCCGGCGGAGGCACGGACACTGCCCGGCTATGCCGGTTATTTGATCTTTCCGCATCCAAACAACCGGGACGTGACTGGTGAACTTTCGATGAAGCGCATGCTGCATGCCTGTTTTGGCGAAGTCAAAACAGGTTCGGTGGCAGTGGCGCTGCAGCCGCCTCGCCAGTTGAGCTCTGGTTTTCACCAGGTGTTTCCGATGATCGTGCAACTCGGCCTCATGCAGCAGGGCGAACTGGTCGGCATCGAGAACCCGGAGGTACACTTGCACCCGTCGATGCAACTCCGGGTTGCAAAGATGCTGATCGACCACGCGAACTCCGGCAGGCACATCTTGGCGGAGACCCATAGCGATCTGCTGATACGCCGCGTCATACGAGCAATTCTGGCGGAAGAGATCGTGCAGTCGCGCGTCCAGGTGTACTTTGTCGACTTGCAGAAGTCCACGGAAACAAGGGCGATTACTGGCCCGGATGCGGAGTGGGAGGTCCAGTTCCGCCATTCAACGCTCAATAAACTTCAGGTCGATGAGCGTGGCCGAATTGCCAACTGGCCCGAGGGGTTCATGGACGATGACGTTAAAGAGTCTCAACGACTTCTCGACATCATGTATGGAGGAAACAAGGAAGGAGAGGACGACGATGTCTGAGCCTACAAGAGCGCCATCCATTCTGAGCTTCCCGAAGGCCGAAGAGATTGCCGAGTTTGTTCACCTACACCTAGATACTGTCGCGGTGAACGGCCCACACCCGAAGCACGAGGGCGAATATATCTATCAGGTCGAAGGGAAGCCCAGACCAATGCTTGTCTTGAGCCGGCTGGACGAGGAACGTGGACAGGTTTTCTTTCTGGTTTTGCCAATCACGAAAGTAGGATATGTGAATGGAAAGCTCCGCAAGCGCGTGGAGCCAATCGGCGACTGCATTACTCCCGGCGTGCAGTCGTATGTTTTGACCGAGCCCTGTCGATTACCGGCAAATATGCTGCATTGTGCCCCCGGCCAATCACCGATCCGCCGGCTTCGCAACCGTTTTGCGTTTTTGCACGCCATCAAGAAAGTGCAGGATCGCGTACTGCATGCAACGGAAAGTAGCCCGCTGGGAATCGAGGACTGAGATTCGCGCCCGCAGAAACCGCTCCAGCGGCTTGAAGCCGATCTGCTTCAGCGGAGCAAATTGGCCGGGGACGCAGGGAGGGGCGCAGCTAGATTACCGTCTAACTGGCTGCGTCCCAGTTTCAACTCTCATCACCGGCCTTTTGCATACGCCTTCGGAACGGTTCCAGGTCAATTGGGTCACCGCAACCGGGACACTTCTCAACGGTTTTTTTCGTTGCTGGATCAATCGCTTGAATGAGGAACAGCGGCGGGCTCTTGCGCAGATCGGCTCCGCAATGCACCGATACAAGGTACTTACAACGACTACAACGGCTGTCGTAGACATTATCGAATTCCGGGTTGTCTATGATTCTCTTGTCGCTCATGGTAGATGTCCTTAATGATAGGAAAAACAATTTTTTCACAGACCCCCCCAGCATAAACCATAGGAAATGGTGAGTAAAGGGTATGCACGAGGTAATTCCACATGACTTAATTCGTATTCTGTTTCGGTTTTGGGCCGCGTTTCTTGGGTTTGAGGGCACGATCCACCATTTCCTCCAGACGACCAAGGAAAGTTTCGTCTCCCAGCGGCCGGCCAGTGCGACCGTGCCAATCAAGGAAGTTCCTTTTTCCGTTCCAATGCCTTTTGGATCGTTGAAAGCGGTAGCAGCAGCGACAAGGGCGCATCCGAGAGTTGTTCGGCTCCATAAGACGAGTACCACTTCGCGGCGCGCTCGTTCTTAGCATCGATGAGGATTGCCACTCCTCCGACTTCCGTTGCCACGAGCAAGCATCGCCGCCCCGCCGCCAGGATCAGTTGTCCTCCCAGCCCTTGTCCCTGCACCGCGCGATTCACGGCCAATCGTCCGAGGCGAAAGACGGGCACGTCATGCCGGGCAAGGCCCTTGCGAACGATTTCCGGCGTGCGGGCATATTGCAGCGAAGCCGGGCAGAGGCTGTAAAACCCCAAGATCGTCTTGCCGTCCGCTTCGGAAATCGCCACGAAAGTCTTGGCCGCCCCGCAGTCATGGCTTTGGCGCGCGTGCCGTCGCAAGAAATCGTTCAATGCCGGCTCTCCGCAATCAAAAGAGGCACGATCGTGCTTTTTGGCGATCGGCTCTTCCCGCCACTCCGGCAGACTCATGGACGCTTGGGTTCTGAATCTTGAGACAGCGCACGGGCCGCCTTTCGCAGTTTCGCGTTTGGCGGGGGCGGGTTCTCAAGCAACTCCATCACCAGGCGGCTATCGCGTCCGCTGAGCTTGAGGCGTTGGTTTTCTTCGATGATCGATTGGGCCTCTCGCAGCGCGGCGCGGAGGATGAACGCGGTCATATCCGTTTGCGCGATGGCAACAGCGCGCATGATCGTCGCCTTGTCGTCGCTGTGGATGCGGAGAGCCACACGGTTGTTGTCTTCGACGGCTGCTCGCGGCATGGCATCCTCCCTACGCTTTCAGTGTTCTGTACACATTGAAAGCGTACACGGAAACCACCTCGCTGTCAAGCCTGTGTCCATCCATGCGGGGAGTGCGGCCATGGCCGCACTCCCCGGCCCCCCGCCGCTCCTCGGTTGAAGTCTTTTGAACAAAATTCTCTGCCGGTCATACTTTGTTCTGGTGGGGAAAGTATGGCTTGAAGGTGGGTGTCTCACGCGATATGCGCGTACCGTCCCCGGACCGACTGGTCATCGGGGCCTCGGTCATAACCTTGCCAACTGCTAGCAGTGACGGCAGGCCGTAGGGTGCGTGGAGCGA
>JBAWVO010000402.1:0-5120 GCA_037147235.1 Planctomycetota bacterium | reverse complement strand
CAGGTTGGATTGTCCAACTGATCTACATCAGCTTATCTTGGCACACTCATGGAATTTCTCCTTGCTCAAAGTGTCAGATAATTCGCGATTGGGCCGCCGAAAGGCAGCAATGGCAACACCCGCCGGGGTTCGCTTGGCCGTGGCCGTCCCGCGTGTCTCAGTTGTAGCTCATCCCGTTCCTGTCTACAAAGTGGCTTCCAATTCCGGAATAAGACGTTCCATTACTCGGCCGTCGATTCCAAAACCTTGTGGACCGGAGAACCTTCCGACAACGCCGCTTGAACCCTCTTCAAAAGGGCGATCATCCGCCACTTGACTCCGGCGTTGGTCATTTCCTCACCGATCGTAAGAAGCCTTCCCGGAATGAGCAGCTTATCATAATTGGCGATTTCGACTTTTGAATCCTTGAGTACCCAGCAGTCTTCTTGCAGAGCATAGCTGACTGTCTGCTTGCAGACAGGGGCCACGCTTGGCTTAGAGACTTCGCCTTTTGCCGGGTAATACGACTCCCGGTAGTGCGGATCTTTGATGAGGCTTTCGGGCTCCAACCAGAGAATCTCCACGATGCCCAGCAACGGCGTGACGAGGGAATCGGTTTTCCTTACGTCGTAGCTGACGTCGACCTTGCCTTGTTTGGACAACTCGCCCCGCCATTTTTCCACGAGCTTCTTAAAACGATCGACCGGCGTGGCGACGGTGGCCACAGGCTTCGCGGATTCAGCAGGTGGAGATTGCGCCTTGCTGGCATTGTTCTCCACTTTGCTGGCGTCTGGTTTGCCACACCCCAGAACGACAATAGACAACAGCAGTCCGAACCCCACAACAATGGTCAGATTGTTTTTCATGGCTACCCTTTTGAGTGGAAAATTTGAAAGTATCAACGCCTCGGGATAGGGGCGGAGCGCACGGGCGGGGGCGACGCCTCCTGGAACGGCGGCAAGTAGGGGGCCGGCGGTTCCTTCGTTTTTCTCTTCTTGTCCGCCTCCATCGCATTGACAACGTCTTGTACGCCCGCCACGATCCAGCCGCCGACAAAGAGCACGGTGCCGACGATCGCGACCGCCCCCCATGCCGTGGCCCCCGATTCCTGCTTCCCAATCAGGCCGATGTTGTAGATCTGGACCTCTTTTGTCTGATAGCCAACCGTCTCGAATTCGGTTGTCGTGGTGTTCATCCCGGCGCTGCTGAGCGCGAGCATCCCGCCGCCAAGCATGGCAAGCAAACCGAAAAACACGCAAAGGGCTGCCATCCAGTGATTCATGATTTTCCCTTCCTCGAAAGGCCGCTGTCCCGCGCGGGAACCGTCACGACCGAGCGCGCGGACACGGCGGCAAAAAAGGTATGCGGGGAAGGTGACGGTCCCGAATCCTCCATTCTAGCCCGGCTCCCAAGTCCCTGCAAGTTGCCGGCGCAATAGGCGCAATAGGCGGGTAAACGGGACCGCGGTGTCTTGCCTAGGTCGATGATCGGCTTGCCTGGCAACTGGGGATCCACGAAATCCGAAATCGAGATACTTTATTGGTTTTTCTCTTTTTTTGGCCTGCCGCCCTTCTGCGGTTTCAAGACGCGGTCAACAAGCCCCTCCAGGCGGTCCAGGAAGGTTTCGTCACCAAGAGGACGGCCGGTCCGGCCGTGCCTACGTAACTCTTCAGTCTCGCCTTCTAGCTTCTGACGGGGTCTGGCCGGCACTATGCACTTTATGCTCGCCTTTCTTCGGAAGTCCTAAGTGTATAGTGCCGGGCTGATTGTGCCTCCGCTCCGTCAGAGAAAATGCACGCGAGAGCAGGTCGTGCGATATTCCTCAACCACATGGACGTCAGCATAGCCTTTGAGCATTGCTCAACCCTTCTGCGATGCGCCGTCGCGAACTCGAATTCGGTGCCCATCAATGCGGGCTTCGCCGCTCAGCAGTCCCGGCGTATGCACGATATGGGCATATTCAGTTTGCATTGCGGATATTCTCGCGGCAATTCTCGACGGGGCGAGAAGTCCGGGAGCCTCTATTTTGTCACGGTTGGCTCGGCGACCGCAGACGCTGCGCCGAGTACGGGGAACTCGGCCACTTCGCCACCCGCCCGCGTGAATAGCGCATGAAGCGTTGAACTGCCAATAGTTGAACTGCCAATATCGGCCGGTAGAACACGGACGGCCCCATCAGCGGTGAGTACCAGAAAGAGACCTTGCCGCAAGCCGACAAGCCCTGCGGCGGGCTTCGTCTTATCCGGAGTGAAATCCTCCGGCTTCGTCCACGGCACGGCCCGCTCGTCGCTGGCCTCCACGAGCAAGATCGTATTGGACGTACCATCCGCGAAGTCACTCATTCGGCGCCCTTTGTCGGCCGCGAGGGCGTAAGGCTCGCCCACGACCGCCAGGTAGTTCGTCTTGCCCTCGACCGCCTTGCGGCTACCAGGCGTTTTGAAGACATCCGGCATGCGGTCAATCAACTTCTTGTTGTTCTCGCTGTCCCACGGCTCGTCGAAGCGATATTGTTGGTAGAGTACCGACTGTTCCACATAGGGCAAGATGAGTACCCGCCAACTCACCGGCGGCTGATTCGGTTTCTGGCCGGCGGCCGCCGACGGAAATGCGGCGTAGGTGGCCTCGTAATTCAATAGGGCCAGTCCAAGCATCTTCAAGTTATTCGACGAGATATTTTGCTGCGTCGGTAATGTACTAACTCGTTTCGGCAAAGCACTAACTCGCATCGGCCCACTGCTCCGAAACATCAGCATGGATGGCAAAATCGTCAGGCCACTGACGCCGCCGATGGACAGCGTCTGATGTGTTTCCACGACAATCCCTTCCTTGGTTCGCGAGACGGTGGTTACCGTCGGCCGCAAGTGCCGGCCAATCGACGGGGCCGGCGGCAACATCGAGATGTCAAGACCCAGGCCTCCGCGCCCCATTTGGCGAGATGCGAAGCCCAAGGCGACCTGGACGATGGGGTAGACGAGCTTGAACGCGGCGGGCGTGTCGAGATAGCTGACGGCAATAGGTTTGGCCGCCTCGAACGGCTCGGTCAAGGCCGCTACATCGGCTAGCGACGGCGCGCCGATTTGGCCCGCCCGCTCCAAGTAGGCCTTCACATTCTGCGGAAACAAGGCGACCACCAATTTCTTGTCAGTGATGCACCAGGCAGGCGAAAAAGGTGTGAAGTCGCCCAGTCGCGTCAGGTAGAAGATGGTTTGCTCGCCATACTTGATCTGCTTGATCTGCGGCTCCGGCTGGCCGCGCCCCGGCTGGGTAACTTCTTTAGCCATCCCGCCAAAGAGCGAGCCGAAGACGAGTTTGGCGTTGGCGGCCACCAGGCGGTCGTGGTCGCGGATGTCGACGACTGCCGTCAGGCCGGTGAAGACCAAGTTGCCCTCGCTCGGCGAAGTGTAGACTCGCCAGACATCGCCCAGCGATTGCAGGATGTCCTCGTAAAGTTTCACCTTCAGCCGCTCTTCAATCTGGCGTACGCCACCGAGCAGTTCTTGCTGCCCCCTCGGCTCCAGTCGGCCGACGATTTCCAGCAGTTCCTTGTACACCTTGGCCACGTCCAACCGTGCGACCAGGGCGATCGTTGCGTCCTTGGGGATCGCCGTTAAATGTTCCTTGGCCAACGGTTGGGTGGTGAGAACCGAAAGCAGACCTTTCAGATCGCCGTCGATCGCCACTTGCGTGCGGCTGATGCAGCTCGATTCGTCCAGGCCGGTGATGCTGGCCAGCGATTGAACCTGCGCAAGCCCGAGGCCTTCGATGATCCTGGACAGCTCAGGCTCTACGCTGACGGCGATTTTCAACAGTCCGGCGACGTTGACATAGATCAGGTTCGCCGGCCGCGGCACAGCAAGTTGTTGGCGAAGTTGCCGGAGCCACTCGGGCTGCTCCTGCCGGGCGCGCTCGACGATCTTCTCGGCCTCGCCTTCACCCAGGCCGATGATCAGGTATCGGCCCTTGACGGCCCACAGGAGGCTCCCGCCCCGATCGGCGGCGGGATCGTGCATCCCCAGCGGGACGCGATGCCAGGCCGACCCGCCGTCGGGCTTTGGTACATTTACACCCTGTAGGAGCGATTCGATTCGGCCCAGAGCCTTGGCGATTTCAGGGGCGCGGTCGCCGAGGTTGACAATCGCCCCGCCACGCACGTCGGGCGGGCCATTCTTGGGCAGTTGGACCTTGGAAATGAAGATCGCCGTGGCACTGGTTAACACCGCCTTGGCGACCGTGCGAACGTTGTCGACCATCGCCGCGGCCTGCGGGTCATCGGCCGCCGCGGTCCGAAAGCTGGCAACGATCTGCTCTTCCAGCAGCTTCAGGGATTGCTGGACTTCCTTCTCGGCCAGCAGTTGCTCGGTCTGGTTGCGGCTCTGGGGGTCCGGTGTGGACATGCCCGACCAAGTCACGTAGAAAAGGCACTCCCGGGGAGCGATGCGGGCCAGAACGGGGTCTTCAGCGGCGGGGGGAATCCCCAGCGGTATCCCCATTCCGCCGCTCAAAAAAAACATCGACAAGACTTGGAAGCTGGACAAGACGAAAATACTCAAGGCTGATCTCCTGATACCGAGTAAGAGGGAAACGAAGCGATACACTTATAGTAGGCGCACCGGTCTCGCGTTGCCAGCCCCCTGGGAAGAACACCCCTGGGAAGATCGCCTAACTCTTGACAACCAACCAGCGCCTTGCGAAAATAATGTTTTCCTAATTTAACCAGGAGCCAAAATCATGGCAAAGAAACCCGAAGTGAACAAGTCTCAATCGATCCGTGATTATTTCAATGCAAACCCCAAGGCGAAGTCCTCAGAGGTCGTGGATGCTTTGGCTAAACAAGGCATCGCGGTCAATGCCAACCTTGTCAACACCGTCAAGTCCAAGCACAACAAGCGGCAAAAAGTCAAGAAAGCTGCGAAGAAGGCTGCGACAAGCCAGACGGTAGCCGAGACCAAGAAACCCGAAGTCAACAAAACCCAAGCCGTCCGTGATTATTTCAAGGCAAATCCCAAAGCTAAGTCTCAGGAAGTGGTCGAAGCCCTGGCAAAACAAGGCATCACGATCTCTGCGAACTACGTCGGTAACATCAAGGCAAGCCACAACAAGCGGGGGCAGGTGGTGAAGAAGGTTGTCGCAAAGGGAAACAT
>JBAWVO010000401.1:0-5127 GCA_037147235.1 Planctomycetota bacterium | reverse complement strand
ATTATGGCCGCTGAATCGCCTGTCGTCTTGGTGAAATGGTACGATCTGGTAAAATGGTTTTTGGAGCGGGTGGACAGCTTCCCGAAGAACCAGCGGTTTGTCTTTGGGCAACGGCTGGCGGACCGCGCCATCGACGTTCTGGAACTGCTGGTCGAGTCGGCCTACAGCCCGCGCAAGGCAGACCTGCTCAGCCGTGCCAACCGCGACATCGAGGTCTTGCGTCGGCTGGTGCGATTGGCCAAGGACCGCGACCTGTTCACGATGCGGCAGTACGGATTCGCCTGCAAGGGATTGACGGAGTGCGGGCGGATGGTCGGCGGCTGGCTCAAGCAGTCGGCCGGAAAAGAAAGTAGGTCAGGCTTTCCAGCCTGACAGTGAGAAAGAAAGTAGGTCAGGCTTTCCAGCCTGACAGTGAGCCGGACAAAGTCAGGCTCGGGCACCATGTACGCATGGTCGGCCTGACCTACAGGAAAGCACTTCCCATGCACAGCCACCACCACCTTTTTGAGAAGATCGCCACACTGGAAAACCTGATCGCGGCGGCGCATGCCGCGTTGCGCGGCAAGCGGATGCGGATGCCGGGCGCGGCGTTCCTGGCGGACTTTGAGAAGGAAGTTGTTTTGCTGCACGAAGAGCTTTGGGCAGGAAGCTACCGACATGGCGGCTATACCTACTTCACGATCCACGAACCGAAGGAGCGGCTGGTGGCCGCCGCCCCCTTCCGCGATCGGGTGGTACATCATGCCATCGTGCGGGTCATCGAGCCTATCTTTGAAAACCGATTCATTGAGGATTCCTTCGCCTGCCGCCGCGGCAAAGGCACCCATGCGGCGATGCGCCGTGCGGCCGAGTTCGCTCGGCGGTTCCGCTACGCCTTGAAATGCGACGTGCGGAAGTATTTCCCCTCGATTGACCACGGGGTGCTTGTGGGACTATTGCAGAGGGTGATTGCCGATAAGCGGCTGATGGCCTTGATCCAGGCTATCCTTGAAACTCATGCCGACGGCCAGCGGCAGGAGTGGCCCGTCGGCGGCGACCTGCTGGACGTGCGAATCCAGAAACGCGGCCTGCCCATCGGCAACCTCACGAGCCAGTTCTTCGCCAACGTCTATTTGAACCCGCTGGACCATTTCGTCAAACACGAACTTCAGGTGAAAGGCTACGTGCGCTACATGGACGATTTCCTGCTGTTTGGCGACGATCGCGGAACCTTGCGACGGCAGGGACGTGAGGTGTACGGCAAGTTGGCCGAGCTACAGTTGGAGATGCACCCCGACAAATACCGCCTATTGCCGACATCGTGCGGCGTGGATTTTGCGGGCTACGTTGTATTCACGGACGGGCGCATACGGATTCGCTCATCCAGCGTGCGGCGATTTGATCGACGTTACAAGAATTTGCTCTGGGATCTGCGCTGCCGACGTACCAAGGCGGCGCGGATCACGCAGAGCGTCCGCGCGTGGGTGGCACATGCCGAACACGCGCAGAGTTACGGACTTCGCCGCTCGGTATTGACCGGGCGGCAAGAAACGGGCGGTCGGGAATAACGCTCTGGTTCTGGGCGTGGTTTGCGTGGCGGGTCGTTCAACAACAACACGAACAACTTGGCCTCGTCCAACCGCAACAACAACAACCCCACGAACGAGAACAACAATATCGGTTTCCGTGTTGCAAGCCCCTGGAATGTGTGCAGGCCGCAAGGTCCTGAATTGGCCAGATTTTCCTCGCGTGGAATTTGAAGCCGAGGAAACCGTGCTAGGCTCAGGGACTACCCGGTGCGTCCGGCGTGTCCGCCGTTGGCGGGCAGGCAAAGAATGAGTCCCGACCGCAGTGAGTAGCTCGTCGAAAGGCGTGGTCGGATCGAAACGCAAACGGGCCACCCATCGGTTTTCGACGGGTGGCCCGCGTTTTTTGGCTGCCCAACAGGAATTTGCCGAAGGGGCGAGCGAGCCGGGAGTCAAGCCAATGTGTTCGGGGCGAAGCCTCGCAGTAATTGTGACGCGGACCGGTTGAAGTGAACGGTTGGGGCCAAGCAGCGAAAAAGCCCGTTGCTTCGCCTGAACGGTGTGTTGTGCCTTCTACCAAGCACTCAATGCCTAAAAAAAACGACCCTCCCCACCCACGCCGCGCCACAACTGTGGCGGCGGCGAGAGCGAGAGGAGCGGTGCTTCTATCCCGCCCAACTGCGGCAAGCTCCGCTGCGATGATCGCACATGCCACACGTGAAACCGGGCCGGTAGTTGAACCGTCCAGCATCGAGCGCGTCAATGTACTCGTGCAATACGGCAAACAACCGTCGGAAGTGGGCATCCAACAGTTCAGCCGCGAGGGACTGATGTAACTGTCGATGCCGCCTCGCCGCTCCTGAACCGACTCAAATCCAAGTAGGCCGGTACTCATGCTGCGTTTCCTTCCAGTACGCTGTTGAGGTCAATGCGACCTTCTTTGATGGCCTTGAGCGAGTCGATCAGGCCCGAAGCGTCGAGCGTAGTCAAGGAGACGAGAGGTTTGCCGAACATCCTTTCGGCCAGGCTTTCCAAACGGCGGATGCCCAAGCCCTGGATGCCCTTGGAAAGCTGGCGGGCAAAGGCCAGTTGTTTCTCTGAGGCACCATGGCCAGAACTGCCGTTGTGGCCGCCGTTGCCGTTGGTGTGGCCGTTGGACGCTCCGTTGCTGCTGGCCGCTCCGTTGCCGTTGGTGGCCTTTGCGGGCTCAGGCACCGTGGTGCCGTTGCTGGCCGGTACATTCAACTCGCGACCCAGTTCGTCTTGGACGGCCTGACGGCAGGCAACGAAGGCGTTCTTGACCTTCTGGTGGAAGCCAGCCAGATCGCTTTCCAGCAGATCGTGACCGGCCTCGAAATTGACATTGCAGGTGGCACCGACCGAACCGTAGTTCGCCGTGCCGAGTTTCTTTGACAGCCCCACGTTGATCGTAATGGGCATGGAATTGTACTCCTTGTTGATGGGTTGATGGTTTGTCGGAAACTTCGTCTGTTACTGGGGTGAGGACGCCACCTTCTGGGCTTCGCTGGGTGGGCTGGCCCATGTCACGCGCACCTGCCAGCCGACCTCCGCATAGAACGAGCGGATCATGGTCTCCGCGGTCGTTTTCGCCTGCTGGAGGTTCTCGGCCGAAGCGGCGGCATGGGCTACAAGTTCCTGGGCCTGACGCATGACGGTATCGCGCAGCGAGTCCTGGTCGCTCGTCCAGGGAATCCAAGTGGTCGTCTGGACCTGCCAAGTCCTGGTCCTGCCGTGATCGACCCTGGCCTGAAGGATTTCCGGCAGGAGAAGCCGGATCGTGGCCGTCTTGGCTTGTTCATCCTTGGCGATGACGGCCGCCTTGCTCATGTCCACGGCGATCAAGGCGTCACCGCGAATCAGCCAGGCACCACGGCAGCCTTTGCCCTCGCCGATCAGCACGTCTGCGATGTAAACCCTTGCGGTGACCAAGTGCGACAGACGTTCGAGGCGCTCGATGGTCGGCCCCTGGGAGTGGATGATGACCGGCGGCGACGGGGGCGGATAATGGGCGAGCGGCAGTACCCACAGCAGAGCCGCCGTGAGGGCTGCCAGGCCAAGGACAATAAAAACAGTCGTTCGCATGGTTGAAGATTCTCCAGGTTGCGTTAGTCTTTGGCGGCGGCCGCGGGATGATCGGCAGGCGGTACGACCGTCGTGCCGTCATAACCAGTGTCTTGGCCACGCCAGTGAAGTACACGAGGCTCGGCCGGTGCGGGGTCGCTCTTGGTGCAGCCAACGCAGGCCGCCAAGGCGGCAAGGATCTGGGCGGCGACCCCAAGGACGTGGGAAAACATAAATTTCATAGGGGGACTCCAAGGAGATAGGCCGCCCCGCCCGCATTACACGAACGGGGCGGCCATTGAGACAGATGACGGCATTACGCCGCCACGGGGACAGCGTCGCCATCCTCGTCGCCGACGAACTTGTTCCAGCTCACGGCCAGCTCGCGCCTCAGTTGGCTGATGCGACCGGCACTGATCTTGAACTTTTTGGCCACGTCGGCGGTGCGGTTGCCCGCGGCCAAAGACTCGGCAATTCGCCGGTCTCGACGTTTCAACGAATCCAGCCAGTCGCTGAAGTCGATGCGAACGCTGGCGATTTCGGCTGGGCCAGCATGGCGATCTTCCACGACGATTTCCGTCCATTCGCTCCCTTTGTCGGTGTAATGATCGAGTTGCTCGACCTTGAAGCCTTTCAGCCTCTGTGCGTAGGGCGAAAGCACCTCCTGGCAACAAAGTGAATTTCCGACGCGGCGGCCGTCCTTGATCTGGGCGACGGCGTAGCGAGCCAGCACGGTCGGATAGGCAAGGCTCATTTTTCCACGTCGGACGAGGGCCACGAACGCGACCAGGGCGTTGGCAACGACCTCCTGGATAGCGTCCTGGCGGGCTTCACCACGTAGGTGGCGGAACGCGAACTTCGCATGTTTGACAATCTGCGGCAAGAGGGCGAAAAAGGCTTTGTGCCAGCGGGGACGGGGAGCGGGACAAGCGGAAGCAATGCAAACCATGAAGCAATCTCCTCAAGAAAAGACCATCCCCAGCGGGGACGGTCGTGTCGGGGAACACGGCCGCCCCGCGCAACGCGAGGCTGAAGGCCGATCGGCGAGTCGCCCGAGGGCAACTCACCGGCATCAAGAAACAAAAACCCCTGCGATCCAGCCGAATTGCCGGTCTATCGCAGGGATTTTGAGCCTCGAAGAGGCTTCGTGACAGCTAACTGGGAGCCATCACCTGAATATGCCCGTTTTCGAGCCGATATTCAGCAAATCGCCAATTTTTGCCGCGCGGCAAAAATCTCGAATTTGGTCTGGTCCGGCCGTTTTGCCGAGTTCCCATTTTCAGTGCGTTGCAATGCCGAAAGCGGCGCGGTAGACTGGATTCCGTTCGATGTTCTTTGACAATGTGGCGTGTGAACCGTACCTCGAAATTGAAAATGGGGCTGTGGCGGGTCTGAACGAATTGAAGAAAGGATACCAGTACCATGAGTATTGGAGAGTCCAATTCGCAGACTGTGAAATCCCGAGAAATCCAAGCTCAGGCCATCCTCGACGCTGAAATCGGCCCACTTGCCGTTAAGTGGCGCAAGTATGGCCAGAAGG
>JBAWVO010000400.1:0-5132 GCA_037147235.1 Planctomycetota bacterium | reverse complement strand
CACTTACCGCTGTTCCAGATCAGTTCGCGTAACGCACCGTTCGATGACAGCAGTTGGCAAGGTTATGATCAAGGCAACCTAACGCAGACGCGATGCCCACACTACAAATACATGCCTAATTACTCGGTCCGCATCGCGGGCGACAATCTGATCTACAGTGCGGCTCATTTCATCCTTCTGCCGGGCGGTATCTGTGAACCGTTGCACGGTCACAACTTCCGTGTGGCCGTTGAACTCAGCGGCCCGCTCGACGAGGTCGATTGCGTTATCGATTTTCTCGCCCTGCTTCAGATCATGAAATCGATCGTCGCCGAACTTGATCACGCCGTACTCCTGCCCACGAGACATCCGGTTATCCAAGTTCTGGCAGGCGAAGACGAAGTCGAGGTCCGATTTGGCCCTCGCCGATGGGTTTTCCCACGGGCCGAATGCCGGCTTTTGCCGGTCGTTAGCACGACGGCCGAACGGATGGCTAATTATTTGGCCCAGCGATTGCTCGAAATCCTGGCCGCCCGAGGTCTTGCCCGGCCGCCGTGCGTACGGATCGAACTGGAAGAGTCGCCAGGTTGCTCGGTCATATTTGAAACACCACCATAATGACAGATCGTCAACCTATACAGAGCACAAACTCTTCCCAGCCTACTGACTTTTCCAGCAAGGTGAAGTACACTTAGTAAAAGAGAATCATGCTAGGGTAGCGACCGACTGCCCTAAAACACCCCATCCAAGGAAATGAACATGTCGAAGAATCATCGTGCGGCGATTTTGGCCGCGTGGATTGTTGCTGTAGCCTTCGTGTTTTCTTCGGCTACTCAGGCCACCCAGGCCGACAGTGACGGCCCGATCGCCAAAGTCACGAAGAAGGCCAAGGTGTCCAAGTCTGCCGAAAAGAAGGCTGCCGAAAAAAAGATGGCCGAAAAGAAAGCCGATGCCGAGAAGGCGAAGGCCGAAAAGGAGTACGACGAAGACGAATTCAATGACGATTCATCCTCATCGAAGCCCGCCGAGAAAGCCGCGGTAAAGCCCGCCAAGCCTGAAGAAAAATCCGCCGAGAAGCCCGCCGAGAAAGCTGCAAATAAAACCGCCAAGCCCCAGGAAAAACCTGCCAACTCGGCATACGGGGTGGCGACCAAGCCCCTAACGCCAACGACCGTCGTTCGATTCTCTTTGAGCGGCGATTACCCGGAAGGCCCCAGCGAAGGTGGAATGTTCAGTGACCTGCAACCCTCGCTGGGCAAGTTGATCGAGCGGCTCGACGAGGCCAGGGCCGACAAAGAAGTCCGTGCGATCTGGCTCCGTATTGAAGACATGGAACTCGGTCGCGGCAAGGTCAATGAAGTCCGCGCGGCAATCGCCCGCATCCGCAAGGCCGGCAAGCCGGTCTATGCCGAACTGACCTCGGCCGACACCGGTGCCTATCTTGTCGCCTCGGCCTGCGATCATGTCTACATGCCCGTCTCCGGGATGCTCATCGTGCCGGGCGTGCGCATGGAAGTGACCTTCTACAAGGGCCTTTTGGACAAGCTGGGCCTGAAATTTGACGCCTTGCGGATGGGAAAGTACAAAGGCTTTGTCGAACCAATGAGCCGTGAGAATATGAGTGCCCCGTTGCGGGAGAGTCTCCAGTCGATCGTCGATGATACCTATGACGACATGATTGCCATGATCGCCA
This sequence comes from Planctomycetota bacterium, assembly GCA_037147235.1. Classification (GTDB taxonomy): domain Bacteria; phylum Planctomycetota; class Planctomycetia; order Pirellulales; family Thermoguttaceae; genus JANXQG01. The sequence goes on along the minus strand of JBAWVO010000400.1, from coordinate 3,460 downwards.
AGGACCGCCATCTTCAGGACTACCAGGTCAAATCGCTCGTGGACCAAGGGCTTTTCAGCGCAACGGCCGCCCAAGAGGCGGGTCTGATCGACGAGGTTCTCTATGCGGACGAGTTTGAAGAGTCGCTCGGCAAGCGGCTGAAGGTGGACCGCGTCGAAATCGAGACCGCCTACAAGAAGAAGCGGGTCGATGCCGATTTTTCGGGCATTGGCGGCTTCGTCAAACTGATGGAAGTTTTCTCCGGCGGCAGGAAGTCGGAAAAAAGCGGCAACAAGCAGAAGATCGCCGTGGTCTACGCCGTGGGCGAGATCACCGAAGGCAAGAGCCGCAACGGCCTTTTCAGCGGTAGCTCTCTCGGTTCGACGACCATGATCGAGACCCTCAAGAAGGCATTCCACGACTCCAAGGTTGTGGCCGTGGTTCTGCGAATCGACAGCCCCGGCGGATCGGCCACTGCCAGCGACTTGATCTGGCGTGAAACGGTCCGTGGCAAGAAGCCGTTTGTGGCCAGCATGGGCAATGTGGCCGGCAGCGGCGGCTACTACATCGCCATGGGCGCCAAGAAGATCTTTGCCGAGCCTGGCACAATCACCGGTTCGATCGGCGTCGGCGGCGGCAAGCTCGTCACCGGCGGCCTCTACGACAAACTCGGCCTGAACACCGAAATTATCAGCCGGGGCAAGAACAGCGGAGCCTTATCGTCGGCGCAGCCTTTCTCGCCCGACGAGCGCAGGGTCTGGACGCAGTTGCTCAAGGAAACCTATCACGAGTTCGTCAGTAAGGCCGCCGAGGGCCGCAAGATGGATTATAACCGGCTGGAATCGCTCGCTCAGGGTCGCGTTTACACCGGCCGGCAAGCGAAAAAACTCGGACTGATCGACGAGGTCGGCACCTTGAGCGATGCCATCACCGAGGCCAAGAAGCTCGCCGGCCTGAAGCCCGACGCAGACGTCGAGATCGAAATCCTGCCACAGCCCAAGTCGTTCTTCGAGCAGCTTTTCAACGGCGAGGGCACCGGTGTCAATGAATTCACCGCCGCCATGCCCGACATTGTCAAAACACTTCGCCAAGCCGCGCTCTGGCGGCAGTTGCTCAGTGAGAAAGTTCTCCTCTGGATGCCCTATCACGTTGAGTTGAAGTAGTCTCGCACTCCCCTCTCCTTTTGGGAGAGGGGCAGGGGCCGAGGGAACCTGAAGTGACTCAGACCGCGATCATCTTCAAAAACTTAACGATCGACCAGGTTTACGAAAGCCTTTCGCCGCTGGGTGTGCCGCCGCGGTTGGCCCGCCTTTTGCAAGTTACCGCAGTTCGCAAAGGCCACTACCCGGACATCGTGCCGGGCGTATCCGGCCGCCTCCTCGATCAGGTCCGGCAGCGGACGACCATCCCAAATTTGACGCTTGTCGACAAGGTTGTTTCGCCGCAAGATGGATTCGCCAAGTATCTGTTCCGCGGCGAGCGGCCAGACGCCTTTGAAGCCGTCCGCATTCCGTTACTGCATCGGCCGGAAGATCCCAAGTACGTGGTCTGCGTCAGTTCCCAGGTCGGGTGTGCGTTGGCCTGCAAATTCTGCGCAACGGGCCGCATGGGTTTTCGCGGCAATCTGGCCGCTTGGGAAATCGTCGATCAGGTGGCCAAGATTCAGGCCGACTCGCCTCATCCGGTCCGAGGCGTCGTCTTCATGGGCATGGGTGAGCCGATGCTCAACTACGCCCATGTGATTCAGGCGGCTACTATCCTTTCTGAGTCGTGCGGCATGGCGATCGCGGGCAAAGCGATCACGATCTCGACGGTCGGAATCGTGCCGGGCATTCGCCGTTTCACCGCCGAGCGACATCGTTTCCGGCTGGTCGTGTCGCTGATTTCGGCCGATCCGGAGGTCCGGCGCGGATTGATGCCAATCGAGAATTCGTACCCCACGCCACAACTCATGGAAGCGATCCGGGAATACCACGAAGCGACCCATCGCCGCGTTACGCTTGCGTGGATCATGATCTCGGGCGTCAATACCCGCGACGAAGATGCCGTGCAGTTAGCCGAGCTGACGCGTGGTCTGCCCGTGAAGCTCGACCTGATCGACGTGAATGATCCGACAGGTCGGTTCCATCCGCCATCCTCTGAGGAGCTACATCGTTTTCGTGATGCCTTGACGGCCCGACTAGGCATGCCGGTCGATCGTCGCTACAGTGGCGGCAAGGATATTCATGCCGCCTGCGGAATGTTGGCCGGAATTGACGCTCGCGGAAGTCCGTAAAACGGAAGTTATTCCGTTCAAACTACTTGGAGCCATCGAATCGCCCAAAGACCATCCGCCCGGCACTTTTCTGGATGACGCTGGTCACGGAGATATTCACCTGTTGCCCAACATGCTCGCGTCCGTTTTCGATGACCACCATGGTGCCGTCATCGAGGTAACCGATGCCCTGGCCATGCTCTTCGCCCGCCTTGACGATGCGCACGTTGATCTGCTCGCCGGGCATGAACGATGGCTTCATGGCGTTGGCCAGATCGTTGAGATTGATCACCACAACGTCTTGAAGCTGCGCCACCTTGTTCAGGTTGTAGTCATTGGTAATCAGTTTGCCGCTGAGGTGCCGCGCCAGGGCCACCAGTTTCAGGTCGACCGGTTGCCCGGCAAATTCCGGCAGGTCGCGCTCGAAGATCTGCACGTCGATGGTCTCGCTGCTTCGCAGCCGATTGAGAATATCTAGTCCTCGGCGTCCTCGGCTGCGTCGCAAACGGTCGGAACTATCGGCAATTCCTTGCAGCTCATTGATCACAAAACTGGGAATCACCAACTGGCCGTCAATGATCTGGGTATCGACGACATCGGCGATGCGGCCGTCGATGATGACACTCGTGTCGAGGATACAATGCCGGCTGCCTTTGATCTCGCGGGCAAATTCGACATAAGGAATGACGAAGCGAAAGTCGTCTTTGGTCTGCAAAAGCAGGCTGATGCAGACATAGCAGAGTACCAACCCCAAGACCAGTTGGATCCAGCCTTGGTTGGCTTCACCGATACCTGCCGGTATTAGGGGTTTGATCACTAGTTGGGCAATGTAGGCCAGGAACATGCCGACGATGAGGCCGAAATAGACCGAGGAGATTACGTCGAGCCGTTTGCGACGGATGCCTAAATCAATAGCGATAACCCCTCCAGCGAGCGACAGCAATCCACCCATCACGGCCCACGCGAGCCACTCGGGCTGCTTAGGGAAGGTATTTGAATTGATAATCGACACCGCCAGTCCGGCTGCGGCCAGAATGAAGATACAACGAAGGATGATTATTGGCATAGTAACACCATTCTAATGCCGGAAGCCTCGCAATGGAAGCTCACAACGGAAGGTTTGCATAAATCGTCGCCAGGGCTTGCCGGTCTCAACATCCATGATCGAGTCGTTGATCAAGGAGATCAACTATCGCGTCAAGGGAACCGAGAAGTTCTGGAACAGAC
>JBAWVO010000399.1:0-5133 GCA_037147235.1 Planctomycetota bacterium | reverse complement strand
GCAAGATGCCCGTGCCACGGTGGCGTCCGTCTGCCAGAGAATCTTGCCACACACGGGGTTGGCTACCGCTCCATCAGCTCGGCCAGCTTGCTCCGGAGGTCTTTCATCGTGATGGGCATTGTCAGAACGATCCGATGTGCGGCCACGGAGGCATGCTCTTTCCAACCCTTTTGCGGCTCATCCAACAAGAGTACGGCCGGAACGGAAACGGTCTGATCGTCTCCGGAGAGCAAATTGAAGCCGTTCAGTGCCGCTTTGCCCAGATCTTGGGCGCAGAAGACAATACACTGCGCTGCCTTATTGTCCTGCCGCAGCCGGGCAACGGCCCGCTCGGGATCGGCAATCACCAGCACGCGGTAGTGGACTCGTTTGAAGCCTTCGCGGAAGATGTCCTGCCACTTCGGGTTTGATTCGACGACCAGCACGGTAGGTTGCTTGGCTTCGACATAGTTACCCATGGCCGCCGATGCGGCTTCCGCGGAGACCATGTCGCCGCATTCGATCAGTTGACGCTCGGCGATGGCCAAGTCGGCCAACATTGCCGCCGGCGACTGATAGCGACGCGCCACGTCCAACATCATCGCCTTGCTGACCACCGTACAAACCCAATGCGGGAGTGTTGGGTCGCATTGCTGAATGGGAATGACCTCCAGGAACCGTTGCTTGTTCAAGCGTTGCAGCCGATCCCTGGTCTCCATCAACGGCGGTTGGCCGGTGAGCATGTGATAGAAAATGCAGCCCATGAAGTAGATGTCGCTGCGCGTATCATCCTTGCGCACGCCCGTGGCCCGCTCCAGGGCCGCGTAGTCGATGGTGCGGGTGTTGGGAATGTCGTCCATGCTCTCGCCATAATTTTCATCCAAGGCCGCCAGCCCGAAGTCGACAAGCTTGGGCTGCCAGGAGGTCGTGACCAGGACGTTATTGAGTTTCAGGTCGCGATGCGTCAGTCGGTGTTCAAAGGCATAGCGCAGGCCTTCGACCATGCCCATCGTCAGTTGCGTGGCCTGAAGCGGCTCGATCTTGGTGCGAATCTTGACGAGGTCGCGAAGATTCCAGCCTTCAATGAACTCCATGACCAGGTAGTGCGACTTGCCGTCGGTGGCGACGTCGTAGATGGGCACGATGTTGGAATGGCGCAGCGTGAGCCCCAACTTGCCTTCGCGCAGAAACAGGGCTGCCTGCTCCGGCCGGTCGCGGTAGCGCTTTCGCAGCACTTTGAGGGCGACGACCTCGCCCGTCTGGCGATGCACGGCGCGGAACACCCGGGCGAACGTGCCGGCCCCCACGGCATAGAGCACTTTGTAGGGGCCGTAAAAATAGCCCGACCGTTCACCTTTGGCTAGGCGTTCGAGCTGGTAGTTCGTCATATACTCGCCGCGGAGGAGTTGCTTCTTCACGTCCTCCACGGGAGCCAGACGGGTGCCCACGGACGCCCATACCTCCTGAAATTGCCGTTCGGTCAGCAATTCCAGGTCGAGTGCCCGTTGCAAAAGTTGTTCAGCGCTTGGGTGCCCCATGCCAAGTTCATACCTCCAGTGCAGTCAAGTTACCGATCAAGTGGAACCTTCCAGCTTCTGGCGATATTCGTCCCGTTCGCGGCGAGTGGCTTCCAGGTCGAAGGTCAAGTATTTCATGTCCAGCCGGAGTTGGCCCAAGGCGTCTTGAACCAACGACAGGATGCGACGGCGACGCTTGGCGTTTTCCAGCACTTGATTCACCAACGTCTCGACATGGAGGCGATATTCCGTCGGAATCTGTGCGATGGCATCCGCAAGGTCGAGGAGTTCACGAGGGGCTTCGTCGGTGGCCGGTCTGAGGATGTGGGCTGAGTCGTTCATGGTGGTTACTCGGGGTGTGGGTTGGATGGCTTCTTCAAAAGCACTCCCCGTGCCGGGAAATTGCCGTTTCCAGTAAAAACGCCGTAACTCATTGTAATTTCAAGACTTGGAAAATACTACGGGTGGCCTCACCGGGTCGAGGATGTTGAAAAAACGGAACATTTGCTCTGGTTATTTTTCGCAAATCCTGATAGAAGCACACTTTATGGCAATGTGGCCGATTCCATGCACGGAGTGCTTTTTCGCCACATTGGAAAGATGGCTTACACTTCAAACGGGTATCGTGGCGCGTTTTCAGTCTGCACTAATTACGCTGTTGACCTTGGTCTTGTTGCCGAGCCACTCGGCCGCCCAGGGATTGCCTGCGGCAGGACTTGCCGCAGCACCGGCCGCAGCGCGCGGACCCGTTGCGGCCGGACTGCCGTCGTGGCGACAAGACTTTGAAGGACCCGTAAACTCCTGGACCGAAGCTGGTGGCGATGCCCAGTACTCGCTCATCGCCCACCAACGTGTTCGTGGCGTGGCACACGGCGGACAAGGCAGCGAATGGCTCCAGGTGGCCGCTCAAGGCGGCAGCACGGTGCTGGTTGCCCACGATATTGGGCGGCCGTGGGTCATCGACGAGTTGCGGCCCTCGATTTGGATTTTCGCTGATCGGCCCGGCATCCAGTTTTTTGCCGAGGTCACGCTGCCGCGAACGCTCGACCCGCGCAGTGGAAAGCCACTGACCACCCAGATCTTCGCAGCCGCGTACACCACGGCCGGCCGTTGGCAGCAGCTCGAAATTACCGATTTCCCGCGGATGTTAGCCCGCCAGGTCCGTATCTTGCGAAGCCAGTTGGCCCCGAACGTCGACGGCCGCGAAGCCTTTGTCAGCCGTGTGCTGCTAAACATCTACGGCGGTCCGGGGGCAACGAACGTCTGGACCGACGATCTCGAAGTCTTCGGTCACGTGCCGTCCGCCAGGAACGGTGCCACCCCGGGTGCCCAGCCCGGCTTCTCGATTGCGGTTTCGCCCGCTAGATCATCAGGAAGCGACTTCGCTCCCGGAATCGCGGTCGCCAGCGGCCCTCCCGAACAACACAGGCAAGGTGCCAATGCCCCCCCTCCGCCACGTGAAGTCAAGCTGGCAGGTTCGGTCTTGAAGATCAACGACTACCCGATCTTCCCACGTTGTGTCGAATATCGCGGCGAGCAGTTGGCCTTCCTCAAGCAGTTGGGCTTCAATACCCTCTGGCTGCGGCAGACGCCATCGCCGGAACTACTCACAAAAGCCCGGCAGCTTGGCCTGTGGTTGGTCTGTCCGCCGCCGGAACTGCCGGCGGATAACCCGCAGGCCATGATCGGGCCGGAGTTCGAGCCTGTGCTCGTCTGGGATCTGGGGCACGGACTGACCGGCGATTCGCTGGATGCCAATCGGCAGCGGGCCGAACAGGTGCGACTTGCCGATTCTCGCTTTTCGCGGCCGCTCATCTGCGCGCCAATCAATAATCTGCGAAGCTACAGCCGGCACATCAATCTGCTGCTGATCGATCGACGGCCACTCGGCACGAGCCTGGAAATGTCCGACTATGGCATCTGGGTTCGCCGACAACCTCTTTTGGCCCTGCCGGGCACTCCGGTCTGGACTACGGTGCAATCCCAGGCGGGCGAAGGTCTGCGGCGGCAATTCGCCACGCTCAACCCAGGCCCGTCGCCGCCTACCGTCGTTGGTCCCGAACAGGTCCGGCTGCTGGTCTACACGGCCATCTCCTCCGGAAGCCGCGGCCTGCTGTTCCTTTCCGACTCCTCGCTGGAGGCCCAGGATGGCGAAACGCGGCAGCGGGTGATGACGCTACAATTGCTGAACATGGAACTCGAAATCATCGAACCCTGGGCAGCCGGCGGCAACATGGTCGCCACGGCTGAATGTAGCCAGCGGTTGGTCACCGGCGCGATCTTGCGTGACGATCGGGCGAGGATCGTCATGCCGATGTGGTTGGCCCCCGGCTCGCAATGCGTGGCACCGCTGGCTGCGGCCAATCCGCTGAACCTCACCCTGCCCGGCATTCCTGAATCGAGTAATATCTTTGAACTGACTGCCGGACGCCTGCAACCACTGCGCCATCGCCGCGAGGCGGGCGGCACCCGGGTCACGCTCGATGAGTTCGGCCTTTCTTCTTTGTTATTTCTCGCCCAGGATCCGATGATCATCGAAGCCGTCACCCGACGGGCGGCGGCCAGCGGAAGGCAGACCGCCGAATTGGAACGCTACTTGGCTGCGCAAAAGCTCGATACGGCGATCCGCGTCCTCGGGCAGATTGGCGGACATCTGCCCCCGCAGATCAATCCGGCGATGGACCTCGACAACGCCCGGCAGAATCTGAAATTGTGCGACGCTCGGCTTGCCTCCGGCGACTATGCCATGGCCTCGGCCTATTCACGGCGGGCGATGATGCCGCTGCGGCGGCTGGAACGGGCAGCGTGGGAAACGGCCATGAGCGGCCGCGATTCACCGGTGGCCATCCCCGGCACGTCGTCCTTCCATGCCTTACCTTGGTACTGGGCCTTGGTCGATCGGATCGCGGCCATGCGCAACGGCGCGAATCGCCTGCCAGGCGGCGACTTTGAAAACATCCCGATGATGGTCCGCCACGGTTGGCGGCACTTCCAACATGCCACGCCGGGTATCCAGACCGCCGCCGACCTCGTCTCCGATGCCGCACATTCCGGCCGCATGGGGCTGCGTCTCACCGCCCGGGCCGACAATCCGGAAAACCCCCCGGCGATGATCGAGATGCCGCCCTTGTGGGTCACCAGTCCCGCCGTGCCGGTCGAGACAGGGCAGATCGTGCGAATCCATGGCTGGATCAAGGTGCCCACCGCCATCACCGGCTCCGTCGATGGGCTGCTGGTGGTCGAATCGCTCACCGGCGAGGAAATGGCCCTGCGGCTGGACAAGACCAACGGCTGGCGAGAGTTCACCCTGCTGCGAATCGTGCCGCAATCGGGCCCCCTCGTGCTAACCTTCGCCCTGACCGGCCTGGGCGAGGTCTGCCTCGACGACCTGACGATCGAGGTACTCGAACCGGGCGATCGCATGGCGATGCCGCGCTGAGGGGCCATCCGGAAAGCCCTCGCCCTCGCGACATAATCGCCGGGAGCGACCGCAGTTACCGACAGGGAAGTCCGTACCCCACTCGACAAGAAGTGTACTTATGGTCCAGTAATAGTGTGTACACTACCCCTGGACCGGTGCCTTTCCTGTCATGCCGCTGCCGTGCGTCGAGCCGCTGGCCCTCTACCGCCCACGCGA
>JBAWVO010000398.1:0-5159 GCA_037147235.1 Planctomycetota bacterium | reverse complement strand
AACAACACACCTTAACTTTACCCAAAAACTGTCCAGCGCGCCGGGTCCGCCGCAATGCTTTCTTCGGGACAGAAACCTAATTATCGATAATTAGATCTAGCAAGTGAGGATCGTTATTCGCGTCCATCGTGAGTATGCCCTGCAAGCTCCTGGAAGGCCCTCTGGAAGCGTCTTCGTGCAAGAATGGCACTTCCATGGGTTTAGGGAGCAGATCGCCCCGGGATCGCGTCTAGGGAGGCCTGATGAAGGTTATAGCTCGTCTACCGACAGGTGAGCATCAGGTTATCCGTGATAACGCTATCCTGAGCTGTTCTCTTGGATTCGATGAGCAGTAATGATCTTAATAGACGTTATTTGAAATATCGGATTAAAGAACTCGGTAAAGAGAGTTGCTGTCATAACTTTCATAACAAGAACAAGATTGCGGTTTTAGATCGTGAGAGAAACCTTTAATCAAAATGAGTCAGGAGGATTCTATAAAGGTTTCGCGTATAAGGTTGGTAGGTCGTTACCTGTTCTGTTCGAGACAATAACAATCTATGGGAAAAACTGGTCCTTAAAAGCTGTACACTCCTACGATCGGTGATGTTCCTTATAGCTTTAGATTGCAGGCTACCTTTTATATTCTTATATATATATAGTAGCCTTCACTCTAAAGTAATAAGGAACATCTCGTCCTATAGGCCTGTACAAGATACTTCTACTCGACCGACTATTGATCTCATTTCTAGTATTTGCTATGTTATTCTTATCACGAGACTGATCAGTAAATGATCGCGAATGCCTCGATGCTGACCTTTATGGTCGTAGCTTGCTATCGATTACCGATGGCAATTCTAACTCACGAATCTATACTTTGCCTTGACCTGAACATTGGGTATCGAATCTCAGTGCAAAAGATTATCGCCAAAGCTATCCCGAATACTAGAATACTTGGCCCATTTTGGTGAATTCTAAAAGACATGAACGGTTTCAACGATACTTTCTACGAACGTAACGGACTAGATTTTCAGACCTCGAATCTCGCGTGCTGGCCAGAAATATCCAATCAAGCTCCGTTATTTGGCGATCGCAGGATGGTGGCTATGGGAAATCGTCCTCAAGATTATAGGGAACGCGATCTGCTATTAGCTTCCTCCTTACGGGACTTCCGAACTCGATTATTCCGCCGTTACTGCCATCAACCGCCTCAATGGGTTCCTGAGTTACCCAGAGACTGGCCGAAGCAATTCTGGCGGCAGGCGAATCAGCTCAGCATTCTGGGATTGATGCAGCAAGAACTCCTTTGCCGAATGCGTACATCGGTGGATTTCAGTGCTGACCCTGAACAGTCTTCAACCATGCTCGACGCGATGGACGATTGCATGCCACGGGGAGCTTTATTCGAGCGGCTTAACGATAAAGACTTCGGCAGGTCTTGCGGCTACGCGAAACTCTGCCCTTGGTGCCATGCCAGGAGCGTGCAAAAGCTATACCGAAAACTGACCGCGGGGGTTTGTTCGCCTGAAAACCTAAAAGGCAAGAAGCTCGTCCTGGCCAGGGTGTGCTATCGCAATAGCATTCGCAGTCCGTTTCTGGATCGCAGAGAGGTGCGTAAAACAAGGGAGTTCTACCGCGAGCAAGCCAGGGGCATCGCCGATGATCTTGGCTTGGACGGCGGAGCTATCTTCTACCAATTCGGGCCAATGCGAGAGTATGGCGTGCGGAATATCATCACGAATAACACCTTCTCGCCCGAAGTTACCATGATCGGAGAATCCAGTAACCTATCCTTGTCGCTGGAAAGTTACGAATACTCGGGGTACGACTTGCTGTGTCTGCCAGCGGATACGCATCAAGCCCTTCGCTATCTGCTTTTTGGCACATCGTATAAATATCCAGTGGATCGCATCGAAGGGTTGAAGATCATGAGCAGGTGCTTCGATAAGGGCCACGTTCCCCGCTTTACCAAATACGGCATTCCAGGGGCAGCATCGCTTCAGCCTTGGTTCCTCTTCAACGAGACGCAGGCATGGTCGTATCTTCAAGCGACGGCAGGGACTAGGCTGTACGACACCTTTGGCACTTGGCGAGGGAATCCGCAAGGCAATCCGGGTACTAAGGATCGGGAGACCGAGACGCGTATAACTACGGATCGGGAGACCGTGGCTCGCATAACCGAGGACCGCGATCCCGAACGCGTATCTCATGCCATGGCTTTTCGTCATGCAAACAATGAACGCATGTTTGACGCGAGCAATCGTCGAGTTGGCTTAATGCGTAAGGCAGAGACGGTCTTTCGGAATCTCAAATCGAAGATGGGCCGTAACCCTGGCAGCAAGGCGATTCAAACGGCAATGTCGGTTGCTGGCCATGCGATAAGTGACCGCGATAGCCGCTGGCTGGTGAAGCAGTTGCCCTTGTATTGTCAAGAAGAGGAGCTTGAATCATTCTGGCCCGAGTTGACGGAGAGAAACCTGGCAAATGACCCTATCAGCCCTCTGTTGGCATCCTAGACGCGATCTGGCGACCTTCCCCGGCCCATTTGGCATATTCGGCACCTCAGCGATTGAGGCCCAGAGAAGAAGCCTGGCGTGGGGTGTTGAACACCGATCTAATTTACGTAATTAGGATTCCCAATTATTTCTGCCGCGACTATTTGATGGCCTTTACCGAGGCCCGCGATGATGAACCCGTATCTCGTGAAGCAGCGTTCCACGAAGAGAACAACGAGCGGCACTGTGACGCGGGCACCCCGTCACAGAGATAACGAAGCCGCCACCCGCAGGCTCATTAATGCGGCGGGCAATCGAAAACCTCCTACCGAGGAGAAGTAAGATGAACAGGTTTTTACCCGAACTCTCAGGCTCTCTTGGGGCTGCGGCCGGAACGCTTAACACATCCGTTGGGTTCGGTGTCCGGTGAGCGATCAGGACCCGAAACTGGATTACTCTCTCTACTCATTGGTGGGGGGTATGAGTGGAAATGTGGGGCGGGCTGGGGCACTTCTGTTCAAATCAACAGTCTTGGCAACCCCATTCACCGAGCTTGTCGGCCGATGCGGCCGACACTCTTTTCAGCCTGCCATGGCCCCCCTCTTTTAGATGAAATATTCACATTCGCCAGGAATTACTGCCGGGACCATTGACAGAGTATCTTCATTCGTGATAGTCTGGAGATTCTTGCGGCCCGACCATGAAGTGCAGTCTTACACCTATTGGGTGGGTTGCTTTTGGTGATTAAATTTTAGGCTGACTCGGACACCGCGATAAGATTTTTTGTCGACTTCGCCTTGTCTCTCGATGATCAAAACCAAAAGTTCTGATTCTTGAAAGAATATTCCGCTTGTCGTCCGCTCAGATCAGAGACCACCACTGCGACGCAGCATTGAGGCATAAACATATGACTGACGTTGGCCTGACCGCCGCCGAGGCAATTGTTGAATGGTACTGGAAGCACGGCATTGCTCGCCAGGGTGCGTATGCGATCTCGCCGGTTTGGTTAAAGAACTTATACCAACGCCGCGACCTGCTACGATCGATCGAAAATGGCCGGTTTCAAAAGAAAGCCAGCCTAGGCCTTTGGGGGCCATCACAAAGCGGTAAGTCAACCCTCATATCACAGTTTGTTGATCAAGGAGCAGATACTAGCGGAAAAGGTGGGTCTCTCCATTGGAGCTCGCCCACGCTGTTCTCTAGTCGGGATGAGCTGCCATCCGAAGTCATAGTCTTTAACCCCCATAATGTTGGAGCCGACGCGTCCGGATGTGTTTCTCGCTTTGTATTGCGTGAAGATAGCGAAGTGCCGTTTCACGACTTCCCTGTTGAATTGCGACTTCTCAACCCTTCACAGTTGATGCATGCAATAAGTGCTGGTTATCTTTCTGAGTGCCAGCGCGAAGACAACTGGACGGTGGAGCGGCTAGAAGAACTGTTGGAAAAAACCTCTGGACCTTTTCTTCGCGTTGACCGCCAAGCCTTTGAACAATTGCACGAAGTTACCGATATCATCGGTATGCTTATTGAAGCCAGAGACGAGCGATTTACTGGATTGGACGCCGGGGGCAAATGGAGCTCCCTCTCGAACCGGGTTATCGAGTCGAGATTTTTGCTTTCCGACAAGAGCAAGGTTTGGGATTTTGCCGCTAAACTTCTTTGGGGTGGGCAAGCCTCTTTAACCCGACTTTACGAACGCTTGATGAAGGTTCGTGAGAAGCTGCCTAATGCGTGCCTTTATTGCAGCATGGAAGTTGCCGCAACACTAGTCAATATCGAGTCATATCGAATATTTCGAGCCACGGGCAACGAGGAATTACTTCCAAAAGGCGCTCGGCGAATCAAGGATGTTATTCGGCATCTTTCGTGGGAAGATCGTGGTTGTAATGCCGTGGTTGGCACTAATTTCCCCCAGATGAAGCTGCTCGAAAAAGACGATGACTTTGGATTGTTGCAGGGCCTTGTGAGAGAGTTGATTATTCCACTCCGTTCGCAGAAATATCAGGGCGGAGAAAATCAATCTTCGGACTTTAGCCGCTTTATGAAAAGTGCCGAACTTGTTGATTTTCCGGGTGTTCCGTTACGAGACCAAAATGCGAAGGAAAAGTTGCTGGACTTGAGCTCGTTGCCTGATTCGGACGACGCGCGATTGTTAACCGACGTTTTGAAGCGAGGCAAGGTCGCGTCGCTGGTAATTGGTTACAGCCGTTCTTTGGGGCTCGATGCGTTTATGTTGCTCGTTAGAGCGGGCCATTTTGCTCCGAAGCCGGAACAGCTTCATCGAGGTCTCATTGCCTGGTGGAAGTTTGTTGATCCGAAGTATGACGTTCACAAGCCTCAAGGGCGAGCAGCACCGCTCCCATTGTTCTTTAATATGACATTCTTCGCAAATATTATCGATAAGGTCGCACAGGGTGCTGTTTCGACTGGATTGCACCCGCTTACGGAAATGGTCAAGCAACTAGAGCCATTCGTGGATCCGAATGTATGCACGATGCTGACGACGACTTATCCGCAATTCAAGAAAGAAGGGGGGATTGACTCGTCACGCGCCTCTGTAGACTTAGCGATTAAATCCATTTTAGACGACCCAAGTTTTGGGCCACGCTGTGCAGCTCGCGTGACCAAGGAATCGGGGATGTCCCGTGTATTGTTAAAACTGACTCTGGCCTCCTGATGGTTTAA
>JBAWVO010000397.1:0-5188 GCA_037147235.1 Planctomycetota bacterium | reverse complement strand
GGTTCGTTCCACTTGCACGAGTTCTCGACACTTTGATTGAGAGACGGCGATCTGGTCGCGGAGGGCGATCTGGTCGCGGCGGCGGATTGCAGGCGCAGGGCAGGCGTGCTACGCTACCATTAGCCCCTTGGATCAAGGACGTCGCCTACGATTCAGAGGATGGAACATATTACGCAGTTTATCGCCACTGGGACCCGTAGCACTTAGCTAGGGCCCGGTGCCAACGGATTTTCGTTTGCCTTTGAAACGCGGCAGTTCGCAATCGCCGGGATAGTCGCGAGGATTCTGGAAGCGAGTTGCGGGTGCCGCTCAGGAGGTTTTTATCGTAATGATTTTAGTACCGCACCGAAGGTGGACGCTTACTATCTGGCTCCTAATTGGTGCCGGCCTCCTTTATGTCAATGTGGCGGGTACCGCACGGGTTGTTCAGTGGGACGGTGGGCCCGACGGGCTTGGGCTCATCCGAGTTTGGGGTTGGCCTTTTATACACTCAAACCGAATGGAAGGTGGCGCGCGACCATGTGGCTCGAGCCTATACCTCATAACCGTTGACATCGCTGTGTGCGCGGTGATGCTCGCCTGCACCGGCAACTTCCTTGAGCGCGACGTGCGCCGATGGATAGATGACCGGCAATGGACGCTAGGGGATGTTTTGCTAACGATCACCGCAGCGGCTCTATCCCTTGCATCGGTGATTTCGATTTGGGGTTCCGCGACGGTTGAATCCCTCATTCAAATTGGTGCCCTCCATGCATTGCGTGATCTGCCGCTTTTTGTGTCGTTACCGGTGATGCTCGGCATCTTTTGCGTCGCATGTTTTGCACTGAGCCTCGCATTCCGTCTTCGGCGTGTGGTCAAAAAACTCAGCCGAGCGTGAAAAGGTGTATTGGTGTGTTGGTCCACCGACCCTTGATAACCAATGAGGCGACGCCCGCGCCAGCGCGCCGGTGTCCTGGCCCAGCGACCCTTGACAACCGAAGCGATGGGGGTACAGACCCCTTAGAATAGCGGGGAGAACGCGGCGAAAATGGTCGTAGCATTGGTGCTTCCGTCGCCTCGGCGACACAACTGTTCTACTCGCCGAAATTTTCAATTAGGAAACGCGATAAAGTTATGTAGCAATTGCGGCCCCCAAACCGCGAAAACGGGTTCGTTCCCAGACCAGCCAAGAAACGCAAGGAGCCGTCACCCCCCTTCTGAGAATGCGGCGGTCACCCTGATCCGCCGCAGCGAAGCAGCTCGGCCGCCGTCAAAAAGCCAGAAAACTGGCGGTTTTTCTTGACCTATCGAAGATTTGACAGTCTCGCCCACCTGACTTTTCAGCCAAGGCCGCCAATTGGCCTCACGCCGCCGTAGCCCCCTCGGCCACAGCCGCAGCGATCGACGGGGTGGCTGGCGTGCTCAGCGACTGGACCGCTACGGCTGGTTGATCCGGCTGCGGAGTTCCCGTGACGACGGTGGCCAGCACGCCACGGCGTGAAGAGCCGCCTTTAACGGTCACCCGTCGTCGTGCTCGCCTCATACCCAACCTAAGGGCAGCTTCAAGCGGCGACGGTTCCTCTCCCAGCCATTCACGCGCCAGAGTCTCTGCTGGCAGCCAGCGACTTTGCGAGGGGCGGGGGCCGCAGGATGTGGGAATACCGAGCTCCTCCAGTTCCTCCCACGTCAGATTCCCGCGGACGGTCTGAGCCAATGTTCCGTCGTCATGTTCACACACGAAGCGGATGACCGCCGCATTCGCAATCTGCGGTGCTGCGGAGATTAGCATCTGATAAACATCATCGGCCGTTGTTGACGGCGTAATGGCCGCGGGACTCGCGGCAGGAGCAAGGACGGCACGTTCGGCCTGCACCTGCTTTCTGAGCTGCATCCATGTCTTCTTGTAGGCCCGCAATCGCCTGGTGTGCCCGAAAATCCGCTCCACTAGACCCGTGAGCGAATCAGTGAAGCCCCGGCTGCCATCCGTGCCAAAGAGATGCGAGGCCTCATGGAGCAGGGTTGCAAACGCCGTTCGCAACGGCCCGGAAAACAGTTTTGCGGCCAGGAAGATCTCTCGGGACTTGTATACCCTGGACCGTTGCCAGG
Source organism: Planctomycetota bacterium (assembly GCA_037147235.1). GTDB lineage: Bacteria > Planctomycetota > Planctomycetia > Pirellulales > Thermoguttaceae > JANXQG01. Next base: position 3,103 of record JBAWVO010000397.1, on the reverse strand, counting down.
CTCCCAAGAGGTCGTCGGTCTCCGCAATCAGGTACGACACGTCCCGCAGCACCACATCGGCCAACGAGCTATCAAGGTCACGGAGGAACTGCTCCAGGAGATCGATGCAAGCCCTTTCCGCTTGCGTCGGCCCGCGGCGTTGCTGCTGAAGAGCCCGTTCGGCCTCTTCACGGCTGCGGCGTTTGACGCCTTCCCATTCGTTCATGGCGGACCGCACCCCAGCGTTGCGGAAGTAGCCAGGCAGGCAGCGTCGGCCTGCGAGCTTCCAGGATTCCTCAATGTCCCGCACGACGATCAGGTCGCTGCCGTTGAGAGACGAGATACGGTAGTCGGTGCAGTAGTACCGATCACCGAAAATCTCCGACAGTTCAGCTCCAGAGTAGCACCCCGCATTAAGTACGGCTGAAATCAGAGGATGTCCGTTTTCCCAAGACTTTTCCGTGGCCCGCAAGAACGCGGTGAGACTGTCGCTTGAACCAATCACACGGCTGTTGGCGATCAACCGATACAGGGTGGTGAGGACGTTTTCACCGAAAGCCGTACGATCGCGGTCGCGTCCGATAAGCTTCTCCATCGCAGCGTACGACTTGTTGACGGCACAGATTAGCGGCAGCGACAGGTCAGCCCGCTTGAGGTTCCGGTAAAAAATGCAGCCGGGGGCGTTATCCTTGGTCCGCGCGATCAGAACCTTGTCGTGGTTGCCCGCAATAACTTCGCCAAGCAGCGGGTGATCGGGGTGGAAGAAATCGTTAGGCGAGTTCTTTACGGCTACCTGCACGTTGGTGGGCACATTCTCAAGGATGAGCCGTGTTCCCTCCACCCGCCTCGACGGGTCAAGTTGGAAGAATCGATACACCATGGGGCGAAGCTGCAATTGAGGGATCTTATCGCCAAGCTGGATCCTCGCCGCACGGTTGCCACTGGCCAAGACGACGTCCGCGCCGTGATCTCGCAATAGACAAAGCAGGGCCACTTTCAAGCCCTCGCCAAATTGGCCGATATCGCCAGCCTCTTTCGCTTTCGTTGACCCCAAGAAGAAGGCATGCTCCAGGTGCATCGACGCTGGGGCTGAGATGATTGCCGTGTCGTCGGCGGTCGTGATCTCGATCCGATCGAGAACATTCGCGTTTGCGTCACGGAAGTTCTGGAAAAGATCACGGGCACACTCCTGCGGGCTCCACGACACGCGCCAGTCGGTGGTGATGCTCGACTGAAGTTCGCGTTCAAACTTTGCCCCTTCAAGCAGTCGGGCGATCGGCTTCAGCGGATAAACGGTGGTGGAAGTAAATGTCTCGGTCGTTGTTGGTTTCTGCATGCAAGTCCTCGTTAATCTTAGTTGTGTTGATGTCATATTTTCAAGTTCCATTGGTTCTTTCATGTTCTGTTATTCTCCATAGAAAGCCGCCTCAAACAGGTCAGCAATGGCGGTGGCACCAGCCAGGGTGGGTTCGATGTCATGGCAGAGGTATTCCGCTTCGTGGCCCAGGAATGCCCCGTGGATGTCTGCCAGGTGGAAGCCTCGTTGCCGGACCCACTGGCCGATTACTCGATTGCACTCGCCCAGGGCTACCTCCAGGTGCTTCGGCAGGTCTTCCCAGCTAGGTCGGTAAATGTTGCCCACAATGACCGTTGCCTGCGGATGGATTCGGCGGATGCTGGATGTCAAATGGGCATATTCTCGGGCAAAAACGGGGATGAATTCAGCCGGGTCGCGGTCCATGTGCTGGAGCAAGTCGTTGCCCCCAATGGTCATGGTAATCAAGTCGGCTGGCCAGTGGCCGTTAAGGTCCGGACGAACGCCGCTCATAACGCAGCCGTCGTAGGTCCGGTCATCCAGCATCCAGTTATTCAACTGCTTGCTGCACAGCCGTTTGTAGAGCTGCGAAACGGCACCCCCTCCGATGACGTCGGTGTACAGGTCAATGCTTATACTGTCACCAAGGGCCATGTACCTCTTTTTCATAAATTCTCCTCAGTATTTGTTGTGTCTAGGGTTGATTGTTTGGAACCACGTAACCATATAGAGTCACCGAGACAGGCTTTTATTCCAGTCCCCCAAAAGATTCATTCAGCACAAGAGCGCGCCAGTAGTTCTTGTGGTGCGCTCACTTAAGTGTTTGTGAACCGGGCTTTGCCGTGCCGTAAAATCCTAGACTCACTGGCGTGGAAAGGGATGGCGAAGGTGATGGCTCGATGAAGCCCTCTCAGTTAGGTTAATCGGGAGCGTAGCCAACAAGTTGACTGTCCTCGATAGGGGGTTTAAGGCCAGAGGAGCCATCGCCTTCGACATCGCTTCCACGGGACAGTGACAATCCTTTCATATCCTGACGTCGCCCGGCTAACAATTTAGCGGCCGACCTTTTGGCGACGTCGGTTTTTCGGCATTTTGACCTCGTAAAAGTCGTTTTTGGCTTCAAAGGCGATGCCGACGTACGTCTTCGGGAACTGTACGTAGCCATCCTGGGGTTCGAGCGTGGTGATGTCGATCGTCGTGCCGTCCGGCAAGCGATACCAGGACACGGAGCATTGGTGGGTTTCCAACCACCAGTCCCGGTCGCCGGCCGGAATGAACCCGCAGTCGCCGCGCCAATGGCGGCTGATGAGCTTCCAGAACGCCGTTTCGTTTCGCTGAATGGCCTTCGTGGCGGCGTTGGAACAGAAAAGGCGACCAAGTTTTGTCAGAATGGGCATGAATACCCTCCTTTAGGTTGAGTCGAGAGACAAGGGGAGAAAGTAAATTCAATCTACATGTACTATGCCGTCCGCCTGGATTTATTTAAGCATTCGGAAACTTCCTGTTGACGAAATAGGCGAAGATAGCCTGCGATTCGGATCGCCAGCTTGCTCGGCCGCCACGGCATCCTTGGGGAACCGTGATTGCACCTAGAAGTATCAATGCCAGGCCTTCCGTGGCGATTTAGTCGGCCAGCCAAGAATTGCGTGACGCACGATTGCCGGATGAATGATCGCCCCAGCGACGGCCGAAATTGTCTTCCACATCGTAGGGATCCAGACGCTCGACTTCAAAGCCCTTGTGATTTTTAGCACAGAGCGTGGGTAGAGCGTGGGTAGAGCGTGGGTAGAGCGTGGGTAGAGCGTGGGT
>JBAWVO010000396.1:0-5220 GCA_037147235.1 Planctomycetota bacterium | reverse complement strand
CTGTTGCGGTCCGCTTTTGGTGGGGCTCGTTTCACTCTCCCCACCCTACTTCTACGTCTGCACCCAGAACCGGAAGAGCCAAAAAAAACCGCCCTGAGCAATAGAATGCTTGTTCAGGACGGAAATGATTCGCACCGAAAGGCACGACAAACCCGCCTGACCTCAGTCAGGCGGGTGGTGTTCAATCTCAAATTGTGTTGAGAAACTCGCCCTGGAAGATATGAAACACGCAGAGCGAGCGTGTGCAGTTTTGTCTGATTGCTACCCCCTTTCGTTATGGCAAGGTACGGAGATCAGATCTAAATTAATAGTTCGTATTGTCCAAGAAGAAGGCAATAACCCGTTGGGTGCAGTGGCGTGTAGTCACGTGGGTTATAGTTGGGAGATGCGGAGGGTAAAATCAAGCTCCAACCGCTGCGCGGTCCGTGCAACCTATTGCTCGCGGCCGAGGACCGGCGAATCAGTCCCTGTCAGCGCAAAGGACCGCGACGAAGGCTTTCTGGGGTATCTGGACCTGGCCGATCTGTTTCATTTTCGCCTTGCCCTTCTTCTGTTTATCGAGGAGCTTGTTCTTACGCGAAACATCGCCGCCATAGCACTTTGCGGTCACATCCTTTCGGTAAGGCTGGATCGTCGATCGCGCGATGATGGTGCCACCAATGACGCCCTGGATCGGAATCTTGAACTGGTGGCGGGGAATCGCTTCGGCAAGTTGCTCACAGTAGTGGAGTGCCCGATTTCTCGCCTTGTCGCGATGGACCAAGTAGGAAAGCGTGTCGACCGGCTCCTGGTTGACCAAAATATCGACCTTCACCACGTCGGTTTCTCGATATTCGATCGGGACGTAGTCGAACGATCCGTAGCCTCGCGTGATGGTCTTGAGCTTGCCGTAGAAATCGAAGAGTACCTCTCCGAGCGGCATCTCGCTAATCACTTCGACCCGGCCCACGGAGAGATAATTCATTGCCTGACTCTCCGAGCGATGTTCGCGGCATAGCTCCATGACAGGACCGACGTACTCTTCGGGGGTAAGAATAGCCGCCTTAATGTAGGGTTCGGAAACCGAGTCGATCTTCATGGGATCGGGCCAGTAGCTTGGGTTATCGACATCGATCGTCTTGCCATCCTTCAGGGTTACTTTGTACTTTACCGAGGGGGCCGAGATGACCAGTCCGATGTCAAATTCTCGCTGCAAACGCTCCTGAATCACGTCCAGGTGAAGAAGGCCGAGAAACCCACAACGAAATCCGAAACCAAGGGCCGCCGAACTATCTTTTTCATAGGTGAGCGAAGCATCGTTGATTGCCAGCTTGTCCATGGCCTTGCTAAGATCCTTGTACTCATTGGTGTCCATCGGATAGATCGAGGAAAAGACGACCTGCCGCGCTTTTTTATAGCCTGGAACCGGTTCCGTCGCCTGGCGGTCAAAGTGCGTGATCGTATCGCCGATCTCGATCTCCCGTACGCTCCTGATTCCGGCAACGATATACCCCACCTCCCCGGCACTGAGCTGCTCCTTTGGGCAGAGCTTCAACTGATTGTAGCCCAACTCCTCCACCGTATAATCGCAACCCATGTGCATGAAATGGATTATTTCGCGTGGCTTGAGAGTGCCTTCCATGATGCGACATTGGAGAATCACCCCTCGATACCGATCAAAATGGGCGTCGAAGACCAACACTTTCAGCGGCGAGCCCGGGTCGCCCTTGGGACAAGGCAACTTCTGGACGATTCCCGCCAGCACGTCTTCAACGCCGAGGCCGGTCTTTGCGGAAACAGGGATCGCCTCAAACGGATCAAGCCCCAAATCCGCATCAATCTCCTCGCGCACACGTTGGACGTCCGCGGCCGGCAGATCGATTTTATTGATCACCGGCAGAAGTGCCAAATTATTATCCAGGGCTAGATAGAGGTTGGCCACCGTCTGCGCCTCAACCCCCTGAGATGCATCGACCACAAGCAACGCACCTTCACATGCCAGAAGGGAACGCCGCACCTCGTGCGAAAAATCGACATGTCCTGGGGTGTCGATGAGATTCAGCAGATAGTCTTGACCGTCCGGGGCACGGTAGGAGAGCGTGATCGAATTGCTCTTAATCGTAATACCCCGCTCGCGCTCGATATCCATCGAATCGAGCAGTTGATTGCGAAACTCACGTTGCGAAACGCCACCACAGGCCTGGATCAGCCGATCGGCCAGCGTCGACTTTCCATGATCAATATGGGCGATTATGCAAAAGTTCCGAATATGTTTCATACGAGGGGGGGCTTGTAAAAATGTCGTGGTGCTTCTCTCACAACTACCATTCTAGTAAATGCAACCATCGGCACCAGCCCTCTGCCGCTTGGAGAACAGGAAATTTCAACTTTTTTTCTTTGCGCCTTGGCGCCTTGGCGTGAGGAAATATCTCGCGCAAAGACGCAAAGCCGCAAAGCGGAAACCGATTTGGAATCGCTGCAAACCACGGTACAACGTGGTCGGCGTTTGGATTTCGAGTTGAAGAACAGGAAGAGGGGGGTGAGGTTTTCATTCGCTGGAAGAACACGAAGAACACCTTGACTCTTGGGGAAACTTAAGGGGTCGGGAGTCGTTGTTGCCAATATCAAAGACTGTCGCGGTAGGGACCGCCCTTTCGGGCGGCCCCCCGCACAGATCCGTACGTGCGGAACTACCGCATACGGCTCTTACCTCGGGTATCACGATCAGCCTTAAGAGCTTCTCGTACGGCAGGCATGCCGATGCCACGCTTTCCGCGGCACTGTGTCCGCAGCGAGTAAGGCTTGCCTGTCGGTTCCCCTTGTCGCATTCCGAATCTGAATTTGCAGATTGGCATGGTTTTGCATAGTATAATTGGCTTGTCGGTTGCCCACGAAATCGTTTATCAAGATCCCGATGACCACACTGGAGAAAACCATCGACACATTTTCGCGCTCGGAGGACTGCGAAGGTCCTGTTCAATCTCGGTGTTCTTATGGGTGGGTTCTGATCCTGCTTTTCCTTTTGGGTGCTGTTGTCCGAATGTGGGGAGTCGGCTTTCGGCACGCCACATGGGATGAAGAGCAGATTGTGGGAGGAGGATATGCGATCATCAATGGCTTATATGCCCTGTTCACAGGACATGACCATCCAGGGCTTGGGCATCGTGAAATCGTCAGCATCTATGGAATCTTCGGAAAGTACTTGGCAGTTCTGCCTTGCATAATCGCAAGCGCACTTCGCAATTGGTGTCCGGCGAATGTCCTCACTCGCATTGTTGTCTCGCTGCTTCCGAACGTCGCGACCCTGTATCTCGTGGATCGGCTCTGCCAACTTCTGAGCAACTCGAAAGCCCTTCGCGTCGGCGCGTTGGCCTTGCTGGTTCTGGCCTTCAAGCATGTCGAGACGGCCCATTTTGCGGTAGCCGACTCTTTGTCGGCATTCGTGGCAACCGCATGCCTGCTGTACCTGATGCGTTGGTGCATGCAACCGGTGAGGAAAGCTGATTTGGTCATTTGCGCGTTGCTGGCGGCGGTGGGGGCTTCGACAAGAATCAATGTCGGGGGTTGCCTCGTTCTGACAATTGCCTTTACGGTTGTGGCAAACGAGTGGAACCAGCGCAGACGCTTCGCGATAACCCCGCTGCTGATTGTGGGAACGACATTTGTTCTAGCATTCCTCCTGATCAACATACCGTACATTCTGCATTGGCGGCTGTGGTTTGAAGTTCTTACGACCCACCTTGGAGAAATGGACAACTTTGTCCGATGGCATTGTCTGTATTACCTATGTATGACTCCGGCCTTGGGGATGGGAAGCGGAATCACGGCGTTCGTACTCCTGGGCCTTATAGTGTCGCTAAAGAGGAGATATCTGAGAATCGTTTATCCCCTCGTCTTTTACGTGTTGATCTTCTACACTTTCCTCTCGTTGTCCAAATGCGCCGTCCATCGTTGGATCATTCCCATGATACCCGTGCTTGTCGTGTTCGGCGGCATCTTTGTCGACTGGCTGTACTCAATCCTTCGCGCCAAACTGAACCTACGCACGGCGAATATCGCGATCGCTCTCGTCCTGATTACCGCAACTCTGAATGCCGCCTATCACGTCACCCTCTTCGACCTGAATCTCACGGAGCGCGACACGACCTACCTGCAAGTCGCACGATTCGTCAACAGTCACGATCCGGCGGAGAGATGGGTCGGTCAACCAATTGTCCACTTTGGGATGCCGCCACCGTACGATTTGGACATGATCAAGGATTCGCAGGAATTGGATTCCGGCAGGTTTGACTACGCAATTCTTGACGATTTTAAGCACCCTCTTCATTGGCCTTTTCCGGACTTCCTCTTGTGCTTCTCTGAAAAGGAGCAAGATACCAACCGGCTGGTTCAGCACATTCGCATGAATTGGCAACTCGTCGCTGAGTACAAGTCCAAATACTACACTCCCTGGGCTGACGGGATCGCACGGCAAAACATCTTCTGGATCTATCGGCATCCTGCGCCTCTGGCCCCTGAACACCGGCAACTTAACATGGAGCACGATGCGGCTAGAGAGGGAGCAGTGAAAAAACAGTGAAAAAAAGATCAATCGTCGTAGTTTTATTGGTTCGGGCTTAGCAATTCCACTGATCGGAGCATTCTGCTGGGCGCCACCGCAGACCCATTTTTTGATGCCCTATGAGGCATGGGGCATTCTCGGCACTCTGACGTTTACCAAATGCAGAAACTTCATTGAGGACGACTTTGTTTCTTCTGCCTCTGCATTGGTGATAGCCGAGGTCGTGACCGAATCATGGAACGACATCCCCTGGTGGGTAGATTTTCTCTGCGGTATCCATAAGCCGAGTATCGGATTTGACAATGCCCGAAAGTGGCTGACGGGAGATGGCTGGGAGCGGAGATTAGGATATTTTCTTGACTTTGTTCGGCAAGGTGGATTTCGAGTTGAAGAACAGGAAAACGGGGCGGTGATGAGGCTTTCATTCGCTGGGGGTAGAGTCGAGAAGTGGCGCGGTGGTTTAGGTGCAGCCTATCTATTGCTGGCTCTTTCGTCTGCCAGTGCCTCACTAGCTTCACCATGCTCCGTTTCCACTTCCCGCTCATCGAACCGGACGGGCGGATTTACCGCATCCGGCTCTCGGACAAGGTTCATGGTTTCGCCCACGAGTAGCGACGAGGAAGTTTCGACCTGTACGATTGGTTTTGCGGCGTTGGCTAGCGGAAGGCGACGGTTTACCC
>JBAWVO010000395.1:0-5224 GCA_037147235.1 Planctomycetota bacterium | reverse complement strand
TTTCAATTCTCAATTTTCAATTTTCAATCTATTTCTTCCTCTTCCCCAATCCCCAATCCCTTCCTCCTCCTCCACGCTCCGAACCCTACCACCAGCCCAGCCACCAAGAGAGCAAGCGTGCTCGGTTCCGGCACGACACTGAGCACAAGGTCGTTGTTCCTGACTTCGATCAACGCACTCCAATCTCCGATCTTGCCGCTGAGATTGCTTCCCAGTTTGCCGATGACCAAACCGGCATCGATCAGGGTATATTCGCCACGACCAAACCCACCCCCATCCAACGTCGAAAATTTGAAATCGGAGAACTGCTGATCGCTGAGGATCAGGGTGCCGAGAGGCATGAGAACCTTATCGCTCGTCCCGGGCGTATCGAGTTCAAAATCCATGACGGCACTAGAGGCGAGCGATAGGTTGCCGGAGAGTTGGAGGGCACCCGGCAACGAATTGCCCGGCGAGAGGTGCGCGCCGGAATCGACCGTGAGGGTGCCGGAACCGAGGTTGACGGTACCGATTCCCTTGAGGGTTCCGCCGGTGATGTGGAAGGCACCGATTTTGGCCGTGAGGTCGAGCACCGCGCCGCTCGATCCGGCATCACCAACCACGATCGTGGAACTGTTGTTGAAGCTGCCGTTCACACCCAGAGCCAAGGTGCCGTCGCTGATCGTCGTCGCGCCGGTGTAGGTGTTGGAACCGCTGAGGGTCACCTTGCCGGCGTCTTTCTTCGTCAGGCTGCCGCCGGCTCCCGTGTTGATCCCACTGTTGAAGATAATGTTCCCTGCTCCGCCGACGGTCAGGGCGTTGCCTGTCCCCGTCACCGCGCTGCTGAGCGTGAGGGTGCCGGTGGTGTTGTCGATTTCGCCGCCGCCGCCGGCCACGATCAAAGCGCGGGACGCCGAACCGGTTCCGCCGGTGTAGGAGAGCGTGCCCGATGTCGAAGTGCCGCCGAGGGTGACGGCCAGGGTATTGTTCCCCAGCGAGCTGCTTACGCCGCCGGCGTCGATCTTATTGATGCTGAGGACGCCATTCTGGATGGTGGTTGCGCCGGTATAGGTGTTGGCGCCATTAAGGGCCTGGATGCCCGGCCCGTTCAACGTCAGAGTCATGCCGGCGGCGCCGCTGAGAACGCCGCTATAGGTCTTCGTAAGACCCACAATCTGCGGTTGCAGGGTAATGCTGGTCAACGTCGAGCCCGTGATACCGCCGGTCCCGAAGGCACCGTTGCCTACGAGACCACCGCAAATCAGATTTGCGGGAGCACCAAAATTAGATCCGACCGAGGTTGTGTCGAGGGCACTGTACTGCAGTGCCAGTGCATTGCTAATGTTGATGCCGCCGTAGCTGCCTGACGAGTTGGTACCGTCGAACCACGTGTCGCCGGTGAATGTGTTGGCAGCCGTGAGGTACAGGCGTCGGAAGCCGTCGCTAAGGTTTATGTGGCCGAGCCCCCCAGGCCCGCTGATCACGCCGTTGACACTAAAGTCGCCGGTGCCGGTATTGATGTAATTCCTGCCGGTGCCGTCAAGATAGATTCCGCGGTTGGCGCTAAGGCTTCGACCATCGGTTCCTGACGCCAAATTAAGGCTACCACCGTTCTTGATGGTGATGTTGTCAGCTTGGAACACGGCGGGGATGGTACCGAGTTTGGCGTCGGCAAGGGTGCCGTTACCCTCGGTGGCATAGATCCTGCTGTTGGCCCCGTCGATGACCGTCTTGCCGGTATACGTGTTCGCACGGTCAAGTGTCAGTTGGCCGGTGCCGATCTTGTTCAGGCTGACCATTCTGGTGCCCGCGCTGCTGGAAAGCACACCCGCGTAGGTGGTGTCGGTATTGAGGCCTCCCACCGTGAGCGTTGCGGTCCCGCAGGTTACATTGCCGCCCGTCGTGCCACCACCGGCGAGCGAGCCGATCCGGGTATTGTAGCCGTTGAGGGCGAGGACTACACCCGCAGTATTCGCCAGGGTGACGGCGGAGTTCTTGCCAAACGCCCCGCTGACACCGGCCACGGAAGTAATGCCCGCCTGGAGGGTTCCGGCAAAGACGGTCGTCGGGCCACTGTAGGTGTTCGATCCGGAGAGGGTCAGCGTTTTGGCGCCGAGCTTGGTCAGGCCGCTGGTGCCGCTAACGCCGAGACCGGATGCGAAAGTCACGTTCTGATTGTTGGTATCGATGCTATAGGGATAATTGCCGGTCGTTGTGAAGCGGGCAGAATAGTCGTAGGTGTTGGAACTGGAGTATTGCAGCGTGCCGCCGTTGAAAACGATCGAGCCAGCGGGGGTTGTCGGATTGCCAAGCGGACCGGACGTGCCGGCGTTCTCCGCGCTGCCGACCAGGAGGTTGCCGCCCGTAAGGGTCGTCGCACCGTTGTAGGAATTGGAACCGGAGGGGGTCAGCGTGTTGGCACCGAGCTTCGTAAGACCCATGTTCGCCTTCGCAATGCTGAGGCTGCAAGGGAAATTGCCGCTGGAGGTATCGATGCCGAGGCTCGTACCAGCGACGAAGGTGACCTTGGAGTTGCCGAGGAGATTCCCGATTTCCGTGGAGGAGAACTCGGTCGGTGACCCAGCCCCAGCGTTCACCGCCAGCATGGCGCCGCGGGTGGTCAGTGAAATCGTTTGCGTGGCGTAGTTGGGCAGCGCGGCCGCGCTCTTGGCCCGCAAGATACCGGCGGTTATCGTCGTCGGGCCGGTATAGGAATTGGTGCCGGAGAGTGTCTGCACACCCGTGCCGGCCATGACTAAGCTGCCGCCACCGCTGATATTTCCATAAAAGAAGCCCCCGCCAAAGACGGTGCCTTGAGAAACGTATCCCCCGCCCGTGCCAATAGTGAGCGTTCCGGCGCCCAGGCTGATATTGCCGCCCGTCGTGCCGCCGCCGTTGAGCAAGGCGACCGTCTGGTTATAGCCATGCAGGTCGAAAACGGCCCCCGCCGAATTGCTCAAGAGAAGCTGCGTACCGGCCGGTAGGGAGTTGGCCGCGCCGAGTTGCAGCGTGCCGCCGCTGATAAACGTGGAGCCGACGTAGGTGTTCGCGCCCGAAAGGACTTGCACCCCCGTGCCTTTGAGGTTGAGATTCACCGCCCCCAGCGTACCGCCGCCGGCGATCACGCCGCTGAACGTCGTACTGCCGCCGGCCGGGGCGAGGGTCAGCGTCGAGGACATGGAGGTATTGCTGTTTTGCACCGAGCCGGTGCTGCTATTGAGTACTTGACTACTGAGCGAGGCGACCTGCTGGTTGAAACCCGCCAGATCGAGTGTCCCGTTGCCGAAAGTCACCGTCGGGTTGCCGGAGAGCGTCGTGCTGGCCACGGTGCCGGCCCGGATCGCGTTGTACCACTGCGCGGCCATCCAGGTGTAGCCAGTGTTGTTTGGGTGAATTCTATCACCGCTGAGTCCGTCGGAAGGGAATCCGTCGTAAAGGTCCACGAGAGCGAGATTGTATCCCGCGGCAAGCTTGGAATTGACCAGCGTCGCCATGTCCGCATTATATTGGGGGCCAAAGTCAATCGTGGCTTGGCTTAAGGTTTGCGGAATGATCTGGGCGACATAGATCTTGGTATTTGGGCTGTTGAAATGCACCGTGTCGAGGATGCTGGTCAGTTGCTGGATGCTGTAGCTCTTGTCATAGTATCCGCCGTCGTTGGTCCCGATCATGAGCGTCATGATGTCGGGGGTGTTGGTGGCCATCCAACCCAGGCCGGGCTGGATGCCTCCCGGGCTGGACGTTGTTCGGGGCGCGAGTTGCGTGAAGGGCGTGACGCCGTTCGCCACATCGTCCACGAACCAACTACTGTGGCCTTCCTGGTGTTGTTGGTTCGTGGGCAGGGCCCCCGAATTGGCGGTCTGGGTGCCCACGTACAGGAACGAGTCTCCGGCGGTGGTCAAACTGTTGTACAGATAACCGCGGTAGCCGGCGTTTCCTCCGCCGACGCCGTAGGTGATCGAATCGCCGGTGGCCATGATCCTTTGACCGTTGAGGTTGACCGTTCCGCCCGTCAACGTCAATCCGGCACCCGTGATGTCAACGGCCCTGGCCGCGCCAACGCAGGCCAGTAGAGCCGCCGCGAAGGAGATGGCCGCGCGCCGGTGGCCAGCCCGCGGCCAAACCTTGCGGCAAGGGGATGAGGAACAGATACACTTCAAGACTTTCATCATCGATGCATTCTCGTGTTGAAATTCCTCATATTATACTTCTCTCGTTGACTAATGTAAAGAAGATTCTACCTGTTGTGGCCGGTCTCCTGACCGAGCCACTCCGAACTCCCTGTCTTCAATTTGCAATTCTCAATTTGCAATCTATTTCCTGTTGTGGCCGGTCTCCTGACCGAGCCACGCAGGGCCATTCATGGTCCTTTCCGCCGCAGGCGGTATTCGGCCCGTGCTTTAGCACGGGTTAGGATCGGCGCATAAATAACTGTCGTGTTTTGCCCGCTCGGCGAGTGGGGACGGACGGCACACGGAGTGTGCCTGCTACTTTTCTTGCAACACTTATTGATGCGCCGATCCTTAACCGCGAGGCACCGACCTCCTCCGATCCGGCCGCCCCCACGCCGCCTTTGGCGGCGTGGGGGCGGCCGGATCGAACTCGTCAGGGATTAACGGTTCCCGGACCCGTCCTGAAGGACGGGCCTAATGCCGCTGCGCGGCGAATGGGCATAAATGCCTCTGCCCCAGGCAGAATCTTTCGGGTTCATCGATCCCACTCTTCGTAGCACGGAATTCATTCCGTGCTACGGATTAAAATCCGTGCTACGAAAAAAACCGGCCGCTACGGCAGATCCAAGCTCGGGAAAGCCTGCCGTGGCAGCCGGGTAATGGGGAGGAGTTAGGAGTTAGGAGTTAGGGGGAAGTACTCAGTACTCAGTTTTTGTCCCGGAGGGACATTCGATAATAGCCCAGCGATTTATCGCTGGGTTACCGGATCGCAGATAAACTTGTAGTCCCGTAGTTGGCTATAGTAAATACAAGTGGGGAACGCCTCAAAAGTGGTGGTGTTGATGTTTCAGTTCCCATCAACGCCACGTGTAAAAGGTTGTCCCCCATGAAAAGAGAAGCATATCGTTCGATAGATGTCAAGCAGGTCTTCGTTGAATCGTTTGTTGCGGATAAGGCAGGCATAGCGGCAGTTGTCGGTTTAGACGTCGCGAAAAGCGAATTTATGGCCACGGTACGATGAGGAAATCGCAGGCCGACGCGCTCTTGCGCCAGTTGGCCCGGCATTGGGAACC
>JBAWVO010000394.1:0-5243 GCA_037147235.1 Planctomycetota bacterium | reverse complement strand
GGACATCCATTTTACACCTTAACCGTGCGCCCAGTTTTCCGGGTCCCGCGCAGCTGATGGTCCTGCCGTGATCCTTCAAGGAATCGTCTTCCATGTGAGTCATGTCGCCCAGAAGGCTTGCCTTCAGTGCCAAGAGTTTGTTCCGATGAAGCGTCAAATCAGTGTTCGTCATTTCGTAGAGCCTTTCATGGGCATGGCCTAAAATATCTCGGAAGGGATGCGTAGTTGTATCCCCCGTGATTCTCCAGGATCGTGTGAACAATGTCACAGCAGTCGTCCGCGTGGACCGTCACCACGATCCGCCCGGCTTGAAGTTGGCTTTCGTAATATTTGGCATGTTCTTCGGGAATACCCCAACCGACCAGTGCGCCGCCGAGACCTGCGATGGCTGCTCCGCCTGCGGCGCTGGTGAGGATCGTAGCCAGCGTCCCCGCAGCAATGGCCGGGCCAATCACGGGAATGACCCCCGCCAGGATTCCCATGCCCATCAGCCCACCGATGCTGGCACCAGCAAGAGCACCCGCGACGGCTCCTTCGGCCATATACGTTTCCGCCTCTCCTCGGTTCTTGACGACGGTCTTCCATTGGGGCTCGCGGCAGACGATCCCGATCTGGTCGTTACGGAACCCGGCCTTGCCGAGTTCATCAATTGCTCGAACAGCTTCACTACGATCGTAAAATACGCCAACGATCGTGGTACAGTTTGCGACTGACATAACATTTTCCTTTCAACCATGAACGAAAAAAGCCGACGTGGTGGAACACCCAAAAGTATTCCACCACGCCGGCTTACTCACTAACGAACCTCTCGGCACAGCCGAGTTGTTTTTCATCGAGTCATCCGACGAACATTAAACATTCAACGTAACCCGAGCAATCTGGCTCTTCAAGGGGCCACATTTAGATTATATACCAGCCCTGATGGAATGCCATGCCCCAAGTGGCGGTGTGGCGCAGTGTAATCACGGCGCGGTTGCGGTCAGAGAACTTGCCGGCGTCTCATTTTGTATACCAAAAACAAACCAACCGTCATGGACGCTGACATCCTTGATCCATGCGGATGCCTCATCGGGAATCGAAAGAGCCCGCAGGATCTCTTGCCGCGAGGGTTGCGGCAATACCGTCTTGTTTTCAAGAAGGTTAAAGAGTTTGGTTACCTGCCCGCCAAGAATCGTTGAGTGAACCCCGATCTCGATAGGTGCCACCGAGGCACGGCGCGGCGGAATCGCGGTAAGTCGCGCGGGACTTCCTTCGTGGCCGACGCCGACATAAATACAGTCCTTCGACGACCGGGCGGAAAGCTGCATGGCGGATGCCTTACCCACGAATAGATTCACAAACTGCGCGACGATCATACTCCGATTCATGACGGTCAATTGAGCATTCAGCCGTTTATCGAAGGCTTGGCGCAATTCATGCTCGGTGTCCCTTGCTGCGATTTGCCGGGCCTCTTCCCGGGACTCGCCGGCACGCCGCTCGGCCACGCGACGAATGAGCCGACTGCCCAGGAGGCCGCGAGACGACCCAAAACCATCGTAAACAAGATGTGTATCGGCGACCACCGTGCTGGCAAGGGCAACAAACCCTTGATGTGGATGAAAAGATATCTGTCGAGTACAGATGAAATCGGTGTCGGTGTGACTGTAGACCAGAGCCGGTCCGTTGGTGCCCACCGTGCTCACATGAGTCCGTCCTTGGAAACTGAGGTCAAAAGAGGCATCGTTGCGGTCAGGAATCATCAACACGGAAATTGCCCCCAATGTCTGGCTTTCACCGACGGCATGCGTCCCCAAAACCACACAGTCGACGCGACTGCGGTAATTGATATCGAAAGCCTCCAAGGGCTCGAGTGCGCCATGGTCAATACGAATCACCAGTGGATACGCCGGATACTCGGCCGTGTTTACGCGCAGGGACGGATTCTTCCCTCGCGGGGTGTCGATAACTTGTGCCCTTCCGAAGGAGGCCGCGGAGGCAAATACGACAACGCAGAACAGGTTCGATAATTGCCGCGAGAGGACCATGCTGTTTCTCCGATCAGGTTTTCAGACCAATACATTACCATGAAGAGCACGGAGCACCGATCAATGTTATCTTTTTCGGCTCCTGCCGCCTCTTGTGATTCCATGGAAAGATTCACGGGTGTGCCGCCTCCATGACCCTTGGACCACTCTGGGGCTGCGCCTTTTTTTCGGGCGGCGGCAAGAGCGGCTGGATCAGCAAGCGGATCTGTTCTTGCGCCTCGGCCAAGGTCGTAACCACATGCGTTGTGGTGCCGGCACCGATGCGTGTTTTCGCCTTGCTCAGATCGCCTTGTGCGTCCCACAATCCCACGACCATGGGTACTTTCGGAAATCGACCACGAATATGCTTGCAAAGGTGGCGAGCATGCATCACGGCGGCGGGAGGCGTAGCGGAAATGCAGACCACGTCAGGTTTGCGCCTCTGGAGAAGATCGGCCAGATCACTGGCTGCGGTCGTAAACGAGACGGACTGCACAAGGCATTCACCTGTTGCCAACAATTGCGACAGCATCATTCCGGCGATTTCATCCGCCTCGTCGCGGGCGGGCAGGCAGAGGATGCATGGCCGCGGTGGGTTGCCGTCCGCAATGCCCACTTCCGCTTGTACTTCCTGCCGGTCCTCACCCGTTTCGTGAATTATTTCCTTCAGGCTCTGCAAGATGAACGTGTGCCTGCCCTCGTCCAATTCGCCGAAATGCCAGTCGGTTTCGGCCAAGGCCAACGCCGGGATAAGTAGCGTGTCGTAGACTTCCACCCGCGGTCTGTTCTCGAGATCATCATCGACCAATTCGCTGGCCTCTTCCTGATCTCCGGCCAGAAGCCGCTGATAGACCCGCCGCTTGGGTTCAAATACCGGCTCATTCCCCAGCAGAACGTGCAAGAAAGAGAGCTTGGGAACGTGCTTGCCGATCACCAAGAGGCACGCGGTCAAGGGAGTCGCCAGGAGCAGTCCTACAACTCCCCACAACCACGTCCAAAAGATGGCCGCCACCAAGACCGCCACTGCCGACACGCCGGTGCCCTTGCCATAAAGCCATGGCTCGAGGACATTCCCGCAGAAGAGTTCCAGGACCACGAATAGCCCAAACGTGAGGATGGGCGCCAGCCAGCCCGTCGAGATGGCCATCGCCAGGCAGATTGGCGCCACGGCGGCAATCCATGGGCCGATGTAGGGAACGAACCTCAAGGTTGCGGCCATGATCCCCCACAGGACGGCATTGGGGACTCCGATCAGGAAAAGCCCGATTCCGACCACAACGCCAAAAGTGGCATTGATGAGAAACAGCATCGAGAGGTATCGGCTGACCCGCGTGGCAGCATCTGCCAGCATCTGAGTGGTCACGGTCACTTGACCTTTTCCCACCAGACGAATGAAGCGATCGCGCAAGTCCTCTCGCCGGACCAGAAAGAAAACCACGAGAATAACGACGATGCCGGCCACGCCCAAGACCTCGACCAGCGTGCCGAAGGTTTGACCCAGGAGTTGCAGGGGACTCACCGGCGGGGAAAGCACGCGGACTGAATAAGGCCATTCGTCGGTTCCCAAGGGTTCACTGGACTGTTGGGCTTGCGGAAGATTCTGGCCAAGGTCGTCGGCGGTTTTTGTTACCTTTCTCAATGTGGAAATGAAGTAGTCATTCACCGCATGAAGTTTCGTTTGAAGGTTGTCTTGGTATTCGGGCATTTTGGGGGCCAGGGCGGTCATTTGAACCACCGAGGTCCATACCATGATACCCAGCACCCCAAAGGCAAGAATTGCCGTAAACAATACCGCCGGGATACGACCCAGCCCGCGGTGCTCAAGCCAATCACACACCGGGCTGAGCAGGAAGCTCAGCAGAACGGCGAGCGTCAAGGGAACCAGCAGACCCTTGGCCAGGAAAAGGACCGCAACGACCAGGGCGGTTGCCCCCAACATCAATGCGGATTTGACGAACTGGTCCAAAGGCACCATGGGCTTATCTCCCCCTCAGCGGCCTTTCCAAAGGCGACCGAGCAGCCAACCGATGCCGGCCGCCATCAAGACGGATCTTAGCGGTCGCTCGCGGACGAATTGCTCGCAGTCACATGCGATGCCGTGGACTTTGTCTTGCACCTGCTCGCCGTATTCCGCGGCTTTGTCGCCCACGTGTTTAAGTGTCTCCTGGGCGGCGTCCCTTACGGTTTCGCCCATTTCCTGGAAGTCTTCCGTCACTTCTTTCGCCTGTTTACTAAGTTGATCACGTGTGGTAGACATGGTTCTTCCTCCTAAGTTAAATGGCAACTACAAACTACAAACTACAAGTATCAGTACTCTCGAGGCGACTGCCCGTCGATGGGTGCCGGCCGCTTCAATGCGTGCTTAATCCAAGTGATATTGCGACTTAATTCTTCGCGGGAACGCTCAAAAACGCGCCCGATTCCGCGGATGTGGGACCAACCCACAACTCCCAGGGCCGCGGCCACGATGCATCCGCCGAGCGCAGCGATCGAAAAGGCCGCTGCCCGAGATAGCCCAACGGCTTGGACAAGGAACTCGGCAATGAAAATTAGCGCAAGCGGCACCGAGCCGACGGCCACAATCGTCGCCAACAGTAACATCGCGACGGGAACCAGTAGTCCTCTCATGCCTGCGCGGCAGTCGTTCCTAAACAACTCGAACTGCAACTCGGCGAGCGACATTATGTCGTACGTCAATTGGCCCATGTCCTTGGCGACCCGGTTCGGCGGCACGTTGGATGATCCATTGCGTTGTTTCATTTTCGTTTTGCCATTCCCAGTAATCTTTCGGCACTTTGGCCAAAGTATGCGATTGCCTCGTGGACCGCAATACTGACCACCGCAGCCACGAGTGCATCGACCACTCCGCGCGTGGCGGCCGGTGCCGCACTGGCGACCGGATGGTCATCCATTGCCGGCTCGGCCGGAGTGGCCAAGTCGGCGACGGCCGCAAGGGAGTGTTTGGGAACGATCAAAAATCCCAGCGCGGCCACAGTTCCCAAACAGACCCACGGATAGGTCTTCACGTAGTGCTTCCAGTCGACCATGTTACGGGCACTTGTGGACACATCTTGCATGTCCTGGTCGATTTCGCAACGAATCCCTTGCATCCGCGCTTGCACGGTGTCATCCAACGGCGGATTATTCATGATCGATACCCTTTCTCGGCGCGACACATCTCTTACCTTAGGATCGGCGCATAAATAACTGTCGTGTTTTGCCCACTCGCCGAGCGGGGGC
>JBAWVO010000393.1:0-5252 GCA_037147235.1 Planctomycetota bacterium | reverse complement strand
GAATGACGAATGACGAATGACGAATGACGAATGACGAATGACGAATGACGAATTTTTGACATTCGTCATTCGGATTTCGTCATTTCATCATTCTACTCCAAACTCTCCAGCCGGGCCCACATGCACTCCGGCCGCCTGGCTCAGCTTGCCGCCCTTAGGCATGAACCGCGGCTCGATCAAGAGGCTTACGCCGGCCGTGTTCAGTGCGGGATTGTAGTTGAGGTTCATGCCGATCAACATCGATTCGCCCACGCGCGTTAACTGGAACGTCGGGCCAAAGTTCTTCGGTTGCTTTAGGTCGATCGACATGCCGGACGACATGATCCACTTTGGGCTCATCCAATAACTGTACGAAGTGGCCAGCACTTCGCTGCTGATCGGGCCGTCGAGAATACGAATGCCCGCATACAAGGCCCCGCGTGGTGGGCGGGTCAGGAACATGCCCATCGTGACGATCTTCTGCCCCTGGCCGAAGAAATCAAAAAGACCATCGGAGAGGAGTGTCAGCCGATCCCCCACGTGCCAGATGAAGTTGTAGTCCGCCAAGCCGACGCTGGTGCCGAAGTTGTCGCGGTTGGCGTTGGGGAAAAGCGTAAGGTTCGTGTCGAACTCCACCCAGTCGATGATATGAGGGTTTTCGATTGGGCCGCGCTTCGTCTGCCAGCGCTGGTTGACGCCCAGTCGGACCTCGTCCAGGTTGCCGGCAATCTCCATGCTCGGCGCAGTAACCCAACCCCCCATGTTGTTGCGCAACGCATAATACCGCTCGTCAAACTTCGTGGGCGGCCCTTGTGTCAAAGGCGGCGGAAGGGCTGGAAAACCAAACGTATTGACCGTGAAACGGCGGCGGAAGTCTTCGATCTGGTTGTCGTCCAATGGATCGTAGAGCGGCAGACTCGTCATGCTTTGATTCGCCTGGGCATGCAAGTATTCGGCCTGGAACTCGACCTTGTGGGCCAGCCCATGTACGTTCCAGAGGGTGCTTTCCGCCTCGGAATCAACGGCCCACATCGGCAGCGTGGCGCGGATGCCGGCCTGATAATAGGCTCGCGTCAACGAGTTGCCGCTTAAGTCTTCGCCCCAGTAGCCCAGTTCGCCCAGCAGGTAGGGGACAATTTTCACCGGGCCGAGTTCGATGGGGAGGTCGATTTCGTTGCGCGAAATAAATCGCCCACCGGAAAAATTCTGCGGTTCCCACGGCAGATGGCTCACTGCCTGGTCGCCCGCCGCTGCACTGGGCAGCGTGGCCGTCTTAAACTGGGCATAACCCAGGCTTGTATGTTCAAACCATGTCAGCCGGTCGTTCACCAGCGATTGCCCGAGCAGGTAATGGTCGAAGCGCGGCAACCATTGGGTCTCGGTGACGAAGTTATCCAACCGCGCCTGACCCAAAATGCTCATCGACATGTTCTCGCGACGGAGCTTCAGTTGGAGATCGGTAGTGGGATCCTTCTGCCCATCCCAGTCTTGCTTGAAATACTCCTGCAAGAAGTTGCGATCGCTGATCTTGCCCAGTTCGGCGGTGAAGGTAAAGCCCTCGCCCAAGTTCTGGCGATGCTGCTCGAAGAGACGATAGCGATAATTGACGTCAGGCTCGGGCATGACGCTGGAGCGAATCCCGCCGAGGTTGTCGGTGCCGTGGTCGGAAATGCCCCAAAAGTCGATCTTCCCCGAAACCGCCCCGGGGATGCCGAAAAAATCGCCGCGGTTATAAACGAACGATGTGCCTTCCGACAAGCCGCGATCGCTTAGGTAGTTGAGACTCAAGGTCCAATCGGTTCCCACCGGACGGTCTTTGATGCCGAACAACTGGTAGCCGGCCCAATCGGTAAAGAACTGATATCCAAAAACGGCGTCTTCCTTGAATCGCACGCCGCGGAGGAAGAACGACGGATCGTTCAGGTCCGTGGCGAACGTCGGCCAATAGAAAATCGGCACGCTCTCGATGTACAGCAAATTGTTTTGTGCCGTGACCAACGCATGGTGATCGACCACCGGTTGGCCGGTCCGCGGGTCCATCAGTTCAGCTCCGCTGATCGGATCGAGGCGTGGGGTCTGACGGTCTTCAAACGAGGCATTGCTCATCTGCAATCGATATCCCGGAATGCCCAGGCGGCTGGAAGTGACAAACACGTCCTGAGCGCGAAAGCGGTCCGCGCCGGTCTGTTGCAGGACGTCGGCGTGCAGGCGGACCTTCCCTTCATAGCCCGGTGCCGGCGTGATCATGTCGGCCCCCAACACCGTACCCACTTGATTCCGCACGTCGTAATACATGCGGTCGGCATAGATCGTCCGGTCGCCCTGACGGAAGACGATATTCCCTTCCATGTAAATTTCCAGCGGCTGGTTCTGGTCCTGCGACAGCGGCGAATTGATGTCGGGCTGCTGTGCCGCCACGGTCCAAATCACGAGCCGGTCGGTCGATAGGTCGAGCGTCAGCGGTCCGCCCCCCACGCCGGGAATGTTTCCGTTGCGGACCGTCAGGCCCTCGATGACCATGGTCACGCCCTGGTTGACGGCAGCGACTGCTTGGTGCGTTTGCGGATCTTGTTGCCACTGGGCTTGCATCGGCACATCGCCCCGCGCGAAGATGCGAATCCGCCGCGTGCCTTGCCCAATGGCGGGGGTTCCCGGCGGCAAGGGCCCCGCGGCCGGCGATGGCTGGCCACGCGGAGGAAGCTCGTTCGGTGCGGTAAACTGGACCTGGTCCACTCGGGTCTGCCGCAAGGCATCCGCGAACTCCGGGTTGCGCTCATCCATGCCGCGTTGATAGATACCCGGCAGCACATTGGGCTTGCCTGCCACGACGCCGGCGCGGATCTGCACGTCGCGGATCGTAAAGAAGCGGCCAAACCATTTTTGGTCATGGATTTCCACCGGCTCGCGATCGCGGATCAGGCGGACGCCGACGTTGCCTTCGAGATAGGCGATTATTTTTGACCGTTCCCGTGAGGCCGACGCGGCATGGTCGATCCAGAACATCGCTTCCTGGCAGACCGCCACGTCGCTCCCTTGCACCAGCCGGCAATCACCCCGCAGCAGCCACACCTCATACGTGCCTTGTTGCCATCGATTGGCCGCCTGGGCCGAGATGACAATCGGATCGACGTTATTGCCT
This sequence comes from Planctomycetota bacterium, assembly GCA_037147235.1. Classification (GTDB taxonomy): domain Bacteria; phylum Planctomycetota; class Planctomycetia; order Pirellulales; family Thermoguttaceae; genus JANXQG01. The sequence continues at coordinate 2,134 of JBAWVO010000393.1, read as the reverse complement.
TCCGGCAAGCTGACCTGCGCGAAGAGCGTTGCCGGCAGCAGAAGGATGAGTGCCAGAGTGGTAAGCACACTCCGTGTGCCGTCCGCCAATGTGCCAAACATGCGGAGTGTGGTTTGGCATACGACACGGAAACCGAGCAAGTGCTTTACCCAGTGCGTGATAGATGGGCGGACGGCACAGGGACCGTGCCTGCTACCTTGGCGCGCAGCACGACCGAGGTCGTCGCGCGTGCGCGCGGCGGGGAGGGTCGGCACCAATCTTTTGTCGTGTCGTTTCAGCAGACTAGCGTCCTTGCTTGCCTAGCCAAACGGTGAAACCGCGAACTGCAAACAGAAGGGTTGTAAGCCGTTGCGCAAAACCCAGTACGGCGGCGAGATTATAGAAACCGGCTGCCGTGGGAGCAAGACAGGTTCGCGGGTGGCTAGAAATTGCCGGTTTTTTAAGAAATGCCCCAAAGCCCCAACCCCCCCACAACTGCCTCGTCGGGGATTCCGTGCCGTCCTATCACTGCAAATCTAAGGGACTTGCGTAATCTGCGGTGATTTCAGTGCTCCCGGGGCGGGTAGTGGGCGACGAGCCTTCTGGACGTGTCCTGGTCCGCGACCGGCAACGAGAACGCGCGCTGGCGGCCTCTCTGGCTCCCCCGGGTATTCGGCCAACGGAGGGCTGGCAGGCCGAACGCTGCCCTCTGGATCCACTAAAAGCGGTAGCCACAGGCTTCAAAGATTAGCCGTCCGGCAGGACCGTCGAGAGACTCTTGAACGGCCGTCGCCGCACCTTTGTGCCGGACGAGGGTGTAAGCGAACCTCCGGCCGATCATAGGTAGAAACGGCATTTTATCTTGACACAAGTATAGCGGGGAGTAAACTATTCTCGTGGCTAGTGAAAATACCGGAGGATTCCTAATGCTCGCGAATCGACGTTGGTTTTGTACGCTGTTGTTTCTCCTCGCTGTTGCTACCACGGCTTCGGCGGCGGCGGATAAACGGCCCTTCCGGGAAGGCCGCTTCGAGAAGGGAGAACTCAAATACATCAACCATCTGCCCGTGCTGAGTGTTGAGGGTACGCCCGAAGAAATGGGGCGGCAGGAAGCAGCGTTGACCGGTGCCGTGGTCAAGGTTCTCGCCCCGTATCCACGGCAATTGATGATTCTCAGTGGCCGCAGCCAAGAGTGGGAAAAATGCGTCGAAACGGCCAGCACATTGATGTCCCATGCCACGAAAGCCCATCGCGATGAGCTACAGAGTTTCGCCGTGAAATCCGGCATCGCGCCCGATCTGCTTACGGTCGCCAACACGATTATGGACCTGCATCGGGGTGGCTTTGCTTGTTCTTCGCTCATGGTCGAACCAAGCAAGAGCCAGACGGGTGGCGTACTTTTTGGCCGAAATCTCGACTTCTACACTCTGGGAGTCCTCGATCGATATGGGCTGATCACTATTCATCGGCCCAAGGGAAAACATGCCTTCGCCACCATCGGCTTTCCGGGAGTAATCGGGTGCATCTCCGGCATGAATGATGCGGGCTTGGCAATGGCCGTGCATGAAGTTCACGCGTCGGCTGACGGCGCGCCAATGCTGAACCCCAAGGGCATGCCCTACGCGCTCGCTTTTCGCCGCATTCTGGAGGAATGCAAGACGATTGAAGAAGCTGAAATACTACTGCAAAAGACCGAGCGATCCACAATCCTCAGCTTGGCTGTATGCGATCGTCAAAGTTCCGGCGTGCTGGAGATTACACCCAAGAATGTCGCACTGCGCCGGGGCAGAGACGGCATTTGCGTGAACACGAACCACTTTCGCAGTGAGTCACTCGGTGTTGAGCCAAGGTGGAATGCCTGCCCGCGATATGCGTTGCTTTCAAAGGTTGCGGCCATCGAGAAGCTTGGCGTGGCCGATGTCTTCAAGAAGCTCGATGAGGTGAACTTAGGCTCGCGTACCGTGCAATCAATGGTTTTCGAGCCTGAGCCGCTTGTTCTGCATGTGGCCATGGGCATGTGCCCGGCGACAAAGGGATCGCTGGAAAAGCTGGCGTTGAAACCGATGTTCGATTTTCCGCAGCGTGAGATAAAGTAGCTCGCTAAGGACCGGCGCACCAATAACTGTCGTGTTTTGCGCATTCGCCGAGCGAGGGC
>JBAWVO010000392.1:0-5259 GCA_037147235.1 Planctomycetota bacterium | reverse complement strand
GAGGAAAGAGTTGGGGGTTGGGGGTTGGGACTGATTTTACTCACTTTTTGAACAGCTTTTCTGCCACGTCTTACTCCCTGCTCCCCGTTCCTCGCTCTTTGCCACAAGATCGAAGGGTACGCATGAAGGCGAGAAGCATGCGGCTCTCTTCTTCAAGTTGGGTAAGCAACTCGTTCATGCCGGTCGGCGAGAAGTAGCCTTTTCGGGAAAGCATCATCAATATATTTGCGGTCTCGAAGACGGAACGGCGCGCGAAGTTCAGGAAGTTCGCAAAATCGGCATTGGACTGACTGCCCGACCCTTCTGCAATGTTATTCGTAATACTGAGCGTGGCGGCACGAAGTTGCTCGGCAAATCGAAAACACTTGCGTTGCTCCAATCGCTCCGCGAGGTCAAACAAATCCATGCTGAATGTCGCCGCTTTCTGCCAAACCTCCAGTCCTTCAAACCGAAACAGCTTTTCTGCCACGTCTTACTCCCTGCTCCCTGCTCCCCGCCTCCCCTTCCCCCCTCACGCTGCCCGTCGGCGTTCTCGTCCGCGACCGTGCATTCCTTCGTGCTGACCTTGCACGAAACTCAGCAAGTGATTCACCTGTGGGACCAGTTGGCCGTTGTTGCGAAGGATCTCCCAGGCGTTATCCAAGCCGACTTTTGCGCGATAGAGCAAGCGATGGGCCTCGGACAACGACTGGATGACGTGCTCGGGGAAGTTATTTCGCTTCAGACCCACCGTATTGATGCAACGGGGCTTGGCCGGATAGCCTTCCACGAGCATGTAGGGGGGGACGTCGTGCCGCACGGCACTCATGCCGGCCACGAATGCGTAGTTGCCGATCGTGGAAAAATGGTGTACGCCGACAATCCCGGAAAGCCAGGCATGGTCGTGAATATGGACGTGTCCGCCCAAGAGCGTGCCGTTGGCAATCACGATGTGATCGCCCAATTGGCAGTCGTGGGCCACATGGCTGCAACCCATGAGGAAGTTGTGGTTCCCTAGTCGGGTCACTCCTTCTTCTTTTTCCGACGCGCGATTGATCGTCACGCATTCGCGGATGATGTTGTCGTCGCCGATGACCACGCGGGTACTCGATCCGCGGTAGCTGATATCCTGTGGCTCACCGCCAATGACCGCGCCGGGGTAGATATGATTGCGCTGGCCGATGGTAACGTCGCCCATCAGGGTAACATTACCCTCCAGCTTCGACTCCCGGCCGATGCGTACCTTCGGCCCAATATTACAGAAGGGGCCGATTTCGACGTCATCGTCGATTTCTGCACGGGGGTCGATCGATACATTATCGGCAATGCGGGTCGCCATCGCCGCAGCTCCTTATTCTGTTTTTATGCGCACCGTTTCAAGGCGCTGGAATTTTCAAGCATCGCTCGCACCAACTCGGCGTTGAGTCGGTGTCCACTACGGTAGGCTGCAAAATGCCCGGCCAGATCGCAATTGGCCAAGGCGAAGTCGCCAACCATATCGAGAATCTTGTGACGGACACACTCGTCGGGAAACCGCAGCGAGTTACCGATCGGGCCGTCCGCGTCAAACACCAGGAGATCGTTGAACGTAGTTCTTTGCCCCAACCCCTGCTCTCGCAAGGCGGCGGCTTCGTGCTGCAACATGAACGTGCGGCTGGAGGCCAGACTCAGATCAAAATAGCGTGGAGAAAGCGTCATCTCCAAGGACTGCCGGCCGATGGAATTGCCGCTACCGTAGTCCAATTCATACTGAATGACGGTCTTGCCGCCGGCCGCCGGCCGAGCCTCGATCCAGCATTCTTCGTTGCCCAACCGCACGACCTGCCGCACCACGAGAAGCTCGCGCGGGGCATCCTGCTCGACGATGCCTGCTTGCTGGATCGCCACTACGAAGGGTTGCGCCGAACCGTCACAGCCGGGCATTTCCGGCTGATCAACCCAGACCTCGCAGTTATCGACATGCATACCGGCCAGGGCCGCCATGACGTGCTCGACCATCTCGACCGATGCCTCGCCGGAACGAAGTACCGTCCGCCGCGGCATCTCGACGCGGTTGGCTACCACGGCCGGAATGCGAGGGCACCCCGGCAGGTCGGACCGCACGAACACGATCCCCGCCCGAGGATCGGACGGGCGGAACTCGACGCGGATATCGCGTCCGCTCCAGTAGCCAACCCCTTCGATCGCCGCGTTAGCGAGTAACGTGCGCTGGTTACGTATTGCTTCCATCCCCTGCCAGTCATCCATGACAAAAAGGTGCAAACTAAGAGGTTGTGACCAGGCATCCTTGCCTGACTCGGACCCGCAGTGAGTCTATCGCTGTCCGCCCGCGGGACCCATCAGGTTCCTGTTGTCGGCGGCACCGTTGTTTGTGCCCGCCGAAGGCTGCTGCGAACCACCGGCAAACCGCGGCAGGACGTACGGCGTAATATCCAGGTTCTTGTTGTAGAAGACCACCTTGTTGCTAATACCACGGGCAATATCGTCTGGATTTGCTTCGTTGATATTGTCGCCGTTGAAGTTCATCACGAGGGCAATACCCCGTTGCTGGCAGTAGAAAGTCACCTCGTCGCCGATCTCACGATAGGCATTGAAATAAAGATGGGCCTCCTTCTGCACGAAATCCTTGCGTTTCAGGGCGACCTGTCCCTGAATGATCGCCTTCTGGCTCACCAACGACTCCTCCAATCGCTGATAGTCAGGCGTACCGGGCTTAAGCGAGCCCAATTGCTGGCTCTGCTCTTGCAGCCGCTGAAGCTGCTGCTCGAAGTCCTTTTGGACCTTTTCCGCATCAGCCTGTAGCTCCTTCAACTGGGCCTTCAAGCGGATGTGCCTCTTGAAGATGTAGTTCACATCGACCAGGGCAATGCTGCCCGGGCCTTGGACGGCGGAGGCCGCGGGGGCCTGAGCCGAGGCCTGGTTGCTTGTTAAGCAAGTCCAGGCAAAACAGATTGCGGCCGCGATGGCCGACGACAAAAGAAGTCTCTTCACGTTCAGCGCTCCTTGCTGTGGCGGTGGGTCTTCCTTGACCAGTGCGTTTCTCCCCTCCCAGCGCACGGCCCGCTCGACCCGCTTGGTAAACAAAAACGGCTTCAAGGGAGGTGCGTATTCTGCCCACTTGTTCGATTTCCGTAAAGAGCAGTTGGAAGATTTTGAAAATTTTCCGATCCCCGCGATAAATCGGAGAGTGGTGAAAAGGGAAAATCTGTTTCGCCCCATTTGGTGATCTGCTCCAGCAGAGCGGGCATTCGGCCCGAAGGGCCAGCAATTCTCCCAGCGAAGGGCGCAGCCCTGGATGACAGCTCCCCCCAGTTGTCTTTCGGCCCGAAGGGACAACAATTCGCCTCACCCTGGGCCTTCAATACGATGACCGGTTGGGCCTTCGGCCCGAAATTCGCGTGATCGATGGTTAATCCAGGGCTGCGCCCTTCGCTGGATGATAGGCTGGGCCTTCGGCCCGAAATTCGGCACGAAGGGCCAACAATTCGCCTCGCCTCGTAAACAAATCCCGCCCGATCACCCCAGCACGCCAATCCCAGCTTTGCCTCGCCCTAGCCTAATCCACAGTGGTCCGCTACGGATCGCGTCAAAAGCCCGCCGAGGCCGAATAAACAAACCCACAAACCCGGTTTACACAATTCCCCGCCTGCCATGACGCGGTCGAGATGATATCAGGTCGCCCGTGCCGTCACGTCGGGCCCCATTATGGCGATGCCTCCAGGTACTTCTCGGGATTCAAAAGAACGTCTTCGGCCTTCTTAATCGCCTTGGAAGCCTCCCCCCACTCGATCTGGAGGCTATACGTAAGGTTTGATTCCCAATCGTTACTCGCCTTCTTGTAGTGCTTTATCGCTTCCGATACTTCCGACGAAAACAATGGCATGGATTGGCCTTCAGGAGATTCCGTGAAAATCTTGATTTCGCCGTACTGTTCACCGAGCACCTGAGAATAGTTGGAGCGAGTGATACCAACCTCCGTCCTGGCTTGGATTCTCTTCAACGCATTCAGGGCAGTACGTGCTTGTGGCGAGGCATTCTTATACTTGGCCGCCTGTTCCTTTAGCTCGCTCTTCCGGTTCCCCGCTCTTTGTTCGGCCAACTTTTGTTCGGCAATACGTTGTTTCTCTTCGTTGGCACGCCTAGATTTTTCTTCGGCCACCCTTTTCTTCTCTGCTTCCTCTGCCCGAATCTTGTCTTCGACCTTCGGGTATAGGCCAGTCCGGGCTTTTTCCGCACTGGCAAGTTTATTCGAGAGGAGGTCAGTGGTCTTGTGCTGTTTAGCTTCTTTGAGCACGGCGTCATAAATCTTATAAGAGGCGAATGGATCGGACTTCTGAAGCGCATCCGCCTCCTTCAGCCTTGCCACTACACGGTCGATGTTGTTCAATTCCCACTTGTCGCGGAACAAACCCGGCACCACGAGCAATGCAATAATCACGACCGTGATCGCACCTGCGCCAATTGCGACGTTGCGTACAAGGTTGTCCTTTGCCTCTGCAGAGCGCGCCCACGCAGTTGAAATGGTTGGCGGGGAACCAAGTTTAGGCAATGGTACAGCCGTTGTCGGCGTACCGGCACTGGCCGCAATCGGAAACAAGCCCGTAACGTGACTCGCCTGTGACCATGTGCTGGAAGCACCTTTCTTTACGAATGTCTCCGGCGTGACCTTGCCCTGCTGGGCAAGCTGCTTCAGCTTGTCTGAAGACAGCGGGCCATGCTCCGCGTTGTTGATCTTGATGTACCAGTCGTTTGACATGATCGAACCCAGTCGTTTGACATGATCGAACATCCTTTCCAGCGGCACGTTCACCGTTTTCTATTCTTGACCCAATCCTGATCTTCCTCGGAAAGCTTATCGAGCGGCACCTTGATCACGGTCCCATCGTGATTGATGAGTTTCACCGTGCCAGCGATCAACCAACTAAAAGTGGCCTCAAACTTCTCGCCCGACGAATCGGTCCAGGTTGGTCGTTTTTGTGGGAGACAGAAACTTGACGCAACACGCATCTCGTTCAAATTGTCTTCATCGCCGTGGATGGTCCAGGGCAGTCGTTTTCGCTTGCTCCTCAAATTCGGTTTCGCACCGGGGCGGCACACAGCCGACCCTACACTCCCGATTATACTACGCGCTGGCCGTAGTTCGATAGCAGGGGCAAAAAAATAATCAAGAGTGCAGGGGCCGGCGAACCTCGGCGGGGCCGAACGGTATCCGAGGGTGGCCTGGGCTAGCCTGATGAAACGCCTAACCTGTTGCCGTTACTTTTGTTGCGATCATGTTGC
>JBAWVO010000391.1:0-5269 GCA_037147235.1 Planctomycetota bacterium | reverse complement strand
GGGTTGGGGTGAGGGCGGTTGGCTCCTGGGAGAGGGGTGGGGTGAGGGTGAGGGCCAGGAGGTGAGGGCAGGAATCTCCCCTCTCCTACCAGGAGAGGGGTTGGGGGTGAGGGCTTCTCCTCTTCCGGCCACGGCATGAGCACCGTTTTCCCCAGCGTAATCGTATCGGCCTTGCTCACATGGGTCGGCCTTTCGATCCTCATGCCGTTGACGAACGTGCCGTTGGTCGATTCGAGGTCTTCCAGGGTGAAGCTATCGTTCGTGCAGGTGAGCCGGCAGTGCTTTCCGGAAACGGTCGGTTGGTCTACAACAAGGTCGCAGCGAGCATCGCCGCCGATGAGCCACGTTTTGGTATGTTTCATAGATTCAATATCTGGGTATTGGGTACCAGGTTCATCCCATGACAATCACAGCCGTGATGTTGTCTTTCCCACCCGCATGGTTGGCAGCTTCGATCAGTTGCCGGCACGTTTCCTCGGGCGCAATCTGCTGGCTGATAATCTTCAGAATTTGCGGGTCGCTGAGCATGCCCGTCAGGCCGTCGCTACAAAGCAGCAATCGGTCGCCTGGGGCCAACGCCACTACTTTTGTCTCCGGCAGAGATTCCATACCCATGCCCACGAATCGCGTCAAATGGCTGTGAGCCGGGTGGCTGGCCACCTCCTCGGGCGTGATCTGGCCTCGATCGGCTAGCAACTGCGCGAGCGTGTGGTCCTTGGTCAGTTGTTCCAGGCGGCCGGCATGGAGCAGGTAGGCCCGGCTGTCGCCCAGGTGCGCCACTACCGCTTGCCGATCTCGGACCAAAGCCAACACCACGGTGGAACCCATCCCCTTCAGGTCCAGGGTACGCTGGCTTTCCTCCCAGAGCCGCTCGCTCAGCTCGACCAGGGCCGTCGCGACCTGCTTGGCGATTTCCGGAATGGCCTTGGCCCCCTGGAGCTTGCCCTGGAGCTTGCCCTGGAGCTTGCCCTGGAGCAGTCGTGGCAAGACCTCGGCCACAATCTGCGAGGCCAATCCGCCGGCCACCGCGCCGCCGATACCGTCGGCCACCAGGTACAGCCCTTGGCGGGGATCGGCGAACCAGCGGTCTTCGTTGGCAGTGCGAAGACGTCCCGTGTCGCTCAGCCCCGCGTGATTGATCGTACCCATTACATCACCTGTACCAATGCCTGCTTGAACTCGGCCGCCGACTTGAACCCGACCTCTGGCTCATCCACCAGGGCATGGTCGATCACCTCGGCCAATCGCTGCGGGATTGCTGGATTGCGCCGTCGGATTGGGACTGCACTGGTTTCAAGGATGAGTTGCCAGGGATCGCAGCCTTTGCGGAAATCCCGTGGATAGCAGCCCGTCAGCATGTTGTACAGCACGGCGGCCATGGCCCAGACGTCCGCTTCCGGCCGCACCTCCTTAAATCTTTGCACCTGTTGCCGCGGCATGAATTGGGGCGTGCCGGCGACTTCACCGGTGAAGGTGTGGCCGCTCAGGCCAGCCATGTCAAATGCCTTTGCCAGCCCATAGTCGCCGATCTTGGCCACCCGAGTACCACTTGCCGTGGATAGAAAAATGTTCTGCGGCTTCAAATCGCGGTGAACTAAGCCGCGCCCCTTGCCGATCTTGCCGTCTTTGAGCCTCACCTGCGGGATTTCCGCGCCATGGGCGTAGTGCAGGCCGTCCAGTGCCTGGAGGATAATCGGCCCGGCATCGTCGATCGAGAGCTTGCCACCGCGACGGGCCATGAGCTTGTCCACGCTGCCGCCGTCACAGAACTCTAATGTGAAGAAGAAGGTCCCCTGCGAACAGCCGGCCTCTCGGAGCTGGACCACATTGGGATGCTGCAATGCCTGGGTGTTGCATGTTTCACGCAGAAAGCTTTCGGTGGCCCGCTGGCTGGCGGCCACCTTGGGCAGCATGACCTTTAGAGCGACCTGCTGGCCCGTCTTGTTGCGCCGTGCCAGGTAGACCGCCCCCATCCCACCACGGCCAAGTTCTTTGACGATTTCATAGCCTTCAATGGCTACGAGTTCACTCTCCCCGCGCGCTGCGCCATGGATAAGCTGCTGGAGCAGATCGAAAGGATTCTCCCGGCACTTGGAGCAGATGAACTGGCCCGGCCGGTTGGCTCCTGTCTCGGTTGTGACGTCGCAGCCGCACTTCGCGCAGAGCCTGACGAGTTCGGCGACCGTGCGAGGGCGAGCAGGGATCTCGGCCTGCTGGGCCTTATTGAGGCAATTATCGCAAAGGCAGATCATGGTTTGGCCCTCGACCAGCTTCAACTCGGCCTCCGGAATCTCCGCCCCGCACTCGCTGCACCCGATCGGTGTTTGAATGCTAATGCGAAACTCCATGGCACCCAGCCGCAACTCGTCGCCATCCTTCAGGTCGTGTTCGGGGAACGATCCGCCCGGCTGCTCGTGTTTCTGCCGCTGGCCGATCTTCTGGCCGTTGACAAAAGTGCCGTTGAGGCTGCCAAGATCGCGAATGCGGATGTCCGGAGGGTTGATGTCCAGCAGGCAGTGATGGCGCGAGATCTTGCGATTCTCCGGGGCCTGCGGCTCCTGCGGCTTGCAGAGCAACTGCGGGTCGCAGTCGTTAGCGCGGCCAAGGAAACAGGTCGTGCGGTCTTCAAAGACGAACTGTTGGCCCGCCAGCGGCCCATTACGGACCTCAAGGATGATTCGAGCGGGCATTGGATGGTTCTCCATGTTCGATAGCCGGGTATATTCCTGCCGCATGGGGCTTGCGAGCACCCCAAAGCTAGCCTTAGAATGACTCTTCAGTAGATATTCATTATACTTTTCATGCAAGTAATGGGAAGCGGATCACTTCGTAGCACGGAATTCATTCCGTGCTACGAAAGACAAGGCAACGGAATGAATTCCGTGCTACGAAGGCAGGAGATGGCTAAATGGCGACGATAAAACGCAATAACATGACCAAGTACATTGCCACCGGAGTGGCTGTCTTGCTGTTTTTCGGCTTGGCATTCTGGGTGATCCGCAATGAGGGCCGGCGCACTCGGGAGTCGATCCGCGATGTGGGTAGGGAGGCCGCAAACGAGGTCCGCAAGGGGATCGTCGATGGGGCAGAGCGGGCCGTGGAAAAGACGGCCGAGGTGCCTGGCAAGATCGTACGCGACGTGGCCAAGGAGGTTGCTGGTGGAGGTGGCACCGTGGCGAAGCAGGTCGTGGGCGAGGCCAGCCGGGTTTCTCGCGAAGTCCTCGGCGAAGTGAAAGACGTTCTGCTGCCTCCGCAAGAACCTGATCCGAAAACACCTCCTCCGGTCCCAAGTAAGAAACCGTCCTCCCCGACGCCCGCAACGGGAGACGTGCCCGTGAAACCCGCGCCGCCGGAATTGAATCCATCCCCTGTCGATAAATCGGCAGGCGGTGCCGATGCCGGCGACCCAGGGGGCAAGGAACCGGCCCTTTCGACGGTTCCGAGCGATCCATCCGCCAAACCACAGCCGCCGGCCCGCAACAAGCCCGCCCAGCCTGCCGACCCAATCGGGCAGCTTTTCGACTTAGGCCACGAGGTGACGAGGACCGTGGACGATGTGGGCCAGCAGGTGCTTGGCCTCTCTTGGGAGGAAGAGCAGAAGGTCGGTAATAAATTGCATCGGATGATCGCTCGCGAGTACGTGCTTCTTCGGACGCCTGCCCTCATTCAGCGACTCCAGCGGTTGGCGAGGCCGATCGTTGATCAGCGGTCCCGCAAGGAGCTTGTCATCACGCTCGAAGTGATCAAGAGCGACGAGATCAATGCGTTTGCTCATGCGGGCGGTTATGTCTATGTGAACACCGGGTTGCTCAACTTTGCCAAAACGGATGCGGAATTGCAGTTCATCCTAGCCCACGAGATCGGGCACCAGGAACTCAAACACGTCGTCAAGCGGATGACCTATGCGACAAGGGCTTCTGAACTGGGCGGGGAAGCGGCCAGCACACTGGCCCAAATGGCTTACATGGCAGTCGCGCTGGGATATTCCAAGGAGCATGAGTTTGAGGCCGATGCATGGGCCTTTCGTGCTGTGCTCCACGCTGGCCACAGCCGCGACGAGGGATTGTCGGCAATGCAGCACCTGCTTGCTTATTTCAACAAGAAGGATTTGGAGCCGAAGCGAAGCGAGGCCCAAAGCCCGGCCGAGAAAACACGTCGGCAGATCGAGCAGCACTTCACCACGCATCCGCCCACCGCCGAGCGACTCCAGCGGCTGGAGGCGATCGAGACGGATCCCACGGCCAAACCATAGCCCGTGCGGCTTTGAGAGTAATAACAAGGACACCTAGCAATAATTTCCTGGATTGACATTATACCGAATCCGATATATACTTTAGACTCGCCTTCAAGGAACAATTATAAGATGGCCAAGTCGCAAAAGAGGCAACACGACAAACTGACGCGGAAGCCTCTGGTTTGGTTGCATGGCGAGGTGAAGACGCCTCCGTTCACGTCTGAGGGCAGACAAGAAGCTGGAATGCTACTTCGGCTGCTGCAGGAAGGCGAAAAACCCGGTATGCCTCAGGCGGAAGCATTGCATGACGTTGGATCTCACTGCGGGGCACTGCGTATTAGGGACGGTGAGCACAACTGGCGAATCGTGTACCGTATTGACGCCGACGCAATACTGGTCCTTGACGTGTATCCGAAGAAGACGCGAAAGATTCCGGATGAAGTGGTGAATCGATGCAAGCTACGGCTGAAGCAGTATGATGCGGCAGTGAAGGCAGACAAGACGCAGTGATCAGCGAACCGAGGAGGAAACAATGGATGCGGCAAAACGCAGGGTATTGGAAGCGGCAGGCTGGAAGGTGGGCGACGCTGCCGACTTCCTCGATTTGAATGATGAAGAACGCCAATTGCTTGATGCTCGGGTTGAACTCGCCTTGGCGGTTCGCCGACAGCGCGAGGCATGTCACTTGTCTCAAAAAGAATTGGGCCTTAAGCTCAAGACAAGCCAACCTCGAGTTGCCAAGATCGAGCGAGCCGCCACGGATGTATCGCTCGACCAACTCGTGCGGGCTTTTGCGGCGGCAGGCGGCCAAATCGTGGTGAAAGTCGCTACGGCTAAACCAAAGAAGGGCAAGCTTACTAAAAATCCGTCGCAAGGCATTTTGATCGTTGAGGCGTCCGCATCCAGATAGTGTGGGACACTGGGGCGATGCGAAATAAAAATGGCAGGGCGCGCCTGTGGCCCTTCCCGCCCTACGGTTGCCCCATCCTTGCCGCCACCCCCAAGAACCGGTAGCATGGAAAAGATCGAGATTTT
>JBAWVO010000390.1:0-5269 GCA_037147235.1 Planctomycetota bacterium | reverse complement strand
ACGGCACACGGAGTGTGCCTGCTACTTTTCTTGCGACACTTATTGATGCGCCGAAAGGCTTAGAGCCGCATGGACCCGAAGGTCCCGCGGCTCTTTCTCGTTACAATCTCACGCTGCGACAAGTACAGGATTGCCGCTTGAGGGCAATCGCGGCTGAAAAATCAGCCTAGCACTTCTTGCAGGCTTTCTTCTTCGCAGTCTTCTTGACCGTCTTGGCGACCTTCTTAACTGCCTTCTTCGCTACTTTCTTCTTGGCCATAATATATCCTCCGTCCAAGGGTTTGCGCCGCCGGATCACTTTCGATCAAACAACTGATCGAGAGCATTCACCGTGGCATTGGGACTGAAAAAAACTAGTCAACTTCGTTCGATGCGATTCCTTCGCCTTGCATCCTTGAAGCGACCTGGCACACTCCTGTGTGCCTTCAGACGCCCAAACAAGACATCCGCCTCATCGAAGTCTTCAACTCGGATGAAAACGAAGTCCTACTAAACGTCCTAAAACATATTTGTAACAGTTCTCAAATAAATTGCAACAGGATGCCCGCAAGATTTTTTGGCTCTTCCGGTTTTAGGTGCAGAAGTAGGGTGGAGAGAGTGAAACGAGCCCCACCCAAAGCGGACTGCAACAGAATTGGTGGGGCTCGCTGCGCTCTCCCCACCCTACAATTATTCGCGTTCCGCACCTGGAACCGGAAGAGCCGATTTTTTGATTAGTGCCTGCCGCCATGGTAGGACTGGAGCGCTGTGTAGTTTGAATAGGTCAGCCAGAGGAAGAGAACCGGCAGAAAGAAACTATCCCATTGCACGAAGGCGATCACGGCCATTATCACGCCGACAATCACCGAGAGGATCAACGACTGGCGTAATGCATCGCGCGGATTGTTCATGACGAATATCTGCTGAGCGATTTGGCCACCGTCCAGCGGATAGATCGGCAAAAGATTCAGCAGACCCCACATCACGCTGATCTCAAGAACAGAATTCAGGAAGGTTCGCAAGATGAAATTGGGAATAAACACCTGGGGCACGACGCGCATGAAGATTTCGACCTGATAGCCACCCAAGTATAATCCTAAAGTCAAAACTGCCGCCAGGAGAAAGCCCGAGGCGGGGCCGGCGAAGGCAATCAGCATATCGCCCAATGGGCCGGGACGGCGGACGCCATTGCGGCCTGGATGTGGAATGGCCAGGCCACCGAAGGAATACAGGACGATCGACGGGCGATATCCATAGGCCCGCATGACGACCGCGTGCCCCAACTCGTGCAAGAGAATGCACAGGATCATGGCTGCAACCCACAAGAGGACAAAGATCGGCTTTTCACTCAAATTCGACAGCAAAATTGCCGAGAGCCAGAACATGGGATGGATTCGCACGGGAAACCCAAGCAGCGAAAAATGCAGGTCGCCTTGGGACGGCGGCGGTTCAGCCAGAATCACGGGCAATACTCCTCAAGCGGATGAAATCACGGATCGAACGGGAGAATTTGGCTCTCCGCCAAGTTTGTGGTGCGGGCGTCTCGCCTGCCTAGTTCAACCACAACATCTTGGGCAGGCGGGACGCCCGCACCACAATTATCCGCAAACCCGGCGGAGAGCCAAGAATTATAGCATGACGGCCGGTTTTTGCCGAGGGGCAGGTTATTACAGGTTGACAACAATTTCGTGTTCCAGCATCTTGCGGAAACCACCTTCCCTAGGTTAAGGTATAGTAGAGTGTCTCTATTAAGGTAAAAAGTCCGTGTCGGAACTCGCTTATCTCGTCATTCGCGAAGGTGGAAAGTGGAGCGACGTCTTCCGGCTCATGCCCGGCCAGACGGCGACTATCGGTCGCGCGCCTACCAACCAGATTGTCGTGAAAGACGACCGTTGCAGCCGAAATCACGTTGAGGTCTTCTTCACCGATGGGCAGTGGGTTCTTCGCGACCTCGATAGCCGTAACGGCACGACGATCGGAACCCAGCGGATTGTGGGCGATCACCTCCTGAAGGCGGGCGACATTATTCGCATCGGCCGCACCCAGTTGATTTTTGTACATGCCCTCGCCGAGGCTTTTTCCGATTCCAGCGCGATCGTTCGCAGCGGGATGGCGCAGGACGGCATGGAATGTCTCCTTCCCGACGACGACGTCCGATCACTGGAAGATTACGGACCGACCACGATCACCCATCGTCGGGGGCAGACGCGGTTCCTCGAACCGGAGCAGGCGGAAGAGGCGGGGGGGTCGAAGGTCGGAAGGGCGGCAGCCAAGCTCTGTCGTCTGGCCTTTGAACTGGCCAAATCGCCCGACATCGCCAGCGTGGCGGAGTTGGCCTTGGATGGATTGGCTCAAGGCACCCAGAGCGATGCCGGTGCCGTGATGCTCCTGCCCAACGACTACCAGGGACCGCTGAAGGTCGATGCCTTGGAGACGGTGGCCTCGCGCAGTTCCTCGACGCATCGTTATCATCGCTTGCCGCGCGTTCTGGCCGAAACCGTGATGCGCGAGGGCGAAGCGGTCCTGGCCCGCAATGTCATGGGCGACAGTTCGCTGGGCAGCCGCGACAGCCAAGGCGAAATCCACACCGTAAGCGTGATTTGTGCTCCCGTGCGGCGCAGCGGAAAGATCCACGGACTGATCCATCTTTATTCCATCGATCCGGAACGCGTATCCGATCCGGACGACCTAGAGTTTACGCTGGCCGTGGCCGACACGGTGGCGGTGGCCCTGGAAAACCTCAAACGCCGCCAGGAATTGGCCGAGAACCTGACCCAGGTCCGCACGGAAAACGTGCAGCTTCGCGAGCGACTGGGGGTGCAAAGCCGGATCATCGGCAACAGTGCCGTCATTCGCCAGGTGTCCAATGAAATTGCCCAAGCGGCGTCGAGCAACGCCACCGTCTTGATTCGTGGCGAAAGCGGCGTGGGCAAGGAGCTTGTCGCACGCGGCATCCATTATTCCAGCCCACGTCACAACAACGTCTTCGTCTGCCTGAACTGCGCGGCCCTCTCGGCGGATCTCTTGGCCAGCGAACTGTTCGGTCACGAGCGAGGTGCCTTCACGGGGGCCACGGAGCGGAAGATTGGCAAGTTTGAAGCGGCCCATCGCGGCACGCTCATGCTCGATGAAATCGGCGAGATGGGCCCGGGCTTGCAGGCCAAGTTCCTCCGCGTACTCGAGGGGCACCCGTTCGAGCGCGTCGGCGGAACCAAGCCAATCTCGGTCGATGTTCGCGTGATCGCCGCCACGAATCGCGATTTGGAGAAGGCGGTCGTGGAGGGCATTTTCCGCCGCGATCTTTATTTCCGGCTCCGCGTACTGGAAATCACGGTCCCCCCCCTGCGGAAGCGGCCCGCGGACATTCCCATACTGGCCGATTACTTCCTGCGAAAATTCAACGCTGAAACCGGCCGAAAACTCGCCGGATTCACCGATCAAGCGGGGAAAAAATTGATCACTTATTTGTGGCCCGGCAATGTTCGAGAACTCAAAAACGTCGTTGAGCGGGCCGTCGTTCTTTGCCAAGAGCAGCAGATCGGCGAGGGCGATCTGCTGTTGACCAAACTGGCTACGGCGGGTGACACGGACGAAGCCGAGTCAGCGTCCAGAGAGTTCCTGCCCGCTTCCTTGGCCGACATCGAACGCAGGTATATCCTGGCCACCCTGAGCCATACCGGATGGAACAAAAGCCGCACGGCCACCATTTTGGGGATCGAGCGATCGACCTTGGACAGGAAAATCCGACGCTATGGACTAGACGAAATCCGGTAAATCCTGGGGGCTAGCAGTGACAGCAACCCGTAGGGTGCGTGGAGCGAACCACCCCGGAAATGGTGGGTTGCGCACGAAGTCGAGACGCTGAAAGAATTTTCCGCTGTTCCAGATCCGTTCGCGTAACGCACCATTCGATGCTTCACCCACCCTACGTCGAGCTAGCAGTGACAGTAGTTGGCAAAGTTATTATCAAGGCCGCCCCCCCGTCCATGCACCGACTTCGTGATAAGGGATGAACAAAACTCGTAGCACAAAAACCTCTGCTTTCTTTTCTCCCACGGGTTTTCGCGACCTGGTAAGCGGCCGGCGGCGCGGAGCCATGGCGGTAGTGCTGAGAGGTACTCTTGCAGCTGCGGAAGTGCCGTATACCTGGGCCGTCCGCTGGCGGAATCGGGGCTACAATCGCGGGTTGAGTGCCGTGTACCGCGTCGATGTGCCCGTGATCAGCGTCGGCAACCTCACGCTAGGCGGTACGGGCAAGACGCCGATGGTGGAATGGATCGTCCGCCAGTTCCTCGCGCAAGGTAAAATAGTCGGAATCATCAGCCGCGGATACGGCACCCATGGCGAACCGAACGACGAAGCCTTGGAACTGGCGTGGAAACTGCCGGGCGTACCGCACGTGCAGAACCCGGATCGCGTGGCCGCAGCCCATAGGGCGATCGAGGAGCACGAATGCCAGGTACTCGTGCTGGATGATGCCTTCCAACATCGCCGCATCGCTCGCGACTTGGATATCGTGCTCTTGGATGCGTTGGAGCCGTTGGGCTATGGGCACGTCTTTCCCCGCGGCACGCTCCGCGAACCGGTTGAAGGGCTGGCTCGAGCGAATGTCGTCGCCTTGTCGCGGGCCGATCTGCTGACGGCAGAGCAACGAGAAGCAATCCGCGATCGCGTGGCAAAGTTGTCGCCGCAGGCGGTGTGGATCGAGGTCGTGCATGCGCCGCTGGCACTCGTGGCCGCGGAGGAAGGGATGAGGGAGGCAGACGATGCGACTGAGGACTCGTCTGAGAAAAACTCCCCTCTCCCATACACGGGAGAGGGGCAGGAGGTGAGGGGATATCCGAAAAAACCATGGAATAGTTTTGGGACGGGTACTACGCTACCGCAGCGGCCGCTGGAAACTCTTCGCGGGCAGCGGGTGCTGGCGTTCTGCGGATTGGGGAACCCGGCGGGCTTTCGGCATACGCTCGAAGTTTGCGGCTATGACGTGATCGAGTTCCACGAGTTTCCCGATCATCACGCCTACGGCCCGAGCGATCTGAATGCCCTGGCGGCGGCCGTTCGGCAAACCGGTGCCGAAGCCCTGGTTTGCACGCAGAAAGATCTGGTCAAGATCGGCGTCGATCGGATTGGTGATCGGCCGCTCTGGGCGATCCGCGTGGGAATCGATTTTCTTGCAGGACAGGAAGAGTTTGAGAAAACTTTGCGGATTGGCGATCTCAATGTACATTGACGCTAAGGACCGGCGCATCAATAAGTGTCGCAAGAAAAGTAGCAGGCACACTCCGTG
>JBAWVO010000389.1:0-5283 GCA_037147235.1 Planctomycetota bacterium | reverse complement strand
GGTTGCCGTTATTCTTGTACAGATCAATGGTGGGGTATTCTTGCCCGACAGTGTCATAAGTGTACTCACTCGTAACGATAAAATGCGGTGTCGGGTTGGCCGTATAGGTGATCGTGCCCGCAGAGCGATGCGGGACGTCATTCGGCGACTCCCAGGTAATTACTGCCAGGAAATCATCGGTTGATGTGCTGCCGGTATCCTCGCCGGTGTACTTGTCGGTAAAGGTCGCCAATACTTGCGAGTTGTCCTCATTGACGCCGATACTAAGCCCAAAGTACATAGGCGTGAGAACGGTGGTACTAGTAGTGGGTGATATACCTGAACACGAAGCCACTGTAACGATCTTGGTCTTCTGATCCGAAGCCCCGCCTCTGTCGTAAACCGTGACGATTATCGAATGATTATCAAAATCATCGTAAGCGTGCATGTAGTCGGACCGGACGTAGAACAGATCGGTGATCTCATCGTAGGTAATCTTGCCGGCGGTTGTTGTGCCGTCATCCCAGTCAATCATGGCCGCGAAGTCGGTCGCCACCACGCCTCGCCCCGCGTCGCTGAACGTAGCCACCAGTTTGTCTTCATTCACTCTCTCGATGAACTGGAGGTTCGAGAGGACGCTAACCGATAGGGCGGCGTCGTCGACCGTAACGCGAGAGTCGATTATGCCAATCGAAGTGCCGTCTTCTTTGATCGTCGTCCGCACAGCGAACAAGCCGTCGTCCGCATAGGTCTGACTGCCGATAACGTCGAAGCCGGCGGTCGGGTCGTTCGGATCGTGGTAGACAATTTGCCCGTAGGCTGATTGCGTGCCCGTGACCGTTGTCACCGAGCCGTTTCCCCAGGCAATCGATGCCGAATAGTCGTTGGGCGTCCCGGCCCATCCCGCGTCGGTGAAGCTGGCGATGACGCCGGTTTCCGGCGTGCCTTCGACCGCCTGCGCTAAAACCGGCGGCTCGGACGGCCAATCGGGGTTCCCGTTACCGGCGAGGGCCGGGGCCACGCATAAGCGGCACGGCAAACTCTGATAGTCGCCTGTGGACCCTCCAACGAAAGTCCAACTGCCATTGACATAGCAAAAGTACGTTGTTCCTGCCGCACCGCTCGAGAGCTTGGCGAGCTGTGCAGGCGTCGGAAGCCAAGAGACCGTTGTCTGCGATTGACCGACGTACGTGAAATTTCCTTGATTGACAGGGTACATTCTCGGGGCACCGTTTACCGGCGGCACGCCTGGCACGCCCGAGTCCACGACTATTGTCCCGTTCGAGTCCAACACCACCACCCGGAACATATTCAGCAAGTTGCGCTGTCCGGCGCCCGTTCCCATCGCTGGCGATCCTTGCGGGATGTTGAATTGGAACGTCAGAGGATCCATTGTGTGCCAAACGGCCACGCCGTCCTGGGGCGCGTTCCCCGTCACTGGCGTGACAAGGGGGGGCGAGACGCCATTCATCACGAACAGGTCGTTAATGGCCAAGGTCTCCTTGGCGTCCGTTGCCAGAAGCTTGTTGTAGAGGCCGCTCAGCGTCGTGACCGGCCCCAAGTTGCCCTGCTTGGACCTGATCAGATTGTACAATCCCATAAAACCCAAACACATGTTGTCCGTAATGGAAAAGTTCAGAGCGATCCAAGGGAGGTTCTGCACCGCCCCTTTGCCATCGGCAAGGTCCGAGAGGATCCGCATCACCGAAATTTCATTGTCTTCGCCGTAACCCAAGGTGTTCGCCTTGATCGTCTTCGCGTTGTAGCCCGGGAAGTTCGCATTGTCGCCAAAGACGAGCGACTTCGGACCGGCGTAGGGCACGGTTGTCGGAACATACTCCACGTTCTGAACGAGAATACTGTAGAAGTCGGCCCAGCCCTCCTGGAAAGCCAACTGTAGCCGCTGCGTGTCGCTGGAAAGGATGTTCCCCAACGTCGGGTTTGTGAGGTTGATCGTGCGCGTGTTGGCCCTTAAATCATGGACAAAGGCCATAGGCGGGTTCGGAGCGTAGAATCCCGCTGCGTACGCGACCGAATGCCCGTACTCGTGGCACACCGTGTCCCAGTATTGCGCCTGGTCGGGGCTTATCCAAATGTTGGCCGTGCCCGGCCAGGTTACGGCGCTGCCTTGCAGCGCCGCCGTCGTGATCGTTAGAACAACTTTCCCCGGATTGACGCCCGGAAGCGTTGCCTGCAGACGCGAGGCAGACACCGCGGCGTCGAAGGTCCAGAAGGCCTTTTGATTCGCGTCGGTGGGTTCGCTGCCGCCAATGACGATATCGGTCACGTCGTAACCGGGATCGCCGCCGAAGTCGGGAAGCCGGACATCAATTTTCCCCAGCTTCCCGTTTAGGATGCCCCATGAGCCGTCCACCTTCACTTCCACGGCGCGGAGGACTTGTCCGGCGCCGGTCCCGGACGGCTGGGTCTGGGTCGTGACGGCCAGGAACTGGCCGTTGTAGGCGCTGGGCGGTTGGGGGAGCACAACGAAGTAGCTGCCATCGTCCTTAGTAAAAGTGGGCGCTGCCGCCAGACCATTCACTGCGGAAACCCTTACCTCGGCATCGCGAACCGGTTTGGGATTTGTGGTATCGTAGAGGATCTTACCCTCAATAAAATATTGTGCTGGAGCAGCCGTTACCCCAAACAGAGGGGCAATGCTTAGGAGGGATCTGGATTCCAGCGACTCGAATCCCACATTCTTGCGGCTGGCGCTATGCAGCCGATTGTATCGCTTACGCCTGGAATCAAAGATGCGGCGAACAAATCCTGGCAATAGCCTTGGGCGATTGGGGGTGGGCGACATGTGGTCTCCTTGCATTGGAAGTTGGCGCGGTTGTCCCGGCGGGGTGAAATTTATAGTGAAATTTATTTCGCGGCCAAATTTATTTTTCTCGCGACGGGTCAGGTGGCTCAGGTGTGCCCAACTCTCTATTGATCAGCGTCTGCGGAGGAGCAACGCCGGCGGGCACCGGGGCTGGTGCCCGCGGGAGCGCGGGACGGGGGGGACGGTCGCGAATGGCGATGGTGCGGTCGATGACCTTCGTGCGTTGGCCGGTTGCCACGTCCCAGAGAATCACGTCGCGTTGGGCGCCCGCGGATGCGAGGAGTTTGCCGTCCGGCGAGAAGGCGATGGACTGGAAAATCTCCGCGGACTGGAAAATCTCGGGCCGGTCAGGGGCGTCGCCCTTCAGCCTGAGCCGGTGCAGTTCCTTGCCGGTTGCGGCGTCCCACAGGCGGATGCCCGGCGAAGAGAAGGGCCCCGCGCCGGCAAGCGTCTTTCCATCGGGCGAGAATGCGACGTGGTACATGGGCGACTCCCAACAGCGAGTGTCCCAGGGCGGGCAAAACTCGCGAAGCTGTCGCCCATCGCGGGCGTTGAAGACCCGAACGCTGGCATCGTTGCTTGCCGCAGCGAGCCGCTGACCGTCAGGCGCGTAGCTGAGGCTGCAAACGCCCCTCGGCGCAGGAACGGCGATCTTCAGCCGCCACTTGAGGCCGATTTTTCCGCTGCGCGTGCCGCCCGTGCGGTCGCGAATGATCTGTCCGAGGTAGATCTGCGATGGCTTACTGACCGCCCCAAGCGTCGTGACCGCAAGAGCAATTTCCTTGCCGTCAGGAGCGAACCTTGCGTCGTAAATAAAGATCGGACACTGGATCGTGACTGTCCCCCTCGAGAGAACGGTCACAGGCAGCTTCTCCTCGTAGAGCACTGTACCATAACCCGCATCCCTGAGCGTGAACTGAGGTGAGTCATTCCCAGTTAGCAACAGACGGCTATCTGGTGAAAATGCCAACACATTGAAGTACGGGCCAGCCTCGTCGTCCAAGCGAATCCTGTGCGACTGCGCTTCCCATAGCTGTAACCGTCCCTTGTCGCCGCGGCCCGCCAACGTCTTGCCGTCGGGCGAAAAGGCCGCGAATCCGTAGGTTTTCAGCCGCGCTGTTTCGCGCCCGGTTGCCACGTCCCATATCTGCAGGATGTCATAGTCCTTGATATCGTTATAGGGACCGCAGCACCCGCACGCCAGCAGCTTCCCGTCGGGTGAGAATGCGAGCGAATTCGCAAGCCCCATGTCTTCAGGGTAACTGGGGGGCAGCAATCCAACTTGCGCCCCGGCGCGCGCCGGGGTAAATAAGGTGAGGCAAATGACAACTGTGGCCAGAACGAATCCTGGCAATAGCCTTGAACGATTGGGGGTGGGCGACATGTGGTCTCCTTACATTGGTAGTTGGCGCGGTTGTCCCGCGCGGGGTGAAATTTATTTCGTCGAAGCCGGTCTGCCCCCGCCATGCGGGAGCCCGTAACCGACGACGTCGGCAGAGTACCACGGTAAAGAGGGCTTGGAGAACCACGACCGCACCGTTCCTTTCCAGCTTCTTGCAGAAGAATTTGCTCGCGGAACAAAATCTGTGGACAGCCTAACGTACCTTCCTGCTACAAGCAAGTACCCCAATTGAAAAAAATCCGAGAATGCGGCAGCGGCTGAGTGCTCTTATGCGCCAGCAAAACAATTAACACATATGTTTTCTGCTTGAATAATCAAATCAGACCATGCCAGCGATTGCATAAACACCCCTTCATTGGTTGGTTTGTAATTCTGTGAAAATATTTGGGGCTTTGACCCATAATGAGGGGAGGCTCGCCGACGCGACTTTGCCCCGTCGCTCCAGCTAATTTCACGTTGGGCTCACGGTAAATGCCCGTGGCTTCTCGCCAGCCATGTAAATCTCCCACATGGCGACGTACGCCTTTTCAATGTTTCGGGCGAATTGTCCGCCATCGAACAATCCGCACGTCTTGCGGTTGGATTCGAGTCTCGTCCGCAAATCAGCAAGCAGCCCAGGGTTCCTTGCTAATCGCAACGCCATCGCTTCATAGTCTTCCAGGGATGTCGTGATCAGCTCCGGCAAGCCAATCGTACGCAGCAGACTTCCAGCAACTCGCGATGCAAAGGTTCGGCCCGCCAGGGTCAATACGGGAAGGCCTGCCCACAGGGCATCGCTGGTCGTTGTATGAGCGTTATAGGGGAAACTATCCAGAAACAGGTCGGCCAAACGATGTCGAGCCAGGTGTTCGGGCAGTGGCAAACGCGATGCAGCGACCAACCGTTGGGCCGCCACCCCACAGGCCTCCGCCTCCTTTTGCAGGTTGGCAGAAACAAATGGGTTCCCTGCCAGGAACCACAGCACGCTTCCAGGAACGGCCTTCAGCAACCGCATCCAAACCTCGAACATCGCGGGTGTGTCCTTGTAGTTATTGTTGAACGAGCAGAATACAAACCCATCTGCCGGCAACTTGCA
>JBAWVO010000388.1:0-5298 GCA_037147235.1 Planctomycetota bacterium | reverse complement strand
AGTGAAACGAGCCCCACCAAAAGCGGACCGCAACAGAATTGGTGGGGCTCGCTGCACTCTTCCCACCCTACAATTATTCGCGTTCCGCACATGGAACCGGAAGAGCCATGTTTTTTTCATTGTTGGCTCCTGTTCCTCTTGACCGCTAAGCCCCGCTTGTTTACGATTCGCAACCATGACCGGCCGCAGGGGACTCGGGTGGCGGTTTTCTTTTCTTGGCGCGAGGTGTTTATGGGCTTTTCCACGCGAATTTTCCTGGGATTGGCCTTCCTATTAGCGGTAGTTCCCGTGATGGCCGATAGCGTCGATCACTATGAGCTGGCCCCCTCCGTCATGCGGCGTAATGGCCAACCGATCTATCCTCCCGGTGCGAGCGATCCGTCCCTGGCCAACCCACCAGGGCCACCGCCGGAGAGCGCAATCCCGATGCCGTCGGCACCTGGGCTACCCGTCGGAACGATGCCCATGGGCACAACACCCATGGGTTCGCCCGTCTGGTCGCCCAACGGCCCTGCGAGCCCGAGCAATTCCGCGCCCGGAGCCACCAACGCCGGCGCGTGGAGTTTTCCGACCGCCGCGCAAACCCAAGTCTATTCTCCGGCCACCGCGGCACCCGTAATTGAGAAATTAGCGCAAAGCAGTTGGTATACGCGAGTTGAGTACTTCCATTGGAATGAGCGGATCGGTTCGGTGAATTTCGTCAACGAGAACGGTGCCATCTTCACTCTGGGCTACTCGCGGCAGATTGGCATCGAACGCTTCCGCGCGGAACTGTTCGGTGGCGACATGCATTACAACAGTTACGACGACACGGGTTTGGAAAACATGGCCTCGAACACGGGTTACCTCGGCCTCCGCGGTGAATATGAGATGGTTCTCTCGCCTGCCGCCTGGGAAGGCCGGGTGGCGTTTCTGCTGGGGCTGGGCAGCCGCTTCTGGATCCGCGACTTGCACGATGGGGCCGACAACCAGGGGAATCCGGTCTGTGGCTATCAGGAAACTTGGTGGACGATGTATCCGTATCTGGGGATGGAAACCCATCAGCGTCTGGGAGCCGAGTTGGATTTTTATTCGGAGTCACGGATCGGCATGACGGCCTTGACTTACGAATTTGCATCGACGACTTCCGTTGTCCAGGATCTCACGGATCCCTTCATCGCCGAGCGGCCCCTTTGGCCCAAGCTGGGCGTCTTCGCTAACGTGGAAATAGGACTGCGCGGACCGCGGTTTTTTGTTGCCGGCCGTGCCGAGGTGATGAGTTGGGGAGAATCAGCGTGGGGCCTCTACTCCTACCAACCCCAGTCGCTGATGGTGACCGCCGGCGGGCGGCTGGGGTTCATGTTTTAGCTTCGTAGAACGGAATTCAATCCGTTCTAGGCTGAAGTTCCCTGGCTCGCTGCGCTCGTCCCACCTTACGTCTGCACCCAGAACCGGAAGAGCCTAATACCGCGGGGGGGGGCTAATCTGCCGATGGTGTGGTATTGCAATCCGCGGTAGCCCCAGAATCGTCCCCCACCATCAGCCAAAGCAAAAAGCCTTGCGTAACTCATTGTCACGCAAGGCTTTATCGAGTGCCCCCTGAAGGACTCGAACAACCCACGAATTCCTCGGGAAATGCGGGGGTTCACTCTGAAAGCGGCGCGGAATCAGGCGCGCTTTACGGCAAAACGACCACCGGCACCGCCGACACCGGGCACCAGGAAGAAAGCGAAGGGACCGCCGCTGCTGACCAGGGCGACCCGCTGACGAAGCTCGCCGCCGCGCTGCTGACTCTCTCGCCGGCTGACCGCGAACGGCTCACCGCCATGCTCACCGGGCTCCAAAATGAAGGCGAAGGGAAAGCCGCTCTGCCCCCGTCTCTCGGGTCGTTCCCGACGGATAAACCGAACCAAGGACCGCAGGAACAGTAACTAGGGGTGACTGAGTCTGCTTTCAGGCTCACTACCCCCCAACCGTAACGGAGAAAACGCGATGAATAGCAACGGCAATGCCGAACAGCGAAGACCAATTGAAAGAGACCTCAACGCCGTGGTGACGCTCGACAAGTGGCGGGCAATCTGTGCGAAGGCCGCTGATGATGCTTTGGCCGGGGACGCTCGGGCGCGGGATTGGCTTGCTAAGTGGCTCTTGGAAGCCGAGAACCGGCCGCTTACCACACTGGCCGCCGAAGAATCCGAGATTACCCCAGAAGCCGCAACCGAAGCTGAACTGGAGGCTCGCCGGCAGACAATCGAGGTAAAACAACAGGAAAGGGAAAATTATCGCAGGCTTTTGGCTCGTTCAACCAGTAAGGATCTGCAACGCAACAAATCCAATTGATTTTGGCAAAATAAACGCGGGGTGAGGGAGAAATCATGGGTGGTTTTGGAAGTGGAAGGTATCAGGGGGGCAGAAGGAAGGTGACGGCCGAAGAATCCATTTCCTTCGGACTGGTCGCTTTTCGGGGCCGGATTTATCCACGTTCGTCCGGCTCGTTGGCTTGGACCAGAGCAGGGAAGGTCACGGCTTCTGTTCGCTACTCCGTCGCATGGGATCCAGTGCCGACACTCACCTTAATCTACCACCGGGGCGAAACCGACGTTCGGATTCCGATACGCTTGGATACCACCTATCCGGCTCTTGGCGGGCTACGCTGGTGGTTTACTTGCCCGTTGATTGTTGATGGGGTGCCGTGCAACAGGAGAGTAGGTAAGCTATTCCTACCGCCCCAGGCCAAGTACTTCGGTTGTCGGCATTGCCACCGGCTCACGTACCGTAGTTCGCAGAAAGCCCACGAGATTGAGCGATATCTTGCTTGGATAAATTCCCTTCCTCAAAAACTAGAACGCTAGCGAAGTAACATGCGGGAATGGAGTCGGGCACGCAGATAACATAGTAGGTCGATAATTGCCTACCAACCGGCCGCGGGTGACGCATGTTGGCTGGATTTGCTTGCGGCCCTCCCTGCGGTTGCGTTTCAGCACCGCTTTGTCTCGCAAGGCCCGTAAAATCACGACTGCCAGTTGTAGCTGGCTGTGCGGCAATCCATCCCAACTGGAAGCTTCTTGTGCATGGAGGTGAAATGCACCAATCCACGGCTGTCGATAACACCACTAGCGGTGCGGATCGTCAACGTGCCCCCCAAAGAATAGAACGTCCACGAATTCTTTAGATTCAGTATTCCGATGGTATCAAGATCGTCGTTGCTTCTCGCTGGCCGTCATCGTCTGCGCCCTCGGTGATGATCCAGATTTTGACGTTCTTCAAGGTGCGGTAGGCCGAAAGAATGCGGTCGCTGCTTGTAAGTGCCTCGTCATTGGCCCGACTGTCGAACGCATCGACCTCTCCCCAATCGCCCTGAACATGCCGATCCAAGAAGAAATCTGGTGACTGCCCAGCGTCTTCGATGGCCTTCAATGCGGCGGGCGTGGCGACAATCTCGCCAAGCGGAAACTTCTGCCCGTCGTGAACGTAGGCTTCAGACTGAACTTCGGCAGTCGGGATGGCCGCTGGTGGCAAGGGGCTGTCGGGTTTAAGGGTGAGTACACCGTCTTCATCAACGGCAAAGTAAGTCGAGCAGCACTCCAGGCAAACCGGCCCCTGGTAATTCACCTCCTCGGCCCAGAAATCAGGATGCCAGCCAAGCTCGACGGCCTGATCGACCGAATCAACCTCGTTGTCACACAATGGGCATTTCATTGAAGGGGCCTTTCTATTTGTTCTATCCTGCTTTCTGGCCGGATGCAAGTGGGGCAGTATCGATCCTGCGCACGGCTGCCCTTCCAATCCTGACCGCACTCCACAACGGCCCATCGAATTGGTAAGATAGGTGCTAAAGGATCAAGTATATGTCAAGTCTCTTTCAGAAATTCCAGTTAAAAGATGTCGTACTGAGAAATCGGATCGGCGTTGCTCCCATGTGTCAGTATTCGTCGGAGGACGGCTTCCCCAACGACTGGCATCTGGTGCATCTTGGTTCCCGTGCGGTCGGCGGTGCGGGACTGGTGGTGGTCGAGGCCACCGCCGTTTCCCCGGAAGGACGCATCAGCCCAGCCGATAGCGGCATCTGGTCGGACGGGCATGTCGAGCCATTTGCACGCATCACCCGATTCCTCAAGCAGCATGGGGCCATTCCCGGCATCCAACTTGCCCATGCCGGTCGTAAGGCCAGTGCCAATCGACCGTGGGATGGTGAGGACCATCTTGAAAAAAACGAGGGGGCATGGGAGATCATCGGCCCTTCGGCCATTGCGTTTGGGGACAACCTCTCCGTGACGCCAAGGGAGATGACCGTGCTGGACATTATGCGGGTCCAAGAGGCGTTTGTCGCTGCGGCCAAGCGGTCGTTGGCGGCGGGCTTCGAGTGGCTGGAACTGCATTTCGCCCACGGCTACTTGGCCCACAGTTTCTATTCACCGCTGTCCAACCACAGGACCGATACCTACGGCGGCAGTTTTGACAATCGCATTCGATTCCTCATGGAGACCTTTGCCGCCGTTCGCAAGGTCTGGCCGGAACGACTGCCTCTCACCGCCCGATTGTCGGTAACGGACTGGATCGACGGAGGCGTGACCGTCGAGGAGTCGATTGAATTGATACGCAAATTGAAAGATGCGGGGTTGGACCTGATCGACGTGAGCCAGGGCTTCAACACACCTGATATTTCCGTGATTCCCTGGGGACCGGGGTTCATGATCCCTGTGGCAAGCCGCATCCGGCGAGAGGCGAACGTGCCGACTGCCGTGGGCTGGCTGATTACGAAACCCCAACGGGCAGAGGCAGCCATTCGGGATCAGCACACCGATCTGGTCATGCTGGCGAGGCAGATGTTGCGTGATCCGTACTGGCCATTCCATGCCGCCCGTGAACTCGGTGTGGACCAGTCGCACCAACTGCTGCCCATACAGTATGCCGGGGCCGTGAAGCGGTAGCTCAACTCCACAAGATACTTGGAAGGACACCATCGTGATTCGCATCAATTTAGTGGACAACACGGCCAGCGTGAAGCACATTGATTTTAAGTTGGTCCCCGTCACCAAAGAGACTGAGTTCTGTTGCAGTTCAGAGGGTATCTTGCCGCTTGCTAATGTCGTGCGGCTGTCCCGTGAACTCAAGGCTGGGCATACATCCGGTGAAACGGGCAAGTTCGTTTGGTATCGGCTGTTTGGAAAACCGGCAGATAAGTACAAGGGCGTAAGCTGCGGGATGGAGTGAAGCGGTTCGGGATGCTCGGCAATGACCGTAAAGCCTCCTGGATTAAATCAGGTTCATCCGTCGCAAGAATGCGCGGGGGGGTTGAAAAAAGCGGACATACTGATT
>JBAWVO010000387.1:0-5362 GCA_037147235.1 Planctomycetota bacterium | reverse complement strand
TGGCGAGAAGCCACGGGCATTTACCGTGAGCCCAACGTGAAATTAGCTGGAGCGATGGAGCAAAGTCGCGTCGGCGAACCCGCTCATTGTGGGTGGCAGCCCAAGAATTTTTTCGCGGAGTCACAAACCATCTAATGAGGGGTGTTTATTCTATCGCCGACATGGTCTGGTTTGATTATTCAAGCAGAAAACATATGTGTTTAATTATTTTGCTGGCACATAAGAGTACTCCGCCGCTGCCGCATTCTCGGATTTTTTTCAATCGGGGGGTACTTGCTTGTAGCAGGAAGGTACGATAACCTGTCCGATGATCCATGTCTCCTCCTATGATTGCAGAAACTTCAAAATGAAACGCACAGCACAAGCTCTTTTAACCGTTGTCGCACTCATCTTAGTTGCGGCCGATCCGCCCAGTAACCAGAAGCCGGTCTCGCAAGATGATCCAGCCGAAGTGAGAGAAAAGGTGGGAGAAGCGGCAACCGGGGTTCACGCCCGGCCGTCTCTTCTTCTGTGCGACGACCCCGAAACCGTCGCCTTTCTGAAGAGGTTTGCGACCCTTACCCTGTGGAATGGACACGTTGACAAGATCACTATCATCCAAACGATGGACGCAGCCAAATTGGCACCATATATCAAGCGTCTTCCCAGAGTAAGAGAGCTACGGCTTTATGGCAAAGGAGCCACGGATTCCCTTATGGCTTTGGTCAAGGATCTGCCGGGGTTGATAACTCTCATGGCCAGGGACGGCGAGGTCACCGACGTGGGGCTGGCAAATTTGGAGGGTGCGGCCAGCATTTTGATGCTGAGCCTTCAGGGGAACAAGAATATTACCGGTGCGGGGCTGGCACACTTGCGCCGGTTGACGGACTTGCGCAATCTGAACCTCTCTCATACTGGCGTCGACGACATGGGGCTGGAAAGCCTGAAGCAGATGAAGCAACTGCTTTCCCTCAATCTTTCAGAGACCCAGGTCACGGACTGCGGGCTGGAAAACCTGAAACAGATGAAGGGGTTACATCACCTCGATCTTTCGGATACCCAGGTCACGGACCGGGGGCTTCAACGCCTTTCGGACCTGACGAAAATCCACAGCTTGAAACTCAACCGTATCGGCATTACGGACACAGGACTGGTTCATCTAAATCGCATGAAAGAGATTCGGGAACTCACGTTTCGTGGGACGAAGGTAACCAGCGCGGGCGTAAAACCGCTGCAAGAACTCAATCCTTGGATCAATATCACGGTCGGGGACGGCGAAGAGGTTTTTGGCACCGACGGGATCCAACGAAAACAACCTGAATCAAAGGCTACGGTGGAGGCTCCGAACAAATCCGTGGGGGACAATCGCCCGCAAACTGCGGAGCCGAAGAGTGACTCGCGGCCAAACACCGAGTCGTCCGGCGGCAACCCCGCAGTGCCGGTCGACGACCCCGAAGCGATTGCAATTCTCAGGAGGGTCGGCAGCCTTGCTTTGGACAAGGACGGTCATGTCTACTTCGTTTCTATTCTAAACGGAAACGTGGACCCCACTAAAGTCGCACCCTACCTCAAGCGTCTTCCCAAGCTAAGGGAGTTAGAACTTCCCACCCAGGAAGCTACGGATTTCTTTATGGGCTTGGCCAAGGATCTGCCCGGCTTGGAACGGTTGACGGCCCATCGCGGCGAAGTCACCGACGCGGGGCTTGCGAGTTTGGAGAGTGCGACCGATCTTCGGAAGCTCGACCTCCAGAGCAACAGGAACATTACCGGCGCGGGGCTGGTGCGTCTGCGCCGGTTGGCGAAGATGGAATATCTGGATCTCTCGCAAACCCAGATCGACAACGCGGGACTGGAGAATCTGAAGGAGATGAAGTCGCTGCTATACCTCTATCTTTCGGACTCCAAGGTCTCGGACCGGGGCCTTCAACATCTTTCGGACCTGACAAAACTCGAAATCTTGATCCTAAACTCGACAGGCGTTACGGACCAGGGGCTTCAGCATCTTTCCAGCCTGACGAAACTTCACATCTTAAATCTCAATTCGACCGGCGTTACGGACGCAGGGCTGGTGTACCTGAGGGGCATGAAAGATCTTCGGGTACTCTCATGCAGGGGAACGAAGGTGACGAAAGCGGGTGCGAAGCCCCTCAGCAAGCAATATCCGTGGATGCAGATCACCGTCGGGGATGGCGAGGGACTTTTTGGTGCCAGCGAGATCCAAAGGAAGAAACTTTCATTAAAGGCTGCGACGGAGGCGAAGGAACTCACGTTGGACCTCGGCCAGGGTATCAAGCTGGAAATGGTGCTGATCCCGGCGGGCAAGTTCATGATGGGGTCGCCCGACTCCGACACCCAAGCGGAGACCTACGAGAGGCCGCAGCATCGCGTGCGGATTACCAAGCCGTTCTACCTGGGCAAGTATCTCGTGACGCAGGAGCAGTGGGAGGCTGTGATGCGCAGTAACCCCAGCGAGTTCAAGGGGCCGAGGAACCCGGTGGAAAACGTGACCTGGGACGACTGCAAGCAGTTCCTTGAGAAGCTCAACGCAAAGTTTGCCAACGCGAAAGGCAAGTTCCGCTTGCCCAGCGAGGCCCAGTGGGAATACGCCTGCCGCGCCGGTACGACCACGCGGTACTTCTGCGGAGACGATATGTCGAAGTTCGGCCAATTTGGGTGGTATCGCGACAACTCGGACGGTCGCACACATCCGGTAGGCGAGAAGAAGCCGAACCCCTGGGGCCTGTACGATATGTGCGGCAATGTGGCGGAGTGGTGCCAGGACTGGTGTGATAACCAATTTTACGCACGTTCTCCCGTGGACGATCCGGCTGGGCCTGCAACAGGCGACTTCCGCGAGTTTCGCGGGGGTAGCTTTTGTGACCCGGCGGAGTACTGCCGGTCGGCATTTCGCGACGGCAAACACCCCTTGTTCAGCTACAGCGGCCTGGGACTCCGTGTCCTCTGGGTTGTTGCGCCCCAGGGTCAGGCCGCCACTATCCACTTTGTGTTTCAAAGTGTACAGTGCCGGCCTGACCCCATTGTACGGAACATTGTGGAAAGAGCGGAGAAACAGGGAATTCAAAGTATACCTAAATGAGAATGCGATATTATGCCTACTCGACAACGTACAACACTGCTACTTCTCGTGCTGGCTGCCATGAGCCTTGTCGCAGCGAAAACAGAAGAGGATATAAATACCTTAAAGCCCGACGATTACGATACATACGTGGTCCCGGATGAACGTGCAGCGCTGGCAGAGTTGCGCCGAATTCATGCCATGCTCGTTGTTGCTCCCACGGGTCACATAACTTATGTTGGCCTATGTAAGGAAGCCATAGCATACACCGATGCGTTGGACCTGAACTTCCTTTCCGCTCTGGGCAATCTGGAAATACTCAGTATTTCCCACACGCCGGTAACGGTACATGGCATGGATGGGTTGGTGAAGTTGAAACGACTCACGGAACTTAGTCTATTGGGCTCTTGGGTGCGTGACGAACACATGGCCATCGTTGGAAAATTGCGGCAGTTACGACAATTTTCGTTCGAGCCGTGTAATGTCAGTGACGCAGGAATCGCCCAGATTGAAAACCTTCACGGATTGGAAAGGCTCTATTTGTACGGTCCCGGCACAAAAGACGTAATTTTAAGCCATATTTCGCATCTCGACAAGTTGAGTACACTTGTATTAAGCGGGACGAAAGTCAGTGATGCGGGCCTAAAGTCGATCGAGGGCTTAGTGAATTTGGAATATATTGAGTTGCCGGAACATACTACGGATGCCGGATTCGAGCATCTTCAAAAGCTCGTCAAGATCCGGCATCTCAAACCTCTCGACAAAATCACGGACCACGGACTCGCGTTCCTTCGTAACATGACCGAAATCGAGGAATTAGAGGTGGGGGGAGCATCGGATGAGGGACTGCGGCATCTGCAGCGCATGACGAAACTGCAAACTCTAAAGATCGGAGGTAATAAAGTTACAGATGCTGGCCTCCAGCACCTACAGGGGATGACGAAGTTGCAAACACTTTCGCTTTTCGGTCATGGGTTCACAGATGCCGGCCTCCAGTGCCTACAGAGGATGAGAGAACTGCAAACGCTTTGGCTTTGCGGCAATGGGGTCACGGACGCGGGACTGGAGTATTTGCAAGGATTAACGGAGTTGCGGTCCCTCAAACTCGATCACAATAAATTCGCCGACGGCGGTCTCAAATACTTGCACACACTAACAAAGCTCGAAAACCTTGATCTTAGTTTGACCAACGTGACCGATAAGGGCATTCCCGCCTTGCTGCCGTTGCGGAAACTGCGGGGCCTAAATCTAAATCATTGTGCTATCACCGACAAAGCAACTGAGACGTTAGCAGAAATGACGTCGCTTTCTAAGCTTCTGCTACAGAACACAGAAATCGGGGACGCGGGCTTAGCGAGGCTTGCGGAGCTTAAGAATCTCGACTTAATCTGGCTCGGTTCGACAAAAGTGACTGACGCTGGTCTTGTCCATTTATCCTGCCTTCCCAAGCTCCGCCGTGTTCTCCTCGAAAACGATTATATATCGGACGCCGCTATTGCGAACCTGCAACGCCTGACCACCCTCGAAGAACTTGGGATCGAGGGAACGGATATCACACTGGCTGGGTGCGTGCGTTTGCGACAGGCACTTCCCAACACGACGATTCGGTGGAACAGGCGAATTCATGACCCCAACGCAGACTAATCCTCTAACCCAAAACGTCGTATGGCGGCATGGAGCGTAGTAACTCCATAGCGAATATATGACTCTAAAGCAATCTCCATTTTGAATGGGCAGCGATAATTATGCATATGTTAGCGAAGTGGTTTCAGCAATGGCTAGGCAGAAAGTCCTATCGCGCCCAAGAACATCGACGCACATTAGCGATCGAACCGCTAGAAAAGCGATCGCTCCTGTCAGTATCATTAGATCTTACCATCAACGTGACGAACCTCCCGGGAGAGGGCACCGTACCGATTATCGGGGCTACCGTTTACGCTATTTTCACTCCACGTAGTTACGACGGGAAATCCGTACCAGCAAGTTCAACGCATACAACTACGAACGCGCTCGGCAAATGTAACTTCACTTTTGACCGTGGCGATCTTCCGACAACTCCAATCGTTACCATTAAGGTGTATGCTCAAGGAGTTTATAATAACGGATCGAACCAACCGCTTGGTGCGTATGAAGTCGATAGGTTTGCTAATATAAATGGCGACCCCGTGCCTTCTCCGCAGGGTGCATACGTTTACCAGACTAATGTGAACCTGGTAAATCAATCAAATGTTTGTACACTGCCGATTGACGCAACTGCGCGGGACCCGGAAAACTGGGCGCACGGTTAAGGTGTAAAATGGATGTCCT
>JBAWVO010000386.1:0-5364 GCA_037147235.1 Planctomycetota bacterium | reverse complement strand
GCCTTTAGCCAGGTTGGATTGTCCAACTGATCTACATCAGCTTATCTTGGCACACGCATGGCATCGGCTCCTAAAGTGAAAGGATCATATACGCGGTCACCGGATATCCGGCCTTATTGCTCATTTTACCGGCGAAGACTGCGGGGGAAATAAGCCCGTACGGCGTATCGGTCATAACCCAAGATGGTTAAGCCGGCCGCTATCCATGGGCCTTCGAGACCATTCAGCCATCAACGCCGAAAGACACGACTGGCCCATACCAGAAAGCATCCCAGCGGCGGATACAGCCATGTCATCGGCTCCAAATACCGAAGCAGCAGAATTTATCCGCCCTTAGTTGCCTTTCTTCCTTGGTGGCGATACGATTTAACACTAAGGACATTTATCAGAAACCGTGCGAGCCTTAACGGGCCACCTAAAAGGAGGATATTACGATGAATTTCAAGAAGACTCTGCTGCTGTTCGGTGCTATCCTGCTATCCTTTGCCGCATCGTCGGCCCAGGCACAATACCTGACAATCCGCGTCGGCGTCCCACTCTATCAGCCGATCCGGTATTACAGGCCCTATGTTCGCCCGTACTACCCGTATCGATACCGGGCATACATGCCGGTGGCTGTGGCTCCGCTCCGCGTCTACGTGGGCTTGCCGCCGGTCTACTATCCGCAACCGGCTCCGGTGCTTCAGACGCAATATTATGGCTATCCGATCCCAGAAGCATCACAGACGTACATGTCAGCGTCGCCAATACCAGATACGCTGCCGACACCGATCCCCACACCACCACAGCCGATGTCGCCGACCACGCCACCAGCAATAATGCCGCCGCCGCCAGCTACAACCCCACTGATACCGCCGCCGCCACAGTCGATTCCCGCTCCGCCAGATCAAGCCACAGGCACCGCGTTTTAGTCGGGCGATTGAGGTTCCATGAGCGAACAGAAGATACCGCCGGGGCTGCCTTAAGCAGCCCCAAATTGTCTTCAACTTTCATCTCAAGAACAAAATCACACGAATGCCGGAGGACGAAAGCTGGTAGGCGTCTCTGCTTCGGCGTGTGCCTGCTGTAGGCGACTACCCGCGTGCAAAAATGCGTGGCTATCGATCGTTGTTCTGCTCATGTCGGCATCTGTCAAATCGCGTGTGCAAGCCGACGCACATGTCCAATAATAATAAGGGCGTCTTTT
Organism: Planctomycetota bacterium; assembly: GCA_037147235.1. Taxonomy (GTDB): domain Bacteria; phylum Planctomycetota; class Planctomycetia; order Pirellulales; family Thermoguttaceae; genus JANXQG01. Next base: position 4,178 of record JBAWVO010000386.1, on the reverse strand, counting down.
GAACAACCTAGAGCCGAGTTGAGATTCTCGATGGATAGCCTGTCGCACCAAAAATGGCATGACCTCCTCAGTGTCTGGACGGTTGACCCGACTTTGGCAGACGTGATGTTCGAGGATGTGTCCAAGCGATATGCCGGTTCAGGTCGCTTCTATCATACTCTCGATCATATCGGAGCGGTTCTGGAAACGGTGGAAAGCCTCGGTTCGTTTGCTCAGAATCCGAACGCCGTCACTCTGGCGGCGTGGCTACATGACGTAATCTACGACAGCAGGACTTCGGACAATGAAGAACGGAGTGCTGAATACGCCGAACGATGGTGCAGGAAGCTATCTATACCGCAGGGCCATCTAGTTGCTCTTCTGATCCTGAAGACGAAAACGCATGATGCAGGTGACGATGTTGATGCCCAAGTGCTGATCGACGCTGATCTCGCCATTCTGGGGGCGAGCAAACCGGCTTATCGAGCTTACTCGGAGAACATTCGCCAGGAGTATGCCTGGGTGCCGGAGGGGAATTACCGGATGGGTAGGCAACAAGTCCTTGAAGGCTTCCTGAGCAAACCGGGTATTTATCGTCTCTTGGGCCACATTGAAGAACCTGCTCGCCGAAACATGGCTGCCGAGATTGCACGATTGGCAGATGGTTGAATCCGCATGCTGGAATGGTTACCAATGGCCGTGAAGCGGTTGCCGTAATCCAGCGTGCATTGCAGCAAGGCGTGAACTACTTTGAGACCGCTCCGGCCTATGCCAGTAGCATGGATTACCGCCTGTCGTTGCGATACCGTACTGCTGGAAGCTGCCCGCTGCAATATGGGCATAATCGGCATGAAGAGCACGACCCAGGGCATCTTGCTGAAGAACGGCACAGTGACGATGGCGGAAGCGATGAGAATGCCAGAATTGCACACCACAGGGGAAATCGGCAAGCCGCCTGGAAAGTCGCAAGCAGCCATGTTACCATAGGGGAATCCTTTAGCTCGGGATGTGGGTGGTGTCGAAAAAGGGAAAGTAAAATGAAACAGATTGTCCGATCTTTATTTGTCATCCTGTCGGTTCTCGTCGTGTTGACCGGTGTCCGCTTTGGTTTCTGCCAGGCAACAAGAACCCCACCAAAGAAATCCTTCATCGACTATTTTCTGCCGATGCCGATCAACGGTTCGCTCTCCAAGGATGCCTGGGGAGCAGCCGAGGTTGGTGCCCGTGACCAGAAGAACGGTCTGGAGGACGCGACCATGACCCGCTGGAATTATTGGGACGGCCCGATCATGAAGGGCCCGGACGGCAAGTTTCACATGTTCGCCAGCCGCTGGGAACAACGCCTGGGGCATGAAGCGTGGTGGGAATCGAAGATCGTGCATGCCGTGAGCGATTCCATGGTGGGGCCGTACGTTGACAAGGGACTCTGCTGGCCCGACGACGAGGGTGGCAAGGGACATTGCGTGACGGTCCTTGTGCTGCCCGACGGTCGCTACGCCCTGGTGATCAGCGAGACACGGCCGGGCCCGGTCTTTGTGTCGAAGTCGCTCGGCGGCCCCTGGAAGCGGCTGGGCACGATCCAAGGCAAGGGACTGGATCATTCAAACATCAGCATGATGGTCCGCCCGGACGGTGATTTCATGATCGTTCCACGGTCAGGGCGGGTATTCATTAGCAAGGCGGCCAACGGGGTGCTGGGGCCGTATGTGACGGACGGGCGGTCTGCGTTTCCGCGAGGCATTCCCAACCTTGAAGACCCGGCGATCTTCTACAGTGCCGGACTGTATCACATCATCGTCAATTCCTGGAATACGCGAAAGGCATACCACCTGACCTCGAAGGATGGCAAAAGCGGTTGGGTCAATCGCGGGCTGGCCTACGATCCGACGACTGACTTCTGCCGCTACACGGACGGCACCGTCAACCATTGGCACAAGATGGAGCGGCCAGGCGTTTGCATGGAGAACGGCCACGTCGTGGCGGTGACGCTCGCCGTGCTCGACACGCCCAAGGAGTCGCAGAAGGGCAATAACGGCCACGGCAGCAAGATTGTGGTCATCCCGTTTGATGGAGCCGCTTTGGATCGCGATCTGCAAAATGCCGCTGCCAAGAAAGGCCCTCTGAAAGTCTTCATCCTCGCCGGACAGTCGAACATGGAAGGGCAAGGCGTGGTGTCGATGGACGACCCTCACAACTACAACGGCGGAAAGGGCAACCTCGTCTGGTCCATGAAGTATTCCAAAAGTGCGGACAAGATGAAGCACCTCAAGAACGAAAAAGGGGAATGGGTGGTCCGCGACGACGTTCAGATTTCGTTCAAGGTCAACGGCAAGGTACGTAAGGGCGGTTTAACCGTAGGCTACACCGGGTATGGCGGCAACAGCCATATCGGCCCTGAACTGCAATTTGGCCACGTCATGGGCGACTACTTCGACGAACCGGTGTTGCTGATCAAAACAGCCTGGGGCGGTAAAAGCCTGTACGTTGACTTCAGACCGCCAAGTTCCGGCGGCCAGGTAGGATCGTATTACACGAAGATGATCGAAGAGGTCCGTGCCGCGTTGGCAGAACTCGGCGACCAGAGATATGAGATCGCGGGATTTGTCTGGCAGCAGGGCTGGAACGATATGTGTACCCAGCCGGCGATTCCGGAGTACGCTCAGAATCTGGTCAACCTGGTCCACGATATCCGTAAAGAATTCAAAGTGCCGGACCTGCCTGTCGTCGTCGGAGAACTTGGCAACGGCGGCCCCGTAACGAACGGTCCCATGTTTGAGTTCAGAAAAGCACAGGAGGCGGGAACCAAGCAGATCAAGAACGCGATCTTTGTGAAGACCACCGACTTTGCCCGTCCCGCAGAGCTTTCTCCCAATCCAGGTCACGGTCACCATTGGTTCGGCAATGCGGAAAGTTACTTCCTGATCGGTGATGCGTTGGGCGAAGGAATGCAGAAACTGCTAAAAAAATGACAACCGTCGGTATGCTGATGATCGGCTACAAGACGCCTGCGGAGATCGATGCGAATACTCAGATTGCTGGACCTCCAATGCAGGATCGCCCCGGGGACTCAATTCTGGCTCGCGAAATCGGCATGCCCTCTGGAATGTCGTTAGCCGCCCTGTTATCATAGGGAGACTGTTGCTGCTCGAAACGTATCCGAGCGGATGCTTATGTGGAAAATCAGTTTAGACGAGGGGACGGTCTGATGCAGAGGAACATAGTGAGGTTGGCCGCAGTGGTCGCGTGTCTGAGTTTCATCACCATGGCCAATGGAGCGGGCGACTCGAAGCCCGTCACTGCGGCCGCATACAAGGATACCATCCGCCTAGCCTGCATCGGCGACAGCATTACTTGCGGGCCCTATCCGTCGATGCTCCAGAATGCCCTGGGGAACAAATGGCAAGTCACTAATCTCGGCGTCAGCGGTGCCACCATGCTGAACGGCGGTGACAAGCCCTACAGCAAGTTAGGACAGTTCGACCAGGCACTGAAGAGCAAGCCGGATGTTGTGACCATCGCATTGGGCACCAACGACAGCAAACCCCACAACTGGAAGAAGAAGGCCGAGTTCACGGCTGATTATGAAGCGATGATTGCCGCTCTCAGAAAGGTCAATCCCGAGGTAATCATTTATTGTTGCCTGCCGCCGCCTGCGGGGGGAAACAAGTGGGGAATCAATGGCAACGTCATCAAGAACGAGATCGGTCCGATGATCTTGAAGATTGTGAAGGAAAAGAACTGCTACGTCATTGATCTATACGAGTCGCTTGACGGCAAGAACGGATTCTCCGGCAGAGACCGAGTTCATCCCAGTGGCGAGGGTCACAAACTCCTGGCCGCCACTATTTACAAGGCATTAACTGGCAAAGAATTGCCCACGGAAGCCCCGAAGGCAGAGGCAGCAACGAAGAAGAAGGCAGCGTAAGAAAGCGACAGACTTCTCGGCGTCCCGAATTCCAAGATGGCGATTCCGTGATGGTTACCAGCATTACGCAGTAATATCGAGAGATTGCCCTGCCTGTGCCTCGACCTGAGCGTAAGCTGCACTGCTGGCCTGCTGGACACCTCTGGACAGAAGCTGACCCATTTGGTTTGAGTAGCTGATGGCCATGCCCGTCGTCGCCACGTTGCCCAACGCCTTCATAGCATATTGGAACGTGGCGTAGAACTGTTCAGCCGTATTGCTGAGCGGATTGGCA
>JBAWVO010000385.1:0-5375 GCA_037147235.1 Planctomycetota bacterium | reverse complement strand
AGAGTGAAACGAGCCCCACCAAAAGTGGACCGCAACAGAATTGGTGGGGCTCGCTCTCCTCACCCTACAATTATTCGCGTTCCGCACTTAGAACCGGAAGATCCCCTAACAGGAGTACATCCATGAGTTCCGGTGATGGTGCAGGCGTACAGTTTGCCACGGGGCGAGGCAGGGACTACCCGGCCATTCGTCAGTTCACTGTTTTTCTCGAAAATCGCATCGGTCAACTCCTGGAGGTCATTCGTCGCTTCGAGGGCACCAAGGTCCGCATTGTGGCCGTCTCGATTTCCGATGCAGGCGAGTGCGCTTTTGCGCGTTTCTTGTTGAGTCATCCCGAAGAAGGACGGGAAATTCTTGAACGAGCAGGTTTGGCGATCATCGAGAGCGATTTGATCGGCGTTGATTTGCCGGAGGGGAGCGATGCCCTACTGAGGATTTGCACCGCGCTTTTGCAGGCGGAGGTCAACATCATCCAAGCCTACCCGCTTTTGGTCCGTCCTCGCGGGCGAGCCGCGGTGGCCCTGATGGTCGATAATATCGAGATGGGGCAGGAAACGCTTGCGATCAAAGGATTTAACATGATCACCGAAGCGGACCTACAGGAACCACTCCAGGAGTAGTTTCCGAACAGGATGTAGATCAGGTGCGATAATCGGCGTTCAGCCGTACATATTCAGCCGTCAGGTCGGCGGTCCAGAATCGCACGTCGGCGGTGCCTTCGCTGAAAGCCAGTTGCACCAGCGTGTCGCGGTTGTCGCGAATTGACTTGGAGACGGCTGCGGCATCAAATTGCACCGGTGCTCCGTCGCGATAGAGCAGACAGCCGTTGAGATGCAAGGTGACTCCCCGAGGATTGAACGGCACGTTGGCGTACCCCGCCGCTGAAACAATACGGCCCCAGTTGGGATCGGCCCCGTGAATGGCCGTCTTGACCAACGGGCTGTTGGCCACGGTTTTGGCGATAGCCAGGGCCGCGGTACGGTCGGCACAGCCGGAAATCTCAATGGTCACTAGGTGCGTCGATCCTTCTCCATCGCTGGCAATCGCCTTGGCTAGTTCAATCGCAACTTCATCGAGTGCTGCACGGAAGCTTGCCAGATCGGCCCCGGCTAGCGGAGCACCGCCCGCGGCACCATTGGCCACCAGCAGCACGGTGTCGTTCGTGCTCATGTGACCGTCAACGCTCATGCAGTTAAAACTCAAGTCGGCTGATGCCTGTAATGCGGTCTGGGCCGTGGCCGGATCGAGTGGGGCATCGGTCATGATCAAGGCTAGCATGGTTGCCATGTTGGGGCCCATCATGGCGGCACCCTTGGCAATGCCGGTGATTTGAATTTTGCGACCGCCGATGGTCAGCAATCGGCTGGCCGTCTTGATCACCGTGTCGGTCGTGAGCATTCCCCGCGCGGCCGCTTCCAGATGGGCCTGCGATGAGCCTAATTGTTTGGCCGCCGCGGCAATGCCCTCTGCAATGCGATCCATCGGCAGAAAGGAGCCGATCACACCGGTGGAAAGCACCAGGGCCTGATCGTCGGCCGCGCCGCATTGGGCCGCGGCAAGGCGGGCCATCTGCCGGGCATCTTCCAGGCCACGCTCACCGGTACAGGCATTGGCCACTCCCGAGCAAATCACGACGGCTCGAATCCGGTCGCTGGGCGTACGGCTCCGATCGAGGGCCACGGGGGCGGCGCAGACGAGATTCTGTGTATAGACTCCCACGCCCGTTGCCGGCCGGTCGCAGACCACGAGCGTGAGATCGAGCTTTTGTGGATCGCGTTTGATCCGACAGTGGACGCCCGCCAGCGAAAAACCTTGTGGTACTTGGTTTGACATAATAAATCTCCAAAGTGGTTACAATGCGGTCGTTTCCGGATAGCCGAACATGAGGTTAAAGTTCTGGACGGCCGCCCCCGACGCGCCCTTGATCAAATTATCGATGCAACTGATCGTCAACACGCGACCGCGAACCAGCCGCGCCGTGATATCGCAATAGTTCGTCAAGGCGCAGTCCTTGGTGCCGGGCAAATGCTCGACCACGCGCACAAAAGGCTCGTCGGCATAAAACGCAGCGAGCGTCTGCATGAGTTGTTCTTCGCTGACCGGTCCCGTTGGCCGGGCATAGGCCGTGGTCAAGATGCCGCGGTCCATCGGCACCAACTGCGGCGTGAAAATCACTTCGACGGGTTTGCCGGCGGCCGTGGAGAGGATCTGGTCGATCTCCGGCGTGTGGCGGTGGCGGCCGATATTATAGGCCGCGATGCTTTCATTGCACTCAGGGTAATGCGTGGTAAGCTTGAGCGTCCGGCCCGCACCGCTGACGCCACTCTTGGCATCCACGATGATGTCGCCGGTCTCGATCAACCCGGCCTTCAATAACGGCGACAACGCGAGAATCGCCGTGGTGGGATAGCAGCCCGGGTTGGCCACAAGTTGGGCTGTGGGAATTTGGGACCGAAACAGTTCCGGCAGACCGTACACAACCTTACCCAATCGGTCGGGGTCGGTGTGTTTCTGGCCGTACCATTGCGCGAAGACTTCCGGATCGTTGAGACGGTAATCGGCACTGAAATCAACCACTCGCGTGCCTGCGGCAAGCAAATGCGGAATTACGGCACTGCTGGCACCATGGGGCAGGCAACTGAAGACACATTCCGCCCGAGCGGCGATTTCCGCGGGAGTGAGGTCTTCCAAACGCAGATCCAGACGATCGGTGAGCGAAGGGTGGACCATGGCAATCGGCGGCTGACCTTCCTGCCGGCTGGTGACAGCGACGATCTCGGCCCCCGGATGGCGGAGCAAGATTTTGATCAGTTCGAGGGCCGTATAGCCCGTGGCTCCTAAGATGGCAATGCGTGTCATGATGGAATGCCGCCAGCAGCTTGAATTTGAAATTGCGACTCGTTCCCCCCGCACGGCCAAAATGGCAGATTAGGGAAGCACCTAAGTATAAATGACGTTGTACGATTCTGGTAGGGCGGTGTGTGGCAAGATTTTCTGGCAAGCGCGTGGCACGGGCTTCCAGCCCGTGGAATTCGACACGGGCAAGATGCCCGTGCCACGGTGGCGTCCGTTTGCCAGAGAATCTTGCCACACGCGTAGGGTGGCTGGAAATTAAGAATAAAACTCTCCTTCCCCAACTGCGTCGAACGCATTTTTGAAATGCTCGATCGTGCGGCGACCGCGGCCTTCGGGCCAGGTGATTGCCACGACATCGAACCGAGCGGAATATTCGAGCAAACCGTGCCGTTTCATGAAGGTCACCGCCAGGCGAGTCAGCCTCCGCTGTTTGATTGCATCCACGGCATCGGCCGGATGGCCGACCTCCTGGGATGTGCGGGTTTTGACCTCGACAAAGACAAGAGTCCGGCCATCGAGGGCCACGAGATCAAGTTCACCCGAAGCAAGCCGTCGTCCGCGGGCAAGAATCTTATAGCCCAACCGCTTGAGATATCGGGCGGCCTCATTCTCGCCACGCTGGCCGAGGGTCTTTTTGGGAAAGATCCGCAGCAGCCAGCGCGAGAAGAGAGCGGAGAAGCCCATGGTTTGAGCCACCTAGTACCTGTCCAACAGGAACTCCGCGTTTTTGTGGTGCGGCCGTCTCGGCTGCAAACGCAGCCGAGACACCTGCACCACAAGTCAAATAAACCGCGGAGTACGCAGGGAATGGAAAAAAGAAGCTTACTTTTTTGCCTTCGCCGTTCTATCGGTTCGACGTTCGCGCAAACGGACGGCCTTGCCGATACGGTCGCGGAGATAATAAAGCTTGGCACGCCGTGTAACGCCGCTGCGCTGCACGACGACCTTGCCGATCTTGGGGGAATGGAGGGGGAATTTCCGCTCCACCCCTTCTCCCTGCACGATGCGGCGGACGGTGAATGTCGCGCGGCTGCCGCTGCTGGCTCGGGCGATCACGACTCCGGTATAAATCTGGGTACGTTCCTTCGCGCCTTCGAGGATGCGGCAATGCACGTCGACCGTGTCACCAATCTCAAATTGCGGAATCTCTGCCTTGAGGCTCGATTTCTCGACTAGGTTCAGTAATTCTTGGCTCATCGGGTTCCCTTTCTCAATCTAATTGTGTCTTTACGTAGCAGGCACAGTCCCCGTGCCGTCTGCCAGAAGCCGAAGCTTCTGACGAAGACCTGCGGCTTGGGCCACAGAGCGGACGGCACACGGAGTGTGCCTGCTACTTTACGTTTCTTCCAGCAAATCGGCACGCCGCTCTTGCGTGCGCTGACGGCTGTCTTCTGCCCGCCATCGGGCGATCACGCCGTGATCTCCGCTTAACAAAATCTCCGGCACTTGTAGCCCTCGGAATTCCCGGGGCCGCGTGTATTGGGCAAACTCCAGCAGCCGCGGGGCTGTGGAAAACGAGTCGCACTGGCTCGATTCGGCATCGCCTAGGACACCGGGCACGAGTCGGATAACTGCGTCGATAATCACCATTGCGGCAACCTCGCCTCCGTTGAGCACGTAGTCGCCGATCGAAATCTCCTCCGGCTTCAACACCAACCGCACGCGTTCGTCAAAACCTTCATACCTTCCGCACAGCAGCACGATCCGTTGGTGTTGGGCCAATCGTTCAACCCCAGCCTGATCGAGCGGCTGCCCTTGCGGCGTAAGCATGACCAAGTGGCCGAAGTCGTCGTCCATGGGCCGCACAGCTTCGACACAGGCGACAACCGGTTCGACCATCATCACCATGCCCGGCCCGCCGCCGTAAGGCCGGTCGTCAACTTTATTATGCTTGTCTTGCGTCCAATTACGGATATCGTGGAGGCGCACCTCGACCAAGCCCGCGTCGATCGCCCGCTTTAACAGGCTCTGACCCAGGTATCCCGGGAACATGTCGGGGAAAAGGGTCAAAACGTCAAAACGCATAGGATCGTGGGCTGGGTATTACTCGGCTGCCTGCTCGGCAGGGGCTTCGACAGGGGCTTCGGCTTTCGCAGGCACCGCTGCCGCTTGGACCACCGGACGAGGCAGCGGCTGCCGCTTACCTTGGGCCAGACGAGCCAAAGCCAGCCGTTGAGCCTCGACGTGAGTCCCCGTGGCACCATACTTCTTGATCAATACGCTCACTTTGTCCGATGGCTGAGCACCAACGCTTATCCAATAGTTGATCCGATCGGACTTGAGGATCGCCCGAGCATCGGTCTCCGGCACCATGGGATCATAAGTGCCTAACTCCTCCAAAACACGGCCGTCGCGCGGCACCCGGAGTTCCATCGCACAAATGCGATAGAAAGGGCGATGCTTGCGGCCCATCTTCTTCATACGAATTCGAACTGACACACTCGTCTCCTATAACGATCGGGGTTTAGTTCTTAGTTCTTAGTTCTTAGTTCTTAGTTCTTAGTTCTTAGTTCTTAGTT
>JBAWVO010000384.1:0-5397 GCA_037147235.1 Planctomycetota bacterium | reverse complement strand
AGGGGACAGAAAAATAATAATGGACGGGAAGGATATTTATCTTTCTCCTATCTTTTGCGCTCTCTGCGGTCTTTTGCGGTGAATTCTCCCCCTCCCCTCCAGACTTGATCATAACCTTGCCAACTGCCAGCAGTGACGGCAACCCGTAGGGTGCGTGAAGCGAACCAACACCCGGGAAATGGTGCGTTGCGCACGGACTCAATACTTCGAGAACGTCTACCCTGGAATAGACCGGTTCGCGTAACGCACCATTTCGCGGGCATCCGTGCTCCACGCACCCTACGTCGAGCTGGCAATGACAGCGGTTGGCAAGGTTATGATCAAGGCCCTCCCCTCCTATATTTCTGCTCCTCATATTTCTGTCGAAAGAATGGGGTCCCGCCAAGAAAAGGAAAAACCCCGCGGATCAACGAGATCCACGGGGCTTTCCCGAGCTTGGATTCAAACGAGAACTAGGCCTTTACGGACTTGCGACGGCGGTACGCAAGGCCCAAGGCAACGGCACCGGCGGCGAGGAGGGCAAGGGTGCCCGGCTCGGGGAGGACTCTTTGCGGTAAATTTTCTATTTTTACGAAGACGTTCGGTTGCGCAGTTGTTCTTGCAGGTTTTGGGTCAGCGATTCAAGTTGGGCAAGGTCCAATGCTCGTAGTTCCTGTTCCTCGCGGACAGGCATGCAAAGTATTGCCTGAAGCGTTCGGATCAATTTGATCTCACCTTCGATCTTGCCTTTGATCTCGCCTTTGATCTCGCCTTTGATCTCGCCTTTGATCTCGCCTCTAAGCTCGCCTCTCAGCTCACCTTCACGCACACCTTCGCGGTGGGCGGAGTTCAGGGCCCATTGTTGGTCTCGAATCGCTTTTTCGCGTGCGTCGTACATCACTTTGTCCTCGGTTACTTGCGCTATATTAACGATCGTTTGCGTCGCTTGCCGGATCGCTTGCTGGGGAAACAATTTCAACAGTGCGTCGGCTTCGTACTCGTGGGCATGAAGAAACCAGAATAGCCAGCAATCGAGCATCCCGGCTCCCTTCAGGTCCGCCTCCCTTAAATTATACCTCCCAAGCTCCAGCGTGTGAATCTCCAAGGTTTCTTCCAAAACCCGGCCCGATTCTGCGTCGGTGAGACGAAACGCATGGTGGACTTTTGTTGCATCCTTCCAAAGAATCCCGTCGACCAAGCAGATCGAAAAAACAGGATGGGCCTTTGTGTAGTCGTCGCCTTCCTTCAGTTGGCCGGCATAGAGCTCACAACCATAAAAAACGATCCGTTGAACTAGGCCCTCAAAAATCGTGAGTTGCATTTCGATGTCGTAGATGGCTCCCGACTGATCGACGGCCTTGACGTCGAGAATCGATAGTTTATCGTCCTTGTAATCTTGCAGATTGTAGGGATTTTCGAGCGTGACCTCGATAATCGGCGACGCGAGATCGAGAATTGCATTGAGTAGGCTGATCAAGGCGACGCGATTCTCCGGGGTTCCGAATGTCTTCTTGAACGCAAAATCATTCGTAGGGCGAATTCCAAGCGGCATAAGGATCCCCAGGGGGAAAAAAGAACACAGTTCGAGATTCAAGCCAGACCGGTTAGTATACCAGAACCCGAGGAGGGGGAAGGGGAACCACGAAAAACACGAAATACACGAAAGGCGGGGGGAGGAGGGAGGACAGAAAGATAAGGGGACAGAAAAATAATAATGGACGGGAAGGATATTTATCTTTCTCCTATCTTTCTTTCTCCTGTCTTTTGCGCTCTCTGCGGTCTTTTGCGGTGAATTCTCCCTCCCCCTCCTATATTTCTGCTCCTCGTATTTCTGTCGAAAGAATTATTAGGATTCACCGCGAGAGGGCGCAAAGGGCGCAAAAGAAAGAAAGAGGGGAACCACGAAAAACACGAAAAACACGAAAAGAAAGGGGGAAAGGGGGAGGAAAAGGGCCACGGATGAAACACGGATGGAACACGGATGGGGAAAAGACAGGGAGATAAAAGACAGGAAGATGGAAAGAATCTTTGTCTTCCCCTATCCGTGTCTTCCGTGTTATCCGTGGTTCAATCTCTTTCTTTCTTATTTTTCTGCTCCTCATATTTCTGTCGAAAGAATGGGGTCCCGCCAAGAAAAGGAAAAACCCCGCGGATCAACGAGATCCACGGGGCTTTCCCGAGCTTGGATTCAAACGAGAACTAGGCCTTTACGGACTTGCGACGGCGGTACGCAAGGCCCAAGGCAACGGCACCGGCGGCGAGGAGGGCAAGGGTGCCCGGCTCGGGGACGGCGGCAAAATCTCCTTCGTGATTGACCACGGCCCAAACGGCGTAGTTAACGGTATCGATACCCCAAGAACCCAACATTTGGGCAAGGGTGTGACCAGTGCCAGAGTCACGGGCAGCGGCGTACGTGCCCGCCTGACCTGCCGATACGATAGTCCCATTACCCGTGTTAGTAAATGTGGCATTGACCCAGGCGCCGCTGAGATTCTTCGTGGCGAGATAGAGCAACCCCTTGCTGATGGCTTCTGTTACCGTGAGCGTACCGTTTTGGCCAAACAGGGTCGGGTCGTAGGTCATCTGCAAGACATAGTTGTTTGCAGTTCCCGTGCCCGTCAGATTGACAATGTCGCTGACCAGTTGGGGCCGGCTCGACGTCGACTCGTCAGCGGTCCGGGAACGCCACTTCATGCTGATGGTACCTGTTGTGCTTTGGCTACCGGACAAGATGGTGGCCGAGGTCTGCCCGATGCCGTAGGAACCGGAAGTTCCCATCGTGGTCTGCAATCCAGCCAAGCTTGTCCCGGAGAGAATGGACAATGTGCTGAGCGGGGAAGCAAACGTGGCTCCGCCAGCCGGGGGCGGGGCGGAGTGGCCGATGACATTGACCAACGGGTTCGACTGCGTGCCGCCGATGACAGTCATTGTGCTTGATCCATACTGGGAGCCGCCTGTCGGGGTGAGCGTAAGAGCTACGTGCCCGAATACGGCGGCAGAGCCGTTGGCGGTGAAGATGTTACTAGTGGTTGCGGAACCGCCTCCCGCAGCCGCAGCCGAGCCGGAGGTGGAAGCAATGGAACCGTAGGTCGAGCCAGCGTCCACGGAGCCGTTCACGATCCAGTTGATCGGGTCGGTACCCGTGTTGGCCAACAAGCCGCCGACACTCACCGTCCCGCCCGTAAGGACATCACCGATGGTCCCGTCCCACGCGTGATTGGCTGTGCCGCTGGAGGCGGAGGGGGTCTCGCCAAACATAGTAAATGTGACAGGTGCACTGGAAGCAATCGAACCGCTTGTGGTGGTAACCGAACTGTCGGCCATCATTTTTACGCCACCCACCATAATGATTGCACTGTGACCAAGTGTGTTGTCAATAGGTTCCGCCAGAACGGACGCGGCTCCACCCAGGGAAGCACCAGCGATCGTATAGTCCAATTCACCGAGAAGATAACTTGTATCGGTAAGTTTGTGGTTGCTGGTGCTAGAATACCCAAGCGAATAGCTACTGGAGGCCGAGCCAGACGACACTACTGAACCGGATAGACTATAGACCCAAGCAGAATTATAGGCACCCGTGCCATTCCAGTTCGCTGTTCTACTCGCTGAATTTGCCATTGTAATCGATTGTTCACGATAGGCTGCTATGAATGCATTGTCAATAGTACCGCTGGTTTGGGTGTACTGACCATTATGGCCAATTATCATTGGATCTTCGGCAGCCATACCATCGTGATAACCTTTCGTCGTGAAGTCAGGCACCCATTCGGTCCTGGGAACTGTAAGACTTTTCGGCACGTAGGAGTACAGGGGAACCCCGGTATAGGTAAGTCCCATAACACCCGTATTGACAGTCGAGGCCAATCCACTGCTTGATCCCATACCGGTTTGAGATCCAATGAAATTCAATGCTGCGTAGTTGATTCCATTCGTAGCAGGGTTCACCGCCGTAGGGGTGACGATCGTGGCTACAACCGCCATGCGGACATAGGCGTCATGAATACCCTCCGCAAATGCATAGTTCCCGCCAACAAGAGCGTATTGATTACCTTCTGTGTACTGGTTATCAAAGCTAGAATTATCCCAAATCGAGTCCACCACCAAGCTGTAGGACATCACTATTTCGGCACGGGCCGTGTTCACGGCCGCGAGGGTGGCGATTGCCACGACTGCCAAGAAGCACTTTCTCATGAAGCTAGATCCTTGAAGAGTTTGAGATACGTTGTTTGATTTCGATTTGCGAAACCTGCGAAGACTAAAACCAAGGAGGCCAACGGCACCGGCTAGACAGAGGGCAAGGGTACTCGGCTCAGGGACAGCCGTTATGCCGCCCGACATGGTACTCGGCTCAGGGACAGCCGTTATGCCGATCGGACCTGCCGACAACTGAGAGAACTGAATTGGCGAGGCGGACCCTCCCACCGACGTCAGATTGTTCGAGTACGATGCGGACCAATAGGAATAATCATTGCTGTCAACCTTGCCATCCGAGTTGAAGTCGCCAAAATACCACACATTGTTGGTAGCAATCGGGTTAGAATACTGGCCGGACCACAAGGAGTAATCGTTACTATCTACCCTACCGTCCATGTTGGCGTCGCCCAGCCACGTTTCTCGAAGCAGTGCCAAATTGCCCGTGGTAGCAATAGTAACCTTACCCCAGGAAGTAGTTTTGCGGACATCGTTATTGACATATCCAACCCCATAGAAGGCGGCGGCTGTACCACCAGAACCCCTGAGGTTCACCGACGTGATGCCCTGGGTCGCAGCGGACCCGCGACCATCACTCAAGGCGTTCATCAGTCCCACGAAGCCCGTGGTAACGGTGGTACCGCCACCAGGGTTATGGTGGGTATACGTGATACCCGAACCAGTGGCACTGGTGGTGATGACGTAGCCGGTGTTTTGCAACATGAGCAAGCCACCGACGTTCCCCGTGCCGGCACCTAGATCAAGCGTCGAGATTTCCGACGCCTGAAAGGCTGTTGTTGCCTGGGCGAACGAGGGCAACAGGCCCAAGATTGCCGCAGACAGCAAAAAGCAAAGTGATCGTTTCATTTCCAAGCTCTCCTGAAACAAAAGTGATGAAGAATAGTATTGCAGGACGGAAAATTCAAAAGACCGTTACGAAAGACCCGCGAATGAGAAAAGAGGACCTCTTGGGGACAAGCCGTTCAATTCATGACCTTGAATGTCCGCTTTTCGTTTGTTCGACAAACCTATTCGCTGAAAATTTCGTTTTTGGACGAGTTTTTGGCTCATCCCGCCGTGGTGTATGTGAACTCTCGTCTAATCAGAACAGACGTTAGTATCGCACAGATTGGATTTTTTGTCAAGCAACAGAAAAAGATTTTTCGGAAAGTAGCAACGGATTTCGGGGTTAGATGGCCCGGTGGGGTGGGTTTTTGGGGTGTGAAT
>JBAWVO010000383.1:0-5440 GCA_037147235.1 Planctomycetota bacterium | reverse complement strand
GCCCTCGCTCGGCGAATGCGCAAAACACGACAGTTATTGGTGCGCCGGTCCTTAGGGTCGGCTTCTACAGCACATGCTAGCACCGCAACTTTTCGCAGATTGCTTGAATGAACTCCGGCGATGTGCCGCAGCATCCGCCGACAAACCCGGCACCGGCGGTAACGAGCTGCGGGATATACGCGGCAAACTGCTCGGCAGTCTGCGCATAATGGGTATTGCCATCGCGCATCTCGGGCAGGCCGGCGTTGGCCTTTATCCATACCGCACGACCGCTTGCGGCGTGAAGGCGGCGACAGATTTCCACGAACCCGGCAACCCCTTGCCCGCAATTTGAACCGATAACGTCCGCTCCCGCTTCGAGCAACTGCTCGGAGGCTTGCTCGGGCGTGGTGCCCATCATGGTGCGGTCGAGCTTGGCCCCGGAATCGAAGGTCATGCAAGCCACGACCGGCAAACCGGTCTCCTTGGCGGCGGCCACGGCCAACCGAGCCTCGGCCGGATCGGTCATGGTTTCAATGACGATGGCATCGGCCCCTGCATCGGCCATCGCCCGGGCCTGTTCCAAGAAACCGGCTCGCAGGTCGTCTTCGCTGACCTCGCCCATCATGAGCATCACGCCGCTCGGCCCCATCGAGGCGAAGACCTTCGCCCTGGTGCCGGCGGCTCGGCGCGAGATCTCCACGCCCGCACGGTTGATCTCCACGACGCGGTCGGCTAAGTCGTGCTTGACGAGGATCGAGCGATTCGCCCCGAAGGTGTTGGTCAGAATGATCCGGCTGCCAGCCTCGATATAGGCTCGGGCGACCGCCTCCACCGCCTCCGGATGGCTGAGATTCCAGGCATCGGGACACGCCCCGACCGGCAGGCCGCGCGATTGGAGTTGCGTGCCCCAGGCCCCATCGGTCACAACAGGGCCGTTTAGCAGCAGTTTTTCGAGGCTTGGGTACATGATTGAGACTTTCGGGCAGATAGGAATCGCAAGGGAAATGCGGAAATCGTTGTATGCAAGTCTGATTTTACGGGACGCGGGGAAATGACGCAAGGATGCCGACTGCGCAAACAGCGAGCGAGGGTGGGCATGTTCAATGGCAGGCAACCATGGTTCGCTGATTGTCAAAGGCTAAAGTTTGACGGCTTGTGGAGCGATGTCCGACGTTATTTCGTTTTCCAGGTTCTGTGGCGGATGCTACAAGATCGGAAGTGAAGCGGGCATATATTTGCTCAGTACTCAGTACTTTTTATTCTTCTTCGTCCCCCTTCGGGCGCTGGAAGATTTCGGGACGCGGCTGGCCGGTGATCTGCTCGTACCGTTGCCATACGTGCTCGGTCCAACTGATCGTCTTGCACATGTTTTTGACGCCCGATCCCGGCCGAACCATCGACGTGATAAAACCGACCGTCATCTTGCGGATCTCCGTCCCTTCCTGAAACAATTGGCCGAATTCATCTTTCGTCACGTATTCGCGATCATGCGCGGCACAGAGGTGCGATTGCGTCTCGTTCAAACTGCCGATGGAATAACCTAAAAATGGAACAAACACCGCCTGGGTTCCTCGTCCAAAACCCTCGGCAATGTTCACATGAACCGATTCGGAAGAATCATTGATCTGCACGACCAGTCGGCAATCGTTGCAAAACGGCTTTCGGCCAGTCAACTTGAAGATACTCTTGGACCACTGTCTTGCCCGCTGCCAGAAATACAAGTCCGTGAAGTTTCGTACGGCGGTCATGATTTATGCATCCAAAAGGATGTGGAATGAGTTGTTTACGAATACCGAATACCGAGTACCGAGTACCGAGTACCGAGTACTGAGTACTGAGTACCGAGGCTAGTATCAATGTAATGGTTTCAGCGGGTATGAAATAGGCTCGATTCCCCTCGCGAGCATCTCCTCTTCAGCCTCATTGCGGAGAGATGCGATCTCGGCGTCGATCTCGGCTTTGCTCCGAGGCAAATGGCCGCGTATGCAACTCATTCACCGGCACTTTGAAATTAGAACAGCCCTACCGTCTGTCCGTTCTCATCGATATCGATGGTCTCGGCGGCGGGGAGTTTTGGCAGTCCGGGCATGGTCATGATGTCGCCGGTGAGGACGACCACGAAGCCGGCCCCGGCGGAAACCATCACGTCGCGCAGGGGCAGATCGAAGTTCTTGGGTCGCCCCACAAGGCCCGGGTCTGAGGAGAGAGAATACTGCGTTTTTGCCATGCAGATGGGCAGATGGCCGAAGCCGGCGTCCTGAAGTTGCTGAAACTTCTCGCGGAGCTTCTTGTCGGCCAGGACATCGGTCGCGCCATAGATTTCGCGGCAGATAATGCCGACCTTCTGCCAGAGCGTGCAGGTATCGGGATAGAGCAGGGAAAAGTCGGTCTTGGTGCCCTCAATGACTTCGACCACGGCCTTGGCCAGATCCTGAGCACCCTCGCCGCCGCGCAGCCAATGCTCGGCACGAACAATCTTCACGGAAAGATGGGCGCACTTGTCGCGAATGAACTGGATTTCCGGGTCGGTATCGTTGGAGAAGTGGTTGATGGCCACGACCACCGGCAGGCCGAAGCGATGGATATTCTCGATATGCTTCTTGAGATTCTCGACGCCTTTGTCCAATGCTTCAACATTCGGCTTGAAAAGCTCCTTGAGCGGCACGCCACCGTGCAGCTTCAGGGCACGCACGGTCGCCACGATCACTACGGCGTCGGGCTTAATACCGGCCTTGCGGCACTTGATGTTTAGGAACTTCTCGGCACCCAGGTCGGCACCAAAACCGGCCTCGGTCACCGTATACTCCGAAAGCCGCATCGAAAGCTTCGTCGCCAGCACGCTATTGCAGCCGTGGGCGATGTTGGCGAATGGCCCGCCGTGAATGAAGGCCGGATTGCCTTCGAGCGTTTGTACGAGGTTCGGCTTGAGGGCTTCCTTCAGCAGAACCGTCATGGCACCGTGGGCTTTAAGATCGGCCGCGGTGATTGGTTTGCGGTCTCGGCTATAAGCGACAATCATCCGACCCAGCCGCTGGCGCAGTTCCACCAGCGACTCGGAGAGGCAGAAGCACGCCATGACCTCGGAAGCGACGGTGATGTCAAATCCACCTTCCCGAGGCATCGAGTTGTTTACCCCGCCCAGGCCGACGATGATGTCTCGCAAGGCCCGGTCGTTCATGTCGAGAACCCGCTTCCAAACGATCCGCCGTAGATCGATTCCCAGGGCGTTGCCGTGATGGATGTGGTTGTCCAGCATCGCTGCCAGAAGATTGTGGGCCAGCCCGATGGCGTGGAAATCGCCGGTGAAATGGAGGTTGATGTCCTCCATGGGGATAACCTGCGCGTTGCCGCCGCCGGCAGCACCACCCTTCATGCCAAAGCACGGCCCCAGCGAAGGCTCGCGGAGACAGACGCTGGCCTGCTTGCCGATGCGATTCAACCCGTCGCAGAGGCCAATGCTAGTGGTCGTTTTGCCTTCGCCGGCAGGCGTGGGCGTAATGGCGGTCACAAGAATCAGCTTGCCGGTCGGTTGGTCTTGCAGCCGATGATAGAGATCCAAGGAGACCTTGGCTTTGTACTTGCCGTAGCGTTCCAGATCATCGCCCACAATCCCGAGTCTCTCGGCAATTTTCTCGATCGGCCGAATCGGTGCTCGGCGGGCAATTTCAATATCGGGGGGTAACAGGCGGGAAACGTCAGACATGGTAATCTTTCAGCGGAGAGGCGTAGTGACCACGACCATAACAATAATACAAATATTCAGAAACACACAGTTTACTGTGGATGGTGTTTTCAGTCCTAGGGGCGAGTGCTTTGTATCGCTTCAAACCGCCGCATGCTGCCGTGACTGCAACTGCTCCAAATGCGTCCGTGCCGCCTCAAGCAATTCGTTGTCCTCCATGTCCCAGATCGACTCGGTGGTCAAACCTCGAGCTATATAGGAAAGGTTCACTACGATTTGGCCGAGGCGCACTTCTGGTGCCAACTCACCAATTTCAGCTAAGACCCGGATCGCTTCTTGTCGCACGGGAGTCATCATGGTAGTCGCTCTTTTACAGTCGGAAGGTTCCCACCTGGATACCGTAATTTGCCTATCACCTCGACCATGACCGTTTGTCCTGGTCGGAGTTTCGCGATACGCGTCGCACGAGTCACACCATCGTAAATTATTAACTCATCATCGGAACACTGAAAAACAATCAAGGCCGGCCTCCCGGTCATCGACGGACCATATCGCACGATTTGCCGCTGAAGCTTCACCGGATCTGCGCCGCATTCCCGAGATGGGGGCAGGTGCAGCGTCCCCGGATCGACATTGAACAGTTCTGCGTCCTCCATAATTATAACTAACTTTAACCTTTTCCGCGAGCATCCTTAAAGGCTATCAGCAAATCCGAGAAAATGGCAGGCTAGGTGGCGTTGAGTACAGCGAGACCCCACATTTGCCTATCTTCGGAAGCCAGATTTTTCTATTTGACGACCGCCGAGGGAATATTTGGACTTTGCGAATTCACAGTCATGCGTAAAACTCCCGCACGCGCATCAGTACGTCAAAACCCTCCAGCTTCAGGCACTCATTAATGCATTGCATGGCCGGGTGCTCAGGTGGCAAGAGGTCATAGTTCCGCTTGACCGAACCGATGACCATATCGAGTCCCAGCGGCATGGCCGCGGTCAAGAAGGCACTTTCCAAGGGGCCCTTGACCGGTTCGCCGTTGGCCCGCTTGGCAGGTAGCATGACGGTGAAATTGCTCAGCCCCACGGAGGCATGTACGCCCGCGAAGGCCGGGTCGGCGTGGATTAACTTCAGTGCTCCGATCAGACGATGGAGATTACCTTCCGTATCGCTGCCAATGGGGGCAATGCCGGGATCGATGATGCAATCGTCATTGCTTGCGCCAGGACAGCGGTCCTTGAAGATTTTGACGATGGCTTGGGCTGCACGATAGGTTTCTTCCGCGGTGTGGCATGACTTCGATTCGCCGTCAACCACCTGCTCGGAAACTAAAAGGATGGGCCGGAAAGGCTGGATCGCGTACAGATCGAACATATCCATTCGCAACGGACTAATGGAATTCAGGATCGGCCGCCGGCCGCCGGCTTGGGCCGGATCGTAGGCTTCCAGCCCGGCACGAGCAATTTGCGGATCGGGTGTGTCGATCGAAAGCGGCTTGGAAGTCACAGCCTGGATTTTACGAACCATTTCAGCCATGAACTCCGCTGGCCGCGCACCAATGTTGACGTCGATGTAGGCGGCACCCTTTTCGTCCTGAAAACGGGCCAGCTCCAGTAGCCCGTCAATGTTGCCCGCGTCAAAAATCTGTTTGGTGGATGGAACGGAATCGTTGATCGATTCGCCGATGATGGTGAGATTGGAGATTGGCATGGGAATTGGGGGGATTAGGGATTAGGGATTAGGGATTAGGGATTAGGGATTAGGGATTAGGGATTAGGGATT
>JBAWVO010000382.1:0-5455 GCA_037147235.1 Planctomycetota bacterium | reverse complement strand
CGCTCTCCCCACCCTACAATTATTCGCGTTCCGCACCTGGAACCGGAAGAGCCAAAAAACATGCACAAATTTGCCCAAACTCCGCAGACCCAGTGCATCGTCCCGCCGTTTCGTGTTAGAATCATGCGTGCGCAGCATTCGCATGCCCTCTCACCATCCGGGAGAGGGGCGGATAGCCTCTTAGAATCACAAGGTCTTTTACAAGGGCACACCGATGGAAACTTTGGACTGGGTAATGATTGGTGGCTATTTCTCCCTATTGTTGGGGGTGGCTTGGTGGGTCGTCTCGAAGAGCAAAAACACGGCGGCGGACTATTTCCTTGCCGGACGCAACCTGAGCTGGTGGGTCGTGGGGGCCTCGATCTTCGCCTCCAACATCGGCTCCGAACACGTCGTCGGCCTAGCCGGCTCCGGGGCCAAGGACGGTGTGGCCCTGGCCCATTACGAGCTGCACGCATGGTGTCTGCTGATGCTGGCCTGGGTCTTCGTGCCCTTTTACGCCCGCTCGATGGTATTCACCATGCCGGAGTTCCTGGAAAAGCGGTTCTCGATCGGCTCCCGGTACGTGCTCTCGATCGTATCCTTGATCACCTTTGTGGTCTCCAAGATCGCCGTGGGCATCTATGCCGGCGGCGTGGTCTTCAGTGCCTTGCTGCCGGATTTGAACTTCCACTTTGGCCCGAAGGAAGGTGGCTGGGACATCGACAGCTTCTGGATCGGATCCGTGCTGGTGATCCTGCTCACCGGTTTGTACACCGTGCTGGGTGGGATGCGAGCCGTGGCTTATAACGACGTGGTGCAGACGATCGTCCTCATCGTCGGTTCCGCCACGCTGACCATTTACGGCTTGCTGTTGCTGGGCGACAACAGCCTTGCCGCGGGCTGGACTCAGTTGCGCACCATCTGCGGTTCCGACATGTTCAACCTCTGGAAACCGCTCCTCCCGCCTGACGGCCAGCTCGTCTGGCGGCCGGAACTGGTCAAGGATAGCGCGGGTGGGATGGTCCATGGGGCCTGGTATTTCAATAACCATTTTCCCTGGCTGGGCATGGCCATCTGCGCCCCGGTGATCGGCTTGTGGTATTGGTGTACCGACCAGTACATCGTACAGCGAGCACTCGGCGCGCCGGATGAAAAGACGGCCCGGCGTGGCAGCATCTTTGCCGCATTTCTGAAGCTCTTTCCCGTCTACCTCTTCATCATTCCTGGGCTGATCTGCTTCGCATTGGCTGCCAGCGGCAAGGTCGAGGCCCTCAAGCCGATCGTCGGTGCCGACGGCAAGGCGGTGGCCGCCCATGCCCAAGCGGCTTTTCCAATGATGGTCGTCCATGTACTCCCCGCGGGCCTTCGTGGCCTGGTTGTTGCCGGCCTGCTCTCCGCCTTGATGGGGTCGCTGGCCGGGGTCTTTAACGCCTGCTCGACGCTCTTTACCATTGATCTTTACGAAAAATGGAAACCCAAGGCCACGCAGCAGCAGATCGTGCGGACCGGGCGGATCGCCACGGCAGCGATGGTCGTCATTGCCCTGGCCTGGATCCCCGTGGTCAAGGGGGCCAGCAGCCTCTATGAATACCTGCAGCAGATTCAAGGCTATCTCGCCCCACCGATTTTTGTGGTCTTCTTCTTCGGCGTTTTCTTCAAGCGGCTCAACGCCAAGGGGTGTTGGTGGGCGATGGTCGTCGGCTTCTTGATGGGAGTCTTCCGCATGTTGGTCGATACTCCGGTGACGATGAAGCTGGTCGGCTTTGAAGAAGGGTATGTACCGGGTTCGGCCCTCTGGATCGTCAATAACATCAACTTCCAGTACTTCAGCATCCTCATCACGATCGTTTCTGCGGTGGTGATGGTGGGCGTGAGCTACCTTTCTGCCCCGCCGTCGGAGGTGCAGATCAGAAGCTTGACCTTCGGCACCACAACCGCGGCCGATAAGCGGAACACGCGGGCGAGTTGGGACTGGCGCGAAGTGGCCGCCTCGGCCTTTGTGCTGGCAGCGATTCTCGCAGCATATTTATATTTCCGCGGGTAAGGATCGGCGCATCAATAAGTGTCGCAAGAAAAGTAGCAGGCACACGCTGTGTGCCGTCTGCCCTCGCTCGGCGAATGCGCAAAGCAAGACAGTTATTGGTGCGCCGGTCCTAAACCTTTACAACTGTTCATTCCACTTGGGCTGTGAATACTTTTCTGCGACGAGTCGCTGAGTGGCTGCCTGAGGCCAATCGGAACAAGGCTCGAAAGCCGCCCAGGCGGTTTGTAATGCCGCGCGAAGCGTGGCGGTGTCCAGCGGCACGTTGGTCACAAAGGCATCATGAGGTCGGGCCTGGCGATAATCGGGCTGGCGTGGTGGCATGGCTAGGTAGCGGCCGATCATTTCCAGCAGAAAATCATACAAAAGCGTGCCATGATAAAGCAGATGCTCACGTTTGATCCGCACGCTGTTGCCGGAAACCTTCTTCTCGCCGATGGTCAGGTCGCAGATGCCCCGGAACGTCAGCCCTGGGACGGATGGTTGCAGGGCCGTGGCGATTGTGCCGAGTACCTGGGCGTGGGCCTGATCGATTGAACGCAATTGCGGACGAAGCCGCAGGCTGAGTACCACGGCATACATCTGGCAGCCCGGCCCCACGACGACCGCCGCTCCGCCGCTGATCCGTCGCAAGACGGGAAGGTGCGGATCGCGGCAGACGTCGCCGCGAACCTCGGCGGCGA
Organism: Planctomycetota bacterium; assembly: GCA_037147235.1. Lineage (GTDB taxonomy): Bacteria > Planctomycetota > Planctomycetia > Pirellulales > Thermoguttaceae > JANXQG01. The sequence goes on along the minus strand of JBAWVO010000382.1, from coordinate 2,749 downwards.
TTCGCGATGAGCGGCCAATAACCACTGCGTGCTCACGCGCCTCCCAAAGCCGCAGCGTTTCCAAGGGCCGGCCCGCAGCTTCTGCCTCTTCGAGCAGGGCTTCATCGAGCGCTAAGTTTTCTGCCAAACTAGGCAAGGTCAGACCAAGATACCGCATGGCTCTATTTTCCTTGATAAAGGCCGTTTTGGCTAGTGTAGAAGCGGGGGAGGGTGTCGGATGGCCTCTGAATAAACCCGCTAGCACTGCTAGCATCCTCTCTATTTATTTTCCCCCTTGACTGTCCTTGCCTTGCAGTGGTATATTAGCTGTGGTCTGGGAAGATTCATGGAAATTTTAGTGCAAGGAGGGGCCTCATGTTGAAAACTTTAGGGATCGTGCAGGCATCTTTCTCTTCGCCCGCGTTTCGGTTGAACGCTCTGCGGAAACTCGGGGGTAAGTCGCTCTTGGAATGGGTGATCCGCCGCGCGACCGACTCGATGCGTCTCGATGGTGTGATCGTGGTGGCCTGCGACACCTTGGATCATCCCTCGCTCTGCCGCTTTGTGCCGATGGACGTGCCGGTCTTTCAGTGCCACACGCCTGACATGCTAACCCGCTTCGCGCTGGCCCTGGAGCAATACCGGGCTGAAGCGGTGGTGCGAATCCAAGGCGACAACCTGTTCATCGATCCGGCGTTAATTGATCGGCTGGTCTTTGCGGCCGAGGCGATCGACGATTGCGACTACGCCGGCTACGGCTCGCATGACGGCAGCCCAGCGGCACTGAGCGTCTATGCGGAATGGTTCCGCAGCAAGGCACTGCATCGTGCCCATCGCTTGGCGAGCGACCCGGACGATCGCCAACAGGTAACTCGCTACATCTACACGCGGCCGAAGAAGTTTCGCGTGCATTGGATTCCCGCTCCGGGAGAGATCGATCGCGACGATGTGCGGCTGACGATCGCCAACGACGACGACTGGGATCACGCCCTGGAAATTGTCGATGCGTTGGGGCCGGATGCCCTTGAATGGCAAAGGATTGCCGGATTTTTGAGCCACCAGCCAGCCATGCGAAAAAGAATGGCAGCACTGAATCGAGCGTACGCCGGAAGCTGATCGACGGACCGCGAATCGTGCTGGAAATCCCAACGATCACCTTCAACGGCGACCGTGACGCCCGGGCTGATTTCTATCTTCAGCTCATCTTTCTCGGGCTTGCGGTTTGTTGGGGCTCGCTGCGTCGTCCCATTACAATCACCGACGTTCCGCGCCCGGAACCGGAAGAGCCAATGGTTTGGAAATCAGCCGGAGAAGTGTAACTTGTCTGGACATCCGGGCAACTTCCGCAACATCGAGGCCGACTGTGCCTGCTTGACAATGTTCTCCGTCTTCCAAAGAACCGCCTTCAGCCACTCCAATGTCGTCAGTTTCCCGGAATTTTGCGGTAGAATCACTTTAATGTCGGTATAATGCTGGTCGTTGCTTCCGTACAAAACAAGCGAGAGCCCCGGACCGCTGGGAAAGTCATAGATATAGTTGCCATTGGTGACGGCAAGCTTCTTTAGGATGCCATTGTTCGGTGCCACCACGCCGGTGTAATCGACGGTATAGTTGGCCAGGAGGTAGTCAACGGTGCCTCGGCCGATCAGTTGCGATGTGCCGGCACCGCCGAGAAGTTCGTTCGATCCTTTCCCGCCGACCAGTGTTGCTTTTCCACCGCCGCCAACCATCAGCGAGTTGGTGCTGGTGTTGTTGATGACACAGTCGTTCCCCATACCGCCGAAGTACTGCAATAGTGCCACGTTATTGATGGAGAACTTTTGAGGAACCGTGAGTGGGAGGGCCGTCGTGCCAGGCCGGAGTGGCACGAACGGATTGGTGCCTGCGTTCCAAACCAGAGTCGAGGTGACTAGGTCGGGTGCTAACGTACTGGCCGACAAATTGCCTATGGCATACTTCTGCACGGTGTGGCCGATAGCATCAATTTTGAGTGTGCTTTGCTTACCTGCGGTGGCATTTAGCCAGAACTGGGTCGGAGTTTGGATATTGGAGACGGAAACCGTTACGTTATCGACGCTGTTGTTGCCGTCGATCTGAACCTTCTGCACGTTGGAGTTGTAGGAGAGTTTTGCATCATACGGTTGGTTCTCCGCAGTGCCATGGAAGATAGTCGATGTGCTGCCTTCCTCGACACAGTAGACATTGTTCCCGACCTTGCTGGTAATTAGCAAGACGTTCGGCGAGCCAATCCCGCCGTTAAAGATCAACCCGGCTGCGCCGAGATGGGCGGTCGCGAGTTGAACATTGAGGATGTCGGCACCGTTGCCTCCATTGACGGTAACTTGCCCGGCACTCACGATCGTCCCGGCGATCGAGCTAGCACTACCAATGTTGGAGGCTCCCACGTTGAGCGTGACGGTTCCACCGGCGTTAATGGCCGCCGCTGGGGGGTGCGTGATGCCACCGCCGGCCGTCAGGGTTAGGGGCACCGCGCTCGTCGTGCTGACAGCCGCCACGGTAAACCCCGTCGCGTCCAGGTAGCTAATCGCTCCGGCCGCATTAGCCGTGTCTGCGGTATTCCGAGTCCGCAGGTCGATCGTGCTGACGTCATTGAAATTGTTGGGCAGCGTGATTGCCGCACCACCATCCTTCTTCGTCTTCACAGTCAACGTCCCTGCCGTAATCGCCGCCGTCTGGCTCACCGCGTCGGTGGCGGTCAAGGTCAGGTTCCCGCCGGTGACCGTTGCCAGACCGTTAATCCCCACGGTTC
>JBAWVO010000381.1:0-5462 GCA_037147235.1 Planctomycetota bacterium | reverse complement strand
TACGGGCAGCAAGTATGTTCGCAACGACCGCACCAACGGCAGGCCCAGCGGTACGGGCAGCAATTACGTCCGCAACGACCGCACCAACAGCAGGCCCAGCGGTACGGGCGGCAAGTATGTTCGCAACGACCGCACCAACGGCAGGCCCAGCGGTACGGGCGGCAAGTATGTCCGCAACGATCGCACCAACGGCAAGCCCAGCGGTACGGGCGGCAAGTATGTCCGCAACGATCGCACCAACGGCAAGCCCAGCGGTACGGGCGGCAAGTATGTTAGCATTGACCGCACCACCGGCAAGCCCCGCATTGTGGGCGGCAAGTATGTTAGCATTGACCGCACCACCGGCAAGCCCCGCATTACGGGCGGCAAGTATGTTAGCGACGGCAATAAAAACCGTTACTTCACAAAGACTGGCTCGACAAATGGAGGGAGAAAAAATATTGATACTTTAAGCAAAGGGAGAAATCGGCCAAATTACGCCAACGGGAAATCGGGCAAGAAGCAGATGATCGGTAAAGAAACGCGGCTGTCGTCTTCAAACCGCGAAGGGAAGAAATCACGCGAGCAGTCATCAAAGTTCGCGCAGCACCATGCTGATCGTCACCGCGATAACCACCCTGGTCACAGGGGACATCGCGATGGGGATCATCCCCACCGGATCTACGGTGGCGGCCTCGCCACGGTCATTATGGCGGGGATCGAGCAGATCCTTGACGCCGCAACCTGTGACGCCATTGGCGTCCCCTCGGGTTGTTACAGCGACTCAAACGTCTTCTTCCCGCAGTGTGGCGATGACTACGAAGGGAACGTCACCCTTGGTAGCACCCACGGAATCTTGCTTGGCACGCAATATGAATGTCAAAATGAAGGAAATTCGTCCGCACCCACGGTCCAATACACCCGCTACCTCCGTCTGGGCAATGGAACGAACGAGAAGGTGACATTCTCCGTCCTCTACTACACCTGCGACGACCAGGGTAAATGGAGTTGGACGCCGGGTGAGCTTGGGACCAATGCCCAGCCCATGACGTTCGAGTTGGCCCCCGGAGAGGCCGCCGACATTCAGGATGGCGACTGGCGGATCAACGCCGCCAAGGCCCGTGTCTGGGCCAAGTCGGCGAGTGGCAAGGAGTGGAACCAGTTTAAGGACGAGGACCTGGAACTGGTCACGGAAACGGATGATGCCGGCCAACACTCCTACATGAGCAGCGAGTTGCAGACGGCCAATTACACCGTCCGCTAGTCGCGCCAACCGCCTCGAGCGGAAATTCCAACCCATTGATTGTGCATGGCCCGGAGGACAACCCTCCGGGCTTTTTTTGCGCCGGCCTCAAGCCGGAATTGGGGAGCCGGGGAGGCAAAAAACGGGGCTTGATCGTAACCTTGCCAACTGCTAGCACCTTGCTCCGCGGCCGAATGGCCTAAACTGCCGGAAACACGGGCAGACAAGAGTTAATGCAGGGTTATTGGGTAAGATAGGTAGATTTATCTGGACTTGTTGTCCAGAAATTCTGTTAGCAATTGGTTTGCTAGCATTGACAGCATGAAGCGGGATGTTTCTAATTAGCCTTACAGTGTAGGCAGCTTACGTAAACTGCGAAGAAGTTTCGGCTTTCGGTATTGGGCGGGAATGCGGAGAGGATGCTGATTATTCCTCCTGACCGTCGGTGCCTTAACGACAGCCCGGCGAACAACTATACAAGGAGAACAACGATGAAGCGGCGGCAGGTTCGTGCGATTAAGGGAAGATCTTCCAGGCGAGCGGGCAAAAGGTTCCTACGTCCACAATTTGAGTGCCTTGAACCCCGGAACATGCTTACTGGAAACGTTGCAGCATTCTTTGTGAGCGGTTATGGCGGTGGGTTGCGTGCTCCTGATGTATGGCAACACTTGGTCGACCTGTCGTATTCGTCTGACCCAGATATTGGTAGCCTCAACTACCATCTTTACAGTACGAACTGGAATAGTCCAGACCCGACAACAGCGCAAGGAAACCCTGGACGTTTCGACCTGAACGTTGACATCCTAAAAGGTAAGTTCACAATTGACCCAGGCGTTCCGAATCCTGCTACGGACCAGCAGTTTGTACAGGCCATGTCGAATATTCTCAATCAATACGACCGTAATGACATTGTAATACTCATCGGCAACAGCTTCGGCGGCGATTCCATCCTAAAGGCGGCTGCGAGCAACCTGAGGACAAATCATGTCGTCAGCCTCCTTGCCACACTTGATCCGATCAGTGCGGGAGGTGTTCGCGGAAACTTCTCTTCACCCCCGAGTAATGTAAAGTACTTCTACAATAGATGGCAGCAAAACACACCTTGGCCAGTGAACTATGGTGACGACGGAACGATAAGCAGTAACGCGTATGGTTCGCTTTCGAATGATTACCATATTCAAGACCAAAGTTCATTCAACGATGGTCGGGACCGAGGCGTAACCGCCATCGACATCTTCTTTGGTCTGGCAAAGCCTTGGGACACATCGACAAACAAGGTTTGGCACGAGTCCCTCCCGGACGATGGCGCGATCGAGAACGACTTGAACAAGATAATCGATGGTCTAATTCCGCAACGTCCGCGGCTAACAGTGATTCCCCGAGACACCTACTTGAATCCCAGGACGCAATTTAGCGAAGGCGACCAGGCAATCCTTGATTGCAGCCAGACGTTTGACCCCAACCCCGGCGACACGATCCGTTACAGTATAACGCAGGTGGTCGAACCGGACCCGACGAGACCGGCAGTCGCTCAGATAGCCCAACAAAACGATTACTCGCCCTACTTCACAGTGTCGTTCGGAGACAACTCGTTCCCTGGCAAGCCAGTTCGTTTCGTTGTTCGAGCAACTGACAGCACCGGCAAATACATGGAGCAAACTGTGTCGCTGGACGTAGCGAACCTTCCACCACAGGTAGGTCCAATTACTGGCCCCGATAACACGGTTCGTGGATTCGACAATAGGTTTTCTGTGCAGTTCATCGACGCCGGCTATTACGATACGCATACTGCGAAATGGGGTTTCGGTGACGGTACCGCAACTTCCTACCAGTCCTCAACAAGTCCCAGTACGCAAACGCATCTCTTTGTAGCGAAGGGCACCTACTCGGTTGTCGCAACTGTACGCGACGACGATAATGGGCAGACAGACAGCCCGACAAAAGTGGTTTCCGTTCTACCTGCCGGCCTTGTGCCAAACCCAACGAACCCGGCACTCATGGATCTCTTAGTTGGTGGTTCGATGGGAAGTGACGTGATTACTGTTCAGCCCGGAAGCGCACCCGGTCGGGTTCGGGTTGTAATTGCAGGCGAACTCGACCAGGAGTTTACGCCAACGGGCGACATCAAGATCGCTGGTCAGGCGGGAGCCGATAGCATTACCGTTGCCGCCGGTTTGTCGAGGCCTGTCTTCGTGTACGGTGGCGATGGTGCAGACTCCATCTATGTCAACGGCTCATCGGCTGCAAGCCCGGTCACAGTCTCAGGCGACGCCGGGGATGATGTGATTCGCATTGCGACGAGTGGACACAACTTGAATGCCATAGCCGGTACATGCGTTGTCAAAGGCGGTTCGGGCTCCGACCAACTCATTGTCTACGACGATGCGAATACCGTCGGAAGCACCTACTGGATTACACCTACGTTTGTTCAGAGAAATCCTCGGATCGATTACGATGGCGTTGAGGGCTTGCAAGTCATTGCCGGTACCGGAGCGGACAGTTTCAAGGTGCAACCTAGCCTCAATACCTATTACTATCTGAATGGAAACTCCCCTGACCCAGGCAAGACGTATGCGAAACTCGGGGACTACCTCGAATTGGACACGAAGACAACATTCCCGACGGATCCGCAGGGCCTAGACACGAGCGGGCGCAAACTGACAATCACGTCTCGCGGCAACGGATACTGGGATTTCACGAAGACGACGCACAAGCGGGTGCAGTTCGAGAGCATCGAGCAGTTCAACCACGTTGATATTGTGGCTGCGGGCACCGACGCTGGAACCTACAGCAATCCAACGGTCCAAGTGTTTGACGCGGAGACAAATGAACTGAAGTTCACTCTGCCGGCCCAAATGACTTACGGCGTCAACTACCGCAATGGAATCCGCGTAGCAACCGGCGACATGGACAACGATGGCTTGCCCGACGTGGTCGTTGCGCCGGGCCGTCTCATGGCCCCGACGATCAAGGTCTTCAACGGTGCCCCCATAGTCGGCCTCACGAACTACAACCGTGAGATTACTTCCATGCAGATCCCCGCGTCACAGACCTACGGTGCATCGTTTATCGACGGCGTGCAGGTGGCCGTGGGCGATGTCGTCGGTGACGGGCTCAACGACGTGATCCTCGCTCCGAGCCGAGGGCAGTCGGTCGTCAAGGTCTTCCAAAACAGCCTCGTTCAGCCGCCGGTCTACTCGCGATGGGCAGCGGCCGGAGCGGTTCGCTCATTCAGGGCATTTTCCGCATTCCCGACATTCATCGGCGGGGCGACATTGGCGACTGCCGACTTCAAAGGTTCGGGGAAGCAGCAGATAGTTGTCGCTTCCGGTTCGGGCATGCGAGGTTTGGTTCAGGTGTTCGACGTGGTGGCGAGTCCAGCCTCATATAGCCCGATTCGGCAGATCTATGACCCGGACTCGACTTCGCGTGGCGGGCTCAACGTCAGTATTGGTGACGTGAATGGCGACGGGACGCCCGATATCATCGCGGGGGCCGGCAACGCGGGCAACTCCTGGGTGAGGGTGTACGACGGCAGGATCACCGCGAGCAACACGCCGTTGTACAGCTTTCAGGCGTTCACTGACGCCAGCAAGTCGGCCCCGGTCCGCGTAGTCGCGAGGGACATCGATGGCGACGGCCGGGCGGAGATCTTCGCTGCCCACGGTGCAGACGGACGGAACAACTACCAGGTGAAACGCTTCAGAGGATTGACCGCCCAGTTGGTTGACTCCTACTTCGCCGGAAACTCCGATTTCAATGGCGGCGGCGTCTTTCTCGGATAGAGGCGGCCTCCCCAAATTGGACAGTATGATCGTTGCGGGCCGGTGTGAGTTCTTGCAACAGTCTTCTTTGCCCGCAAAGTCTTCGCATTTTGCCGGCCCACCCTTCTCTTCGGAAGAGAAGATTTGTCGATTGCGCAAGATCTTATGTTCAATCCATTCTTAATCACGGGATTGTGCGCTAATTACCGATTAGACGTTTTGTAAGGGTGGTATCACGCCCACACGAGACTAACCGAGAATGCCGTTGTTGCACCCGGCGTTCTAACTCAGATCCACGGAGGGGGTTGTCATGGGTAGGATTAAGGCCGGGATAGGCTTTCTATTGGTTCTTCTGGCGACTTCCACAGTACTTCAGTCTACTGTCATCGCTCAGACTAGCTCGGGCACTGCTTCGGCCGAAGGGGATGTCCCGTGTATTGTTAAAACTGACTCTGGCCTCCTGATGGTTTAATGAT
>JBAWVO010000380.1:0-5521 GCA_037147235.1 Planctomycetota bacterium | reverse complement strand
TGGGGCATTGTCGCCGTCAGTCCGATCCAAGTTTCTACGAATCAAACCTCTGCGCAGTTCGCAAAAAAAGACTTTGCAATTCTCCTCCCTTGTCTTACCAATATGCACTGGCTAGACTCAGGGATTCAGAAAATCAATTTTTCTATTCTTTTATTCTTTTTAAGTGGGCAGTAGAGGGCAGGAAATGCATCAAATGAATATGAAAACCACCGCAGTACTCGTTACCCTGCTTGTTTCAGGATTTGCCCTGGCGAAAGAGGCCGACAACACCAAGCCGCAGGGCAACAGGAATCCGGCTTCAAGTCAGGTGGCGTATGATTCCCTGAAATCCGATTTCTTGAACCTGCCGCTTAATAAACGGCTGACCATGCCGCTTTTCTGGCTGCATGGGGAGGACAAAAAAACTCTTCTGGACTATGTTGATCGGATCAAGGACGGCGGCAACGGCAGCTTCGTGCTTGAGCCGCGTCCGCATCCCGATTGGCTCGGGCCGAAGTTTTGGTCTGATTTCTCGGCGATACTGGATTATGCCCGGACGAAGGGGATGGGCGGCTATATTTATGACGAGGGCAAGGGGTGGCAGAGTTTTACTGCCGGCGGCAATGTTCCGCCGCAACACAAGTTCAAATATCTGCGGTCAACGGCAATCGACGTGACCGGCCCGAGTGCCTACAACGGCTCGGACTACGGTGGGCCTACTTACATAAAAACCATTGCTGGAAGATATGACGACGGTAAAGATAGCTTGGATGCCGCCTCTCTCTTGGACCTTAGCCAATCGATAACCAAGGGAAAGCTGAGTTGGAACGTACCTGCCGGAAAATGGAAGATCATGAAGTTCACCTATGATTTCCAGCAGGAAGACCCTGCCATGACAAAGCAGTTGGATCTGGCCAGCCAGGACGCCATCGATTGGTATCTGGATTACGTCATCAAGCCCCACTACGAGCACGCCAAGCCTGGGCAGATCCTTGGTTCTTTCTACGACGAACCGTTCTTCTTCGGCACCTGGGGAAAGGGCATGGAGAACGATTCCCCGCACTGGAAGGAAATGATGGTTGGCTGCTTCTACCCGCTCCGTGGAGAGGCTGCGCATCAGGCGGCCTATGAATACTGGTCGGTCCTCGGCGATAGAATGGCCAGAGTGGGGTATGGCAGCTACCGCGACTACTTGCATTCAAAAGGCGGCAAGTTGATCGGCCACGACAATGAGCATGGCCCCGGTTGTGCTCCGCTTGGTTTTGGAGGCGGGGCACTCAATCTGATGGAAAAACAAAAATACCAGGATATTCCGGGAATGGATCTCGTTTGTGACCAGCTCTACATGAGGGAGGAAAAGTACTGGTTGTATCAACTGCCCAAGCTGATAAGCTCAGTCTCGATAACCAACAATCTGCCGGGCCATTACGCGATGTGCGAGATTTTCGGAGCCTATACCCCAAACCGTTTAACGTGGGCAGAAAGAAAATGGCAGGGCGACTGGTGTCAGGTTCATGGCCTCAATGTCCTGATACCTCATGCATTCAATCCGAAAGGCTCCACGCAGAATCCCGACGAGGATTGCCCGCCGTTCTATTACTACACCGGCGACGAGGCAAATTGGCCGAAATATAAATCCTGGTGCGAACGGCAGAACCGGCTCAGCTACATGCTCACGGGCAATGACGACGAGAATTACAGTATCGCGCCGGTGGCGATGCTCTGGCCCGGATATTCCAAGTATGTTGACGAGACCTGGGTTGACTCAAACTGCTATCCCTATAATTTCCAGACGGCGTTGGACAGGGCATATTTTGACCACCAGTTACTCACCTACGACCGCTTTGAAAAGACCGCGTCGTTGAATCCAGCAACCAAACAGATCGAACTTTACAATTCAAAATACAAGGTGTTGATCGTGCCTCCTGTCCAGCACATCCCCTATGCGACGTTGGCAAAAGCCAAGCAATTTCATGAGGATGGCGGCGTGGTTATCGGATGGCAGCGGGCACCTTCAAAATCGGCGAAGTTCGGCAATTCCGACCGCGAGATTCAAGACCTCTCGGTTGCGTTGTGGAACAGCCTGACACCGGCGGCAAGTTTCACGCCGATCAAGAAAAACGCAAACGGAGGCAAGACCTATTTCATCGCCGCCACCGATGAACAGACGATCTTGGAGAATCTGAGGCGCATCCTGAACAACGCCGGCATCGACTCCGATTTCAAAGTCATCAACGGGACTTGGAAGGCCCCTAACGAATGCATTGCTGAAAAATGGACGGGACACAATCATCGCAAACGGAATGGTCTGGACGTGTTTATGGTATGGAATGGTGCTGCGACCGCCGCGACAATTACGGTACGATTACAGGCCGCCGGAACCCCGGAACTATGGAATCCGACAACCAGGGCAATCACGCCACTGAATCCCGTCAGGATTTCGCAAAACCGGGTCGAGGTTACCTTGAATTTGCCGGCGGAAGAGAGCGGTCTCATCGTTTTCAGGCCTGCGGCAGTTGCAGCAAAGTGAGCTGTTCTGCCACCAAACGCCCAAGGCGCGGCGGTGTTAAGAGGTCCGATCGGGAACCTATCGGTTCAAGGATGGAAAATCCACAAATGAACGAACAAGAAGAGAACAACCACTATGAAAAACACTCCTCGGGTTTCATTGCTCATGGCAAGCCTCGCGTTGGCAATCTTTTCGACCAACGCATTCTGCGATCCGCCGCGTCAACGGATATTGATGGATGCCGGGTGGCGTTTTCATCGCGGAGAGATTCCCGGGGTCACCCTTGAGGGGCCGACCAAGGATCCATCTTACATACCGCCCTTGCCCGCCGCGCCTCGCTACGATGACAGCTCTTGGAGCGCCGTCCATCTTCCTCACGACTACGTGATCGAGGGGCCGTTTGAGGCAAAGGGGGACCCGAGTCATGGTTCGATTGTTCCGACGACGGGGTGGTATCGTAAAGTCTTCAAGCTGCCCGCCGGCAGCAAGGGCAAGAGTCTCTGGATCGATTTTGACGGTGTCTATCGGGACAGTATTGTCTGGTTGAATGGCAAACACCTGGGGCGACACCCGAGCGGATACACGAGTTTTCGGTATGATATTACCGAGGTGGTTGATTTTGGCGGAGAGAATGTTTTGACGGTTCATGTTGATCCGACCCGATTTGAAGGCTGGTGGTATGAGGGCGGCGGGATATATCGTCACGTCTGGCTGAACATCGCCGACCGCGTTCACGCCGCGCCTTGGGGTACATTTGTCACAGCGCAGTTACCGGAACCGGTGCCTGAAGTGCCGCCTGCGTCCGCCAACATTTCCGTTTCCACCGTTATCGCCAACACCGGCACCGAGGAGTCGCTGATAACTCTCGTTTCTGAAGTTATCGACCGGGACGCAAAGACCGTTGCCAGCGCGGTCTCGTCCAAGACGGTAGCTCCCGGCCAAAGCGAAACCTTCCTGCAAAAGGCCGTGGTCGCGCAGCCGCGATTGTGGTCCCTCCGAACGCCGTATCTCTACGACCTGGTTACCACGGTGAAACAGGCCGAACGGGTTTTGGACGTGACCCGCACGCCGTTCGGGATTCGCACCATTCGCTTCGATATTGAGAAGGGGTTTTTTCTGAATGGCGAGCACGTCAAGATCCAGGGGGTATGCAACCACCAGGATTTTGCCGGGGTCGGAGTGGCCGTACCCGATACGCTTCAGGCGTGGCGCGTCAAGCGGATGAAGGAGATGGGAGCCAACGCCTGGCGCATGGCACATAATCCACCAAATCCCGAATTGCTCGATGCCTGCGATCAACTGGGGATGCTGGTGATGGACGAGAACCGCAAGTTGGGGGATTCGGCGGAAATCCAATCGCAGGTCGCGGAGATGGTTTTGCGGGACCGGAACCACCCAAGCATCATCCTATGGTCGATGTGCAACGAAGAACCCCGGCAGGGCACGCCGGAAGGTGCCAAGCAGTTCTCCACGCTGAGAGAGGTTGTCCTGAAACACGATCGCACGCGCCCGGTCACTTCCGCCATGAACGGCGGGATGTACGAACGGATAAGCCTGGCCAAGGTCGGAGATATGGTTGGCGGCAATTACTGCGACGACGAGTACGGCGCACTCCACAAGGCTCATCCGGCCAAACCGCTGTTTGCAAGCGAAACCGCCAGCACGGTCACCACGCGCGGCGAATACGCCGACGACAAACAGCGAACCGTGGTGACGTCCTACAACATGACCGACCGCTCCTGGGCACCCGTCGCGGAGCGGGCCTTTGTCGCGGGCAGCTTTGTCTGGACCGGTTTCGATTACAAAGGCGAGCCGACCCCGTACAAGTGGCCCTGCATCGGCAGCCATTTTGGCGTCATGGACTCCTGCGGCTTCCCCAAGGACAACTATTACTATTATCAGTCGTGGTGGAAAGCCGATCCCATCGTGCATATTTTGCCGCACTGGAACTGGCAGGGAAAAGAAGGGCAGGAGATCAAGGTCCTTGTTTTCAGCAATTGCGAGAAGGTGGAATTGTTTCTCAATGGTCAAAGCCTGGGGTCGCGCCCGATGCGTCGTAACAGCCATCTGGAATGGAAGGTCAAGTACAGCGTCGGTATCCTGGAGGCGAAAGGCATCAACAAAGGCCAGTTGGCCGCCGCCGATAAAGTCGAGACAACGGGCGCGCCAGCCGCGTTGCGTCTGAAGACGGATCGACTCGTTCTGACTGCCGACGGCGAAGACCTGTCCGTGGTGGAAGTGGATGTGGTTGACCGAGAGGGGCGGATTATTCCCACCGCCGGCAATCGCGTGTCATTCAGCATCGAAGGCGCGGGACGCATTGCCGGAGTCGGGAACGGCGACCCGGGTGATCACGATCCCGACAAGGGAGTGAATCGCCGTGCCTTTAACGGCAAATGCATGGTATTGGTGGCTGCGGTTGATCGATCCGGCCCCATCGTGCTGAGAGCTGCGGCCGACGGCTTGATGCCCGCAGTCATGAACCTGAACGCCGCCCAATAGATGCGAGCGATATTCCTTCGCAATGACCACTTTGTTCATCCGCAGATAACGCAGATATTCGCAGATAACGCAGATATTCGCAGATTCAGACAATGTGCTTCTTTGTCTGCGCAATCTGCGGATTATTGTTCCTGACTATCTGCGGATGAATTCCCGAAGTTCTCCCTTAGTAGAGGACGTGGAAGCGGCATATTGTGCGAGAATCCTATCGACGTGACGGGAAATGCATGGCGTCCGGGCAGAAAAGCACGTCTAAACTAGCTCTATGGAGGGGTGTCTGGCATCAGGACGGCCCTCGGCAACGGAATCTGAGCAAAAAAATCGGTGAAAAATTGGCAGAAAAATCAGTGAGGTACCTTGCGACTCGCGTGCATTGCAGTTAGATTAGGGTAGGTTAGGTGGGAATTTTGGCTTGGCTAGCAAGGTTGAACACCGGCGCAAGGTCGATGTTCTGCGTGTGCGTCAGGAGACGTCCTACCCAACCTACGACAGGAGCCATAGTTCCCCCCCGTTGCAGCGACGCTCTTACGC
>JBAWVO010000379.1:0-5564 GCA_037147235.1 Planctomycetota bacterium | reverse complement strand
CCCCATGCTTCCCCTTGCTACCAAACGCGACCGCTTACTGGAACTGCTGCAAGGCTACGGTAGTTGTGCGGTGGCCTTCTCGGGCGGATTGGATAGCACGGTCGTGGCCAAGGCTGCGCAACTGGCCTTGGGCGATCGGGCCGTGGCTGTGACAGGCGCGAGCACAAGTCTGGCGGTTGGTGAGTTGGATGAGTGTATCGCGCTTGCCCGACAGATCGGCATTCGCCACGTAGTGATCGAAACGGACGAGCTCTCCATTCCCGGCTATCAGGCGAATAGCGGCAATCGCTGCTACTTCTGCAAAACGGAGTTGTTCGTTAAAGTGCAAGAGCTTGCCAATCGCTTGGGCATGGCCGTGGTATGCGATGGCACGAATCATGACGACCACGGCGAACATCGCCCTGGAATGCAAGCTGGCCGCGAGCGGCAGGTCCGTAGTCCGTTGGCCGAGTGCGAATTGACGAAGGCCGAGATCCGCGAGTTGGCCGCCGCCTGGGAATTGCCCATTTGGAACAAGCCGGCGACGCCCTGCCTGAGCAGCCGCATTGCTTATGGCGAAACGGTGACGCCCCAGCGGCTGGCGATGATCGGCGCGGCCGAGCGATTCCTGCGCGAACAAGGTTTTCAGCCCTTGCGGGTTCGCTATCACAAGGGTGACATGGCGAGGATCGAGGTCTCGCCTGAGGCCTTGCCACGGTTCTTCGAGCCGGCCTTCCGCAAAGAAGTTGTCGAGAAACTCAAGTCACTCGGGTTCAAGTTCGTGTCGATTGATTTGGAAGGTTTTCGCAGCGGCAGCATGAACGCCGTGCTGACGGTCGAAATTTCTCGTTAGGATCGGCGCAGAAATAAGTGTCGCAATTGTCGTCTTTCGCTCCGCGAAAGAACGCAACTTTCGCGGAGCGAAAGGCGACAATTATTGATGCGCCGGTCCTAACACTCTTCGCGTGGCATCACTTTGTCAGCAGTGCCTCGATCGCGATTTGCATCGGCTGCGATTGCCGCACGATCAAGCATTGCGAGGGTGGGTCAAAATAGAGGATACCGGCACCGCCTTCGCCCCACGTGGCATCTCGGAGTCCCGTCTTGATCCGCTCGATCAACACCGCGGGCGGCTGACCGGCCAGCAGCTTGCCAACGGGGTAAAACTCCAATTCCATCCGTGTGGCAACCGCTTTCTGCACGGTAACTTGGCTGGACTTCGCCTGGGCGGTCCGCGTGGTCAGAACGAACTTCTTTGGATCCTTGCGGCTCTTCGTCGGCAGGCCGCGGGCAACGCGGAGTTTCTCACAGAAGACGATGATCTGGTAATGGACATGTCCGGTTTGCGTGATCCGCAGGGCGTCGGGCGTTACTTCCACGGTCCCTCGTCCGCCACTCCCCTGCCACGACTCGGGCACAACAAGCCTTTGCACCAAGGCAGCTAAATCGGCCGCTGCTTGGGCGTCGCCGCCGGTCAGGTCGGAGACGGCAAAGCGAACCGGCTGCAAATTCTCGCGGTGCTCGGCCATGCTGGTCAGCATGATTTGTCCATTTTCGACGACCGGCGTCATCTTTCGCTGCGAGGCGATTTCTTTCAGTGTCTTGCCTACCGTGGAGTCTGCGACTTCGATCGAGATGGGATCGTGGAGCGATACATCAAGTTCCTCCATGGCATCGCGATCGAAACCGACCGACAGGTTACCCATCGCTGAGATGAGCTGAACTGCGTCAGCCAGCGGCATATTCGGAAGCGAAATCTTCGCAATCGGTACATTGAGTTTTGCCTGCAACTTAGGATCCACCACCGCTTGCGGTTTCACATCGACAACCGGCGGCTTCGCATCCGCAACCGGCGGCTTCGCATCCGCAACCGGCGGCTTCACATCCGCAACCGGCGGCTTCACATCAGTAACCGGCGGTTTCGGTTCGGTCGTGGCTGAATCGACTTGCTCGCCACTGCGGACTGTGGCCAGTTGCTCCATAACATGCGGATCAATGTTCTTTGACAGGAAACGCACCGAACCGTCGGCCATGCCCGCCACCATGCCGTCGGCCTGGCCGCTGCCGAATCCATCCGGTCCGTTGACATAAGGCTGCTGGGTCAAAGGACGTACGGTCGCTCGTCCACCTTGTGCCCAGGGACCGCATTGATCCTGCACGCCCAGCACGGCAATCGTGTTTGTTCCGCCGCGTTTGAGGTCCTGCTGCCGCGTCTGCCGGCCATAGCCGAATACGCCCGCTCGGGCATCATCGGCCGGCAATTGTGCTGCGTCTTTGCCCACGCCGGCCACGCCGACGTAGTGTGTCACTGGGTAGCCCGACGGCGACATGGCCGGACCAAGGGCTGGGTTGATCACCTCGGCCAGCGGCCGCCTCGTAACCGGCTGGTTATTCGCGTTGTTCCAGTCATAGGCCCGATTGACATTCCAGTCCGCGTGACCAAGATAAGGCAGTAGCTCAGCGATCCAACTTAATCGCGTCTCGGGCGGCATCAGTCCCCCGCCGGCCGCTCCCTCGGGAAATTGTGGCGGATTCTTGGCCTTCAAGTAGCCAAGCAGTCCGCTAAGCAAACCGCGGTGATTGGTTTTATCGATGGCCAGGGCCGCGGCCAGCCAATCGGCCCGGATCACGAGTCTACTCTCGATGGCGGTGGCCGCCGAGACCAAAAGCCCCGATCCTCCCCAGCCCAACCGTACCCAAACGATGCCGTCGGCAGTATCGCAACGGGTCGCTCGCAAGGCCGTGAACAAGTCATCCAAGAGCCGCTTGTATTGGTCGACCGCATCGTTGGAGAGATTATTCGTCGCGAGAATGTCCTTGAGCACGGCGATATGCGTGGGCAATGCCCGAATCGCATCGGGTACCAGTTTCTCGACGTCCGACCGGAGCTTTTCGGCCATTGTTTCACTGTTGCAGACCAGCCCCAACTCGCATCGCCGCTGGTCGGCCGACTGGACCGAAAGTCCCAGGGCAAGCGGAGTCTCGCAAAGCAAGTGCCACCTCGATTTGGCGGCCGGCCAGACATCCAGCCCCTTGGCCAGATCCAAACACTGGGGCGGCAACTTCCACGCCGCAGTCCGTATCGGCGAAAGATCGACCATCACCGCCAAGTCGCCGCCCGGCGAGAGCTTCTTGAGCAATAACTCCATCGGTCCATTCGCTAACTCGGCATCGCCACCACGAGCGACCAACTGCCGCAAGACTTCTTCGCTCCCGGTCACGATGGTATGCGCATCGACTGCCAGCAACGGATGCAGCCATGGACCGCCTTGCGGCCGACGGGCCACGAGGTTCGCCCCCAGACCGATGCTTTGGCCGGCCGGTAACAGTCGGCTCGCGGCGATGCCTTCTTCCAACTCAAGGACGACCACGCAACGCGCTGCGCAGTCGGCCAGATCCGTCGATGCCCACGTCATGCGGCGGACTTGCTCCGGTCCCAGGTTAAGACCAAGCAATAACGCTTGGCTTGAGGGTTGCCACCAAGGACCAAGAAATGCCAACGCGTTCATTGCCGACGGCTGCTTCGCTACGCGCGATAGCCGGAGGTCGATCAACAACAACGTCTGCTCGGGCAGCCAACGACGATTGAACTGCACGCGTGGCAACGTCGGCTTGGCACCGGCATTGGCCGGCACGGGATCGGTCGTCTCGGATTTTGCATTCTCGTCGTTGAGTTTGGAATCCGTGGCGGGTTGGCGATTGAGCACAACCACCGAAACCGCCACCACCACCGCCAAACCGAGCAGACCGGAAACCGCCAGCACGGCGATGCGACCCCAAAGCGATCGCGTCAGCGACGACAGGAACGTCTCTCCGGCAATAACCTCCGGCAATTCAAAAGGCGTAAAGCCCTCCGATACCATCGCCGCCGTAACGGCAGGCACCACGGACGCAGCTTCGGACGCAACAGGGGCGGTCACGCTCTGTCCCGCCAAGACGGAGACAGGTTGCAAACCTGTTTTACCGGGTGCAGCGGGCGGCGCAGCAACTACCGCACTCACAGTGGCCGGAAGCTGAACCGGTGGCGGCTGAACCGGCGGTTTTTCGCTCACGGTCTCGCGCACGATCGGCCCCCCCCCGCGACCGACAAAAGAATCTCCATTCTTCGAGGGGGTCGTGGGGGACAGCGGCTTTTCGGCCACGGAATTCTTGGCGGGCATCCCAGGCGGTTCTTCCGTCAGAACCCAACCTTCTGGAGAAACAATTAAAACCATGCTGCCGCACTTGGGGCATTCCAGAATCTCCCCAATTGCTTCCTTATTCCGCACGGCCAGCCGAACACGGCATGTCGTACAAGATACGGAAAATAGTGCCTTTTCCACGGTTTGCCTCATCCCACCAGGGCAGACCACCCCCTTTGAACAATGATCTGCGGTACGCCACCTTGTAGGCAATTGTACGGCGCAGGACGATGCTTGTCATGTCACGGTAAGCTGATTCCGCTGGCTCTCCGCCAAGTCTGTGGTGCTCTACCCCCCCTCTACATCGACCTAATCTTTCCGGCAAACGCGGGGTGTTCTCGCAGAATCGCGTGGCACTGGCGGACTCGCCGCTCGACTTCAGCCACCAGTTCTCGCTCGCCGCAGCTCGCGACTTCTTCAGGCGAAATCGGCTTGCCGTAAACGACATGGATCGTGCCTCGCCTTGGCAATTTCCGCGATCGAGGCCAGGCGTCAAAGGCCCCTTCAATGGCTACCGGCAGAATCCAGGCCTTCGATCGGGCGGCCAGCACGGTAAACCCTGGGCGAAAAGGAGCCATTTCACCGTCGCGGGTGCGCGTGCCCTCCGGAAAAATTAGCACCATTTCGCCACGCTTCAGACGGCGGAGCGATTCCTTGATGCCATTAAGCCCCAGTCCGTCGCGGTCGATGGAAATCGCGTCCAGTGAGTGAATCAACCAGCGAAGAGGTGCGAAGCGAAACAGCGTCGCCCGAGCCAGATAGTTCATTCGCCGCCAACAGCCCGCCCCAATCAGAGGCGGGTCAAAGTGGCTCTGGTGATTGGAAACAACCAGCACAGGCCCCGTCTTGGGTATATTCTTGTGGCCGCTATATCGGAGCCGATAGGCCAATGTACCTACCAAGCAGATCAGAAATCGCAGGAATTGATACCAGAGGCGGTTCGACAGGGAACGTGCGGACATCGGGCAAGGTCTGTGGTTGATAGGGACCGAGAAAATCAGTTTGCAATTGTAAATTACGCGACGAGAATTGCAATTGGTCACGGGGACCATCGGTTTTGCTCGAAATCGCGTGAAACTCTTCCGTTTGTACCTAATCGGCGGGTAATGCCGCTTCCGATGCGGGGCAATTGCCCCAAGTTGCGGATACCCGGCTACCGAATGCCGTGTAGAATTAAGTACGTCGGGCTTTCCAGCCTGACCAGTTCATTGTCAGGCTAAAAAGCCTGACGTACGAAAATCTTGACCAGTTCATTGTCAGGCTGGAAAGCTTGGCGCGCGGGAGTCTTGGAATTTAGTGGGGGTTCTTTTAATTAACAAACAGGTGCGAATCATGTTGAAGTCACGATTTTTCCAGATATCGTTCACTCTAGCGGTTTTGTGCGTAGTCCCGGCTGCTCTGGCC
>JBAWVO010000378.1:0-5598 GCA_037147235.1 Planctomycetota bacterium | reverse complement strand
TGAAACACCGGCCGTAAGCTTCAAGGGCATGAATTTTTCTCCTGGATATATTCTGTGTGATGGGTTCATCCGGCGTAGGAACGGGCCGGGCAGCTTAACAGCAAGTCCTTCGACTTCGCCGCCATAGAGTTTGGCTTTACCCTGCACGGGTTCGGCAAGACCCAGACGCTGACAGGCAGCCTTTACGGCTGGCGTATCGCGGATTTCTGTTTTGATAAGTAACTGTATGACTAATGATGCTGTTCCTCTTGGTTGAGATGCGGATTGCGGATATGCAGGGCTACGATGCCTTGATTGCCGGTGTTTCGGCGGATGGTGAACTGACTTGCTTGGGTTTGGCCGGTGTTTCCTCCCAGACAACCTTCACGTTCCAGCCAACGTGTTCGTATAACGCCCCAATAATTACCTCGGCGGCTCGCTTGGCTTGTTCGATGTTCTCATTCGATGCGGCAGCTTGGGCGACCAGGCGTTGGGCTTGGAGCATAACTTCATCTCTTAGGCGGTCTTGGTTAGCGTGCCATAAGATCCACGTAGTCGTCCTGACTTCCCAAGTCTTCGTACGTTCGTGATCAACGCGAGCTTGAAGAACTTCCGGCTGCGGTAATTTAATAGTTGCCCGCTTCGTGAGTTCGTCCTTTTCGACGATCGCGGCTTTTCCAAGATTGACGGCGATCAGTGAATCACCTCGAATCAGCCAAACGCCCCGACAACCGCTGTCGTCCCCTATGAGGACGTCCGCCACATAAACGCGGCTAGTGACCAGGCTGGAAAGTCTTTCGAGCCTTTCGATTGTGGGTCCGGTTGATGTCACGACTACCGGCGGCGACTGAGCGAGATTGAGTTGACGTAGGCAGACCAGCAAGCCTGCGAAGATCGCCACCAGTATGCCGAATGCGAATAGGATGAGTTTCATGGTTTCTCCTTGGGGATGCCCGTGTTGTCGGGCGGAAATACGGTTTTCCCGACGAAACCCGTCTCTGGGCCTTGCCAGTGGATCTCGTGTGGCTGCGGTGGTTCAGGCTGCTTCGAGCAACCGATGCAGGCCATGAGAGTGGCCGAGAGCGTGATGATGCTTCTGAAAAAACGCGACAGAAGCGTCGTTGTTGATACCCTAATGAAGTCGAGTAGCAACGGGAGAATTAACAGAACGGCGATCAAAGCGAACAGATTCATGGTTTTCATGGTTTTCCTTTTGGGGGATGCGAGCCAGGCGATGATGGAGTAGCCAGGCAATATTCGAGATTACATGGATCGAGCAGGCAAGAAGAATAACTGTGGTGAGCATTGGATTTCTTTCTTCGGGTTGGGAGGTAATGGACCAAGCATCGACAGACGGCTTGGATGGTTCGAGAGAGCAAGATCGGCAAGGCCCTGGATTACCATGCCGAGTGAGGATCGAAGATTGAGAAGGTCGATCGAGAAGAGATGGAATCGGACGTAATTCCAAGGCAGGCCCGGCAGGTAAACTGCCTGCCGGGCCTCTATCAATCCGATCAATCCGGTCACTGAGCTACGCGGCGTTGGCTTCGTTGTCGCCGGTGAACTCTTTCCACGACTTGGCCAACTCTCGACGAAGCTGAGAAATCCGGCCCTCGCTCACTTTGAACTTGCGAGCCGTATCGTCTGTGCGATGGCTGAGCGAGAGAAACTCGGCGATGCGGCGATTTCGGCGGGGAAGTTGCCCCAACCAGTCCGCGAAGTCGATGCGGCTGCAAGCGGTATCAGCGGGGCCAGCACTCTTGTCTTCGACGAGGATCTGATACCAGCCGTTCTCATCATTGTCGCGACGGTCGAGTCGCTCCACAACAACATGCTTGCGGGACTGGCAATACTTGCCGAGAACGTCGTGGACATTGAGCTTGCCACCGACTTTACGATGATCTCTCACTTGTTTGACTCCAAAGCGGGCAAGCACGTTTGGA
Source organism: Planctomycetota bacterium (assembly GCA_037147235.1). Lineage (GTDB taxonomy): Bacteria > Planctomycetota > Planctomycetia > Pirellulales > Thermoguttaceae > JANXQG01. The sequence goes on along the minus strand of JBAWVO010000378.1, from coordinate 3,676 downwards.
TAGGCAAGAGAAGTCTTGCCGAGTTCCACCAAGCGAACGTAGGCTCGGCAGCAGTTGGCGACGACTTCCTGAACGGCTTCACCGCGGGCTTCGGACCGCAGGCGGCGGAACGAGAACTTGGCGTGCCGGACGATGGTTGGCACCATGGAGAGAAACTTTTGGTGCCACGAGGGATTGGGATCTTGGCTCGAAACGAAAATCATGGACGGTCTCCGTGAGGCTAGGGACCGTCTTTTGGGACGGTCCTGTGTGTGGTACAGGACCGCCCCGATAACGAGGCGGCCACGATGAGAAACAAACGCTAGATAAACAAAAGAGCCCGCAATCACCGACCAAAACCGGTGATTGCGGGGTTCTCCAGGCGGTGGATGACTGGTCTAATAGCCTAAACACCTGCCTCTACTATGATATGCCAGATTTTGAACTGTTTTTTAGCGACTGTTTAACTGGTAGAATCTGGAATTGGAAATGTTGATTATTCCGTGGAGCCATCGGGTATCAGGGCCGTTGCCCTGTCCAGGGAACGAGTGGTCCGTCGCCGAGCTAGTCCCATCGACCATAAGGGGCAACCTTGGCCTTGATCATAACCTTGCCAACTGCTGTCACTGCTAGCTCGCCGTAGGGTGGGTGGAGCAGGATAATGGTGCGTTACGCGAACTGATCTGGAACAGCGTAGCGGACCGGTTGTCCTCCTGCCGTCCTCGGGCACAGTAACCCTGGCCTTCACCAGCGCGATGCCGTCGATCGGCTCGCTGTCCGACACTCGCTGTCCGGCAGTGGATCCTCCGTCGTCGTGCTGGGCAACGCCACGGCCAGCCTTACCGGCAATATCACGAATGAAGCAGTGCTGGTGTTCGATCGGACAACCCAACATTCGGTGGCACCATCAGCGGCGTCGGAAGCCTGACTCAGGCCGGCACGGGCATTCTGACGCTTACCGACAGCAATATTCGACGCGAAAAGGGACTTTGACGCGCATCCAAATGCGCTGGCTGAACCGTCACCGATTCGGCGCGATCTGCGAGAATTGGCTTTGAAGTGCTTTTTGGAGGCTCGTGAGATCGACCGGGCACGGGATCTTGTTGAGACGATGATCGCGGTGGATGGTGAGACGCCGAACATTCTCCTCAAGAAAGCCTCGGTACTGGGGCTTCGGGCGCAGTATCAGGAAGCTAGTGAGATTTTGCTTCGGCTGAACCGCGATTTCCCTGGTCGGCCGGCAATCCTGCGGCGTTTGGTAGTGGTGTTTGAACAATTGCGGGAGTGGGCTATCCACTTCCCTCTCGTGGGCACAAGATGTAGTTGGAGGGATGCTGGGAAAGGCCGCGAAATGTATAGGGCACCCCCAAGATATAGTGGTAACGAGAGTGAAGTGGATAGCCCACTTGCGGGATATTGGAAAGGGCTCTTCCGGTTCTAGGTGCGAAAAATGTAAATAATTGTAATGGGCCGAGTGAAACGAGTCCCACCAACTCTGTTTCGGCCCGCTTTTGGTGGGACTCAGTGCGCTCGGTCCACCCTACGTCTGCACCTAGAACCGGAAGAGCCATATTGGAAAGGCGTCTGCATTCTTGAAGGCGTATAGCAGAGACAATTCAAACGACGTTTGGGCCAAAGAGAAACACAAGGGAATTTCCAACAGGGCTGCCGAGTAGCGTTTAGAATTGGGAAGATGGAGTGGATGGCTGTGGTTTATCGCCCATTCTCAAAATAAAACGACGGCACACAAGTTGCCATTAGGGGGCGGCACAATCCGAACACTTCCGGTAATAGGCCGAATCCGCCTTAATGCCCCCTCAGTAGAGGTATTGCAAACGATTTACCTATTAGGTAAACTAAAATTGTAATGAGGACGATTTATGGAAGTAGCCTTCCGAACGAGGAAGTTGCAGAAGATGTGCAACTGCAAGAAGGACATGCAAAAGGACCTCGGCACACGAAACGCGGAGCAACTTGCCCGGCGGATCAACGAGCTGAAGGCGGCGGACACATTGGCAGACATGAGGTGTCTGCCGGCTGCCCGTTGTCACGAACTGAAGCAGGATCGCAAAGGTCAACTCGCTGCTGATCTGGTCCACCCGAAACGGCTGGTGTTCGTGCCCGACCACGACCCAGTTCCGGCAAAGAATGACGGTGGGCTCGACTGGACACAGGTCACGCGGATTTTGGTGGTCGAGATTACTGATTACCACTGAGACAAAAGGAGGAGAACGCCATGACACAGGCAAGCAACAGCAACAAACGATATCCATACGAACCAGACTACGCGGTAGCACCTGGCTGCACGCTGCAAGAGACGATCAACAGCTTGGGCATTGACCAGCGGGAACTGGCATTGCGGGCGGGTCTTTCGGCAAAACACGTAAATCAGATCATTATGGGAATCGTGCCGCTGACGCAAGACACGGCAATTCGGCTGGAACGCGTTACGGGCGTGCCCGCACGGATGTGGAACAATCTCGAATCGCAGTACCGCGAGCAGGTCGCTCGTCTGGAAGCCGGGGAATTCCTAGATCGCGATCTGGCGTGGTTGAAGGGAATCCCCACGAAGGAACTAATTTCGCGGAAAGTTATCCAGGAAACCTGCGACCCGCCCAGTCTGCTTGAAGAAGTCCTGAGATTCTTCGGTGTGGCCACCGTCAATGCATGGAAACAGGGATGGGAGACTCCACAATTCGCTTTCAGGAAGTCGCTCAGCTTTAAGGGGAAGGTCGGTGCTATGGCCACATGGCTACGCCTGTGTGAAACCGAGGCGCAGAAGGCCACCTGCGCGCAGTTCGACAAGGCGAAGTTCCGTTCAGAATTGCAGGCGATCCGAGGTCTGACGGTTAAAGGGCCGGACGTTTTCGTGCCACAGATGCTGACGCGATGCGCAAGCGCAGGGGTCGCAGTTGCCCTCGTGCCGGAAATCAAGGGGGCACCCGTTAACGGCGCGGCCAAGTGGTTGACCCCGGACAAGGCCTTGATTGGGTTGAACTTGCGAGGCAAGTATAACGACCGATTCTGGTTCACGTTTTTTCATGAGGCGGGCCATATTCTCAACGACAGCAAGAAGGAAACTTTCATCGACGTGGAATACGAGGATGACCCGCGAGAACAAGGGGCCAACCATTTTGCTGCGTCGTTGCTGATTCCCTCCCCGGTTGACCAAGAACTCCCTCGCTTGACGATGTACAAAGCGGTGGATGCGTTCGCCCGCAAGATTGGAATCGCGCCTGGAATTGTTGTCGGGCGCCTTCAACGCGAGCAGATCATCGACTACAGCCAGTTCAACGGACTCAAACAGCGCCTGCAATGGGCCGATGCGGAGTGTTTGAGATATTGACACAGAAATGTGCAGTTAGTATGTTAGCTTACTGCACCACCCTGCGAACATCTCCTTCACGTCGCATTGAAAGCCCCTCTTGACGCACACAGCCGACTGACTCCGGATCATGGAACCTTACGCACCTTACCTCCTGATCCTTGGGCTGTTGTTTGGCTTGCCGAGCATCTACGGAGCGTTTCGCTTGAGGCGTAAGTGGCGACTAGCCTGGATTCCCACGGTGTAGCATTCGCCTAATACTTTTTTCTCTACCCATCGACAATACGAAGCCCTACGGGCCTGTTTTGTCGATCGATTAACCGTGCGGGGCGGCCAAGCCCCGAATCTGTATTACTCGCCATCCGGGCGATC
>JBAWVO010000377.1:0-5607 GCA_037147235.1 Planctomycetota bacterium | reverse complement strand
CTTCCAGCCCGTGGAATTCGATACGGGCAAGATGCCCGTGCCACGATGGCGTCCGCCTGCCAGAAAATCTTGCCACACACTTCCGGTTCCTCCTACTGGACGTTTCGACTCCCGGCGTGTTATACTCATGCAAAAGTCTCGCCCAAGGTAATACAACGGCGATATGTCGGTTGGTGTCCGTGTTCTCTCCCCCACCCCCCAAGGAAGCTAGGAAAACGCTCATGTTCAAAAGCACATCCCTTCTCGTTCTGGCCGTGGCACTCGGTTCTATCGGGCTGGCCCAGGCCAAAGATGTCTACTACGACCTTCCCATTCGCGAACTCAAACTGGTCGAAGGTCGCCTGCCGGAGCCATCCGACAAAAATAACTGGCGATATTACCAGCGAATGCAGTCCTTGGGGCCCTACGCGCTTGTCGAAGGCCAGGGCGAAGCGTACCTGACAGGACCGGGCACTACAGGCGATTCCTGGTCTAATTTTGCAGTCCCTAACGACGAGCAATTGAGAAATCACATCCTTCTTTGTGCTCCCGAAGGGAAGGATATCAAGGGCCGGTTGATTATTGCCAAAGCCGATGCGTCCGGCATGGATCTGCTGCGATTTGTCGTTCCTGCCTCGGCCGCCAAGCCCGAGGCCAAGGAGCCGTTTTACCGTGCGAAGCTGGCCCATTACGATCGCTTGCTGGCCCTCGATATCCCTGGCGGGGCCTGGTTCCGGCATCAAGCCCGCCTAACCCGCATCGAATTGAAAATGCCGACGGAAGATTCACCGACACGACGTCCTTCGCAACGATTCAATAGTCGAGATGAACTGGAAAGCACCTATGACCTATTCACGGGCGGTCGAGCGATTAGCGAAAACCTACAGCTCGAACGAACCTTACCGCAACGCGCCGCGAACGAAACCCCGGTGAAGATCGATTCGCTCCAAGGGATCACGATCGCCGAAATCGACTGGAAACCGCTGATCAAGGACGCTAAGCCGGAACTCGATCCACTGGCCTATAAACTCCCGACCGATCAGCATGTTGTTTTCTTCCCCAGTTTCCAGGCCGCCATCGCCGTTTCCGACGAAACCAAGCAGCACGACACGCCGGTGCTGCGATTGGCCCAGCCTCGCTGCGAAGACGCGGGCGTCGTGGAGCGCTATCAGCGTCAACTCGGCCTGCCTCTGAGCACTCTGGCGCGGCTGCTGGGGCCGACACTGGTCAAGAGCGTCGCCCTGACCGGCTCTGACCCATCGTTTCCGCTAGGAACCGATATTGCCATGCTGCTGGAAACTCCTCAGCCGGCAATGTTAAGTAATTTGCTGCTGGGCCGCATTGCCATGGCGATGGGAGACGTGAAAGACGCCAAGGCCCTTCGCGGCACGACGGAGGGTCTGGCCTATCAGGGGTTCACCTCTCCCGATCGGACCCTGTCGAGCTACGTGGCTCAGTTGGATGGCGCAGTGGTGGTCACGAATTCGATCTACCAGTTGCAGCAACTCGCAGCGGTTCGCAGCGGCAAGGCGAAGTCGCTGGCCTCGCTGCCGGAATATACGTTCTTCCGTATTCGCTATGCCCGTGGCGATGCCGCTGAGTCGGCATTGATCTTCCTCAGCGACGCCACGATCCGTCGCTGGTGTGGACCGCGGTGGCGGATTGCCGATTCGCGCCGCACTTACGCTCGGGCCGTGCTGACTGAGTTGCAGGCATCGCAGCTTGAAGCCCTGGTTCTCCACAAGGCTGTGCCGGGACCGATCCATACCGATCTGCCGATCCTCGGCGGCGGCACGCTGCGTCTTGAGCCTGAGGGCGTGATTTCCAGCGTCTACGGCTCGCTCAACTTCATGACCCCCATCGCGGAAATGCCTATGGAGGAAGTCACCAAGACCGAGGCCGACGCCTACCAGGCATGGCGCGACGGCTATCAGCGCAATTGGAATTGGGCCTTCGACCCTATCGGTCTGCGGATCAGCCTTGGCAAGCAGAAACTGGGTGCTGATCTGACCATCATGCCCTTGATTTTGGCCAGCGAATATAACCAGCTCGCCGAGATTTCGCTCGGCGGGAAGTTCGATTCCACTGCCGGTGATCCGCATAAGGCCCTGGTGCATTTCATCCTCGCGATGAATCACAAGTCGCGCCTGTTTCGCATGGGCGAGGGCTTTGCTGCCAACATGGGGCAGACGATCTCGCTGGGCTGGATCGGACCTTCGATTTCGGTCTATGCAGACGAAGATCCTTTTTGGGAGGAACTGGCTAAAGTCAAGAAGGAGGAAGAAATTGAAGCCTTCATGAGCAAAAACATCGGCCGTCTGCCGGTGGCCGTGCGGATCGATTCCACCAACCCCCTGAAATTGGCCGCGTTTCTGGCCACGGCGCGGACTTTCATCGAACAGACGAGTCCCGGGTTGACAAGCTGGGAGTCGCTGAAGCATAAGGATCAAAGCTATGTCCGCATCTCGCCGGTCAAAGGCAAGAATACGGTTCCCCGAGACATTGAGAACCTGGCAATTTACTACACCAGCCTCGGTGGGGCATTGACCATCACACTGAGCGAACGGGTGATGCAACAGGCAATCGACCGCATGGTGGCTGAAAAACCTACTGAGGACACCGGCAAAACTGCGGCCAAGCCGGCCGAGGCACCGCACTCGTGGCTCGGCTCGAACGCGGCCTTGCACGTTGACAGCCGGATTCTGGAGATCGGCAATATCTTGGGCCGCGAGCAGTACCAGCAGCGGATGCAGGTCCTGTGCTGGAACAACTTGCCGATCCTCAACCAGTGGAAGCGGCTTTATTCCGATCGCGATCCCGTGGAAGTGCATCGGCAGGTTTGGGGCGCGACGCCGCTTTGCCCCGGCGGCGGAAAGTATGTCTGGAACGAGAAGTACCAGACGATGGAATCGACCGTCTACGGCCACCCCGGCGAGCCGAAAGAAGGCCCGTTGGCACCACCTGTGCTGAGCGGCTTTGCGAGCGGTGATTTCGGTCTGACGCTGGAGAATCAGGGCCTGCGTGCCCGGGTTGAATTGCGGCGACCCGCGAAGAAATAGGTGCCGCAACAGAAGCTACTTAGGGCCGCCATGAAAAATAATGTAAACGAAAAGGACCAAACCAAAGAGCAACGCCACCCCGATGCCTATCCAGACCTCCTTCGAGGGACCGTTCTTCGTTTTGCGTCTTGAAACAACCTTTACTTCGCCCGATTGGGACGGGCTGCGCGGTGCCGCGGGCTTGCTGTTGATTACGCCGTCCAGGAAACTGGCCGATTCGTCGTTGGCTCCCGTCGGGACAGAAGCATTCAGCAGCGTCGCCTTGGGCAGCAGTTTCTCTCGCAGTTTGGGATCCGAAAGCCCTCCGCTATCCGACTTGTGGTGAGCAATCAAAGGCGTCGCGGTCGAACGGTCGTGGCTTGAAATCGTATCCGACAAAGCGGTGCCCGTCGGGAGTGCTTCGGCGACGGCTCGGGGTAATTCGCCTGAATCGCGGCGTTTGAGCGTGCCGGCCTGCGTCAACCGCTGAGCGATGGGAGGCGTTCCGCTCGAACGGCCCGAGCCGGAAAGATCGCTCCCCGGGGATGAGTCGAGTCCGCGTTCGGCAAGCCATCGCCGCAACGCCTGAGAGACATCGTTCATCGACTGGTAGCGTTCGGCCGCCTTCTTGGCCATCATCTTCATGCAGATCTCAATCAGATCGGCCGGAGCGTCGGGCCGTTCTTTGGCAATGCTGGCGGGCTGTTGCTTCTGATGGGCCATCAACCGCTGCGGAAGTGTGCCGTCGGGAAAGGGCGGGTGACCGGTCAAGAGGAAATAGAAGGCACAACCCAGGCTATAAATGTCAGCCCGCGAATCGACGCCATGACTGTCAATGGCTTGTTCCGGTGCCAGATAGTCGGCCGTTCCCAACACGTTTTCATCGTACTGCACCGTCAACGAGGCAAGATTCTCGTCGGTAAATCGCGCCAAACCCAGATCAAGAACCTTGACGACTCGCTTTTGATCAACCAACAGATTGGCCGGCTTGACGTCACGATGGATCAGGCCGTTGGAATGCGCATGGCCGAGTCCTTCCGCCGCCTGGCGGATGTATTCGGCAGCCGTGGCATACTCCATCCGCCCGCTTTTCTTTACCGTCTGCTGTAGGTCGCGGCCGTCGACAAATTCCATCACCAAATAGTGCGTATCACCATCATTATCGACATCGTAAGCTCGCACGATGTTGGGATGGTCGAGCGAAGCGGCAGCCCGAGCTTCGCGATGGAAGCGGGCTAGGTAAGAAGTGTCCGTAACGCGGTTCCGCGGCAAGACCTTGATAGCTACCCGCCGTTGCATAAGCACATGCTCACCCAGGTAGACCGTACTCATTCCGCCGGTGCCCAATTGGCCCAGCAGTTTATAGCGGCCAAGAAAGAAGCCGCGATACTTCCCTTCCAGCAATCGATCGCACTGCCACTGGGAGATCAGATTCTCAACGACGAGCCGCCGCCCGACTTCATCCACATCGGAGGGGAACTTGCCGCTCGACTCCTTTTCCAACAGCGCAACAAACCCCTGGAGCCGGTCTTTTTCTACCAGCCCACTGCGACGCATCAGGTCGAGGAATGTTTCGATATTGGGTTTGGGCATGCGCTTTTGCCACCGTGCGCACTAGGGAACACACCCGGTATCATAGCACATCGCAATAAAAAATGCTAGCTACGGTAGCTTGAAACCAGCTTCGTAGAACGGAATTCATTCCGTTTACCCGTAAAAAAAAGAGGCTCTCCGCCAAGTTTGTGGTGCGGGCGTCTCGCCTGCCTGATTCAACCACAACATCTTGGGCAGGCGGGACGCCCGCACCACAATTATCCACAAACCCGGCGGAGAGCCAAGAAAGATAACGGAAATTGTTGGGGCGCGGTCTCCCGACCACGCCCGGTATGCGAAAAACATCCCAATTCGCCGGCCGGCGGGGTCGGGAGACCCGCGCCGAACTACAGCCCCGCGCCGAACCGCTGCTTACACCACACGTTCACCGGGTCTTGGGGGGCGTGCCACTGGCGGTAGCCACCTTCATTTCCTTCGGGTGCAATAGCCAAAGAAGAATCGGGGCGGAGACGTAAATCGAGCTGTAAGTTCCAGTCAGCACGCCGATGATCAAGGCAAAGGCGAATCCATGGACTGCCTGGCCGCCGAAGATGTAAAGGATAAAAACAACCAACATCACGGTAAAACTGGTCAGCACGGTGCGGCTGAGAGTCTGGTTCGTGGCATCGTTGACCATCTGCCGAGTGACCGTCGGCGATTTGCCGCGGATTTCCCGAATCCGGTCGAAAACCACGATCGTGTCGTTCACCGAGTAACCGATAATCGTCAGGAACGCCGCCACAATCTGCAAGTTGATCTTGAACGGTTCGATGAGCAGAATAGTCGACAGACCGGGAATCTGCGCCAGATAGCTACTGAAGGCGATTGCCCCTAGCATGACCAGCACATCGTGAACCAAGCCGATAACCGCCGCTAGGCCGAAAGCCACTCCCTGGAAGCGAATCCAGAGGTAAAGGATGATCAGCGACCAGCTACTCATTAAGGCCACGACGGCCCAGAAACGGGTGTCGCTCGCCACGGCCGAGCCGATATTGTC
>JBAWVO010000376.1:0-5622 GCA_037147235.1 Planctomycetota bacterium | reverse complement strand
ATTTATGGTCATTCCCGGCGCAGCCGGTATTCGGCCCGTGCTTTAGCACGGGTTTGGGATGACCGTGATCGACCACCCCCGCGTCCCGACCGCCGTAGGCGGTCGGGACGCGGGGGGAATGAGAGAATGAATGGCACAAATCGCGACAAACACCATCAACGATAGTGGTTTGTCCCGGGACGACTGAAAAAGGCGACCGTGGCGGAATTCAGCCAACTATGGGACCGGATGAGGTCTTGCGGAATTCCGATCCCAGCGATAAATCGCTGGGCTATTCTCACTCGCCCCTCCGGGGCAAATTGCCTCACCCTCGTAAACAAATTCCGCCCGATCACCTCAGCACGCCAATCCCAACTTTGCATCGCCCTAGCCCAAACCACAGCGGTCCGCTCCAGATCGCGGCAAAAGCCCGCCGAGGCCGAATAAACAAACCTGCAAACCGCCTCGTCGGATACTTTTCCGGCCTGCTGCCGCCCGCCATGAGCGTCTTGCCGCAGGATGGGCAATTCGTGTTGATGATCATGGTTCTCTCCTCGTCAAAACTGCGACATGCTGGCTCCGAAGAGGCCGACCTTAATGCCGTTTTCCGTCAGCCTCTTGGTAGCACCTTGATTGATGATCAATAAGACTATAAGTCCCAGGCAGGGAACGAACGTCAAAATGCCCAAGAAAATGCCGGCGACCGCCGAGTAGACCCTGATGGCAATGCGAAACACGAAGACAACTCCCACAATCGCCACGATCAGGAGTACCAAGACAGGGACGATGTTCAGCGGGGGCGGCAAGGCAACGACCCCCACATAGGCAGGAATCTCGAAGAGGAGGCAAAAAATGACCCCCCGCTGGTAAGAGGCGATTTGCCTCAACTCCTCGTTGCCGCTGCTCGGCATCCCTTTTCCCGAGGTCTTGGGCTTCGTTACGGCGACCGATCCCTGATCGAGAAACTCACCGCAATGCTTGCACTTCTTTGCAACCACAAGGATCGTCTCGCCGCAAAACGGACAGGGCCGCGAAACAGTCTCCGGCTTGGCTCGCGGTACAAACTCAGTGGAGAGAGCCTGTTGCTCGCGGGCTGTTGGGAAGGCAATACCCGGCACCTGACTTACCAGCATCAATCTCCCATGTTCGCCCTCTTTGACCTGTGCAGCAGGGCCAACCGTGCCCTCGCGGGCCATCTCTTTCAGTTCGTCGTTGGAATGCGGCCCGAACGTCTTGCCGTTTTCGCACACGTACCAACGCACGGAGGCCGGGGAAGATGCAGCCCTCTGCGGCAGGGCGGGTGGAATCGCCGAAGGCGGCTTTGGGGTTGGGTTGGATGCCGAAGAAGCTGGTCTTGGTGGCGACGCCTTAGCTGTTGCGGGCGTGCCGGCACTGGCCGCCATCGGAAACAGTCCCTTCACATGACTTGCCGTGACCCAGCCTATAGACTCGCCATTTTTTAGCGGCGTATCGGGAGTCACCTTGCCCTGCTGGGCAAGCTGTTTCAGCTTGTCTGAAGACAGCGGACCATGCTCTACGTTGTTGATCTTGATATACCATTCGTTTGACATGATGAATGCTCCTTACCGATTATCAGTTCTCCCCTGGAGAACGAGGTGATTAGTGCTTGGTGTCTTTCTTCTTCAGTGCGGGCGTATCCCAAATCGCAACGGCACCGCGGTGGCTTCCGGGACAGTCAACTCGCAAATGCAACTTCTTTACGTTGATATATTCATTTTTAACAAGCGGAACAAGTAAATTAGATGTCTGCCATTCCCCACCTGAACGGCTTACGGGAAAAGCATTATGAAAAAGCAAATCATCCATGTCACGAAGTACGCGGGGGACTGCTTGAGGGCCATCGCTCGCATGTAAAGGTAGACCGGGACTAGGAATACCCATCCACCATACTTCTTCGTATCATGGCCTGCCCTTTTCAGGATACTGTCATCAATAATGGATAGCCCGATGTTCAACGCCAATGTGATGAACCAAAAGTTTTTCGGGCTGGAGTTGCTTGCCCCTGCGATGAAGTATTGGAGGAAGGTTCCAATGATTGGGGCGAACGCAAGTATCCAGACGAAGGCGTTGTTCACAGCGGCTCCGGTCAGTGCCTGCGGCATAGTAGGCGATCCGTGATTGAGATATTCACCGCAATGCTTGCACTTCTGTGCAACCACAAGGATCGTTTCGCCGCAAAACGGACAGGCCTTCGTCGTAGGCGATCCGGGTGCAACCGATTCGGCGGGAGCAACCCTCGCCGAAGGACTTTCCGCGACTGGCGACCACCGTGGAGTAGCAACAGGTCCATCAAAAGCCACACGAGACATTTCCTCCGGTTTTGGAATAGGTACAGATCTGATCCAGTCTGCTGCCATATCCTCCATCCGCTCCGAGGGAAGTGGAGGAGGGGTGTTCCGAGGCACCGAAGGTGAAATCACGGGGCGATTCGGCGGCGGTGTAGTCGTAGCCGGTGCAATGCGGCCGTCGGTTTCCGAGAACAATCCTTTCAACTGCCTTGCTGGAAGCCAATTTCCCAACATGCCATTTTTCAGCGGTGTCTCGGGCGTGATCTTGCCCTGCTGGACAAGCTGTTTCAGCTTGTCAGACGACAGCGGGCCATGTTCCGCATTGTTGATCTTGATGTACCAGTCGTTTGACACAATTGCACACTCCTCATTATTCGGCCTGATAGCAAGTTGGCACGATCGCCGCACCTGAGTCGTCTTTACTTCTTTGCTTGGTCGGAGGTTGCAGCAACGCAGTCGCGGAACAAAATCAGGCCGGGATCATCCGCGTTCACCATTTCAGCGTCGCTGACATCCAGCATGACGACGGGCGACCAGCCGGAAACTATCTGCTCGTAGCGAGACTTGCTACCGGAAACGTAGATCGGCTGCCCAGTCATCTTTCGCAACCGCTTGCACATCCAGTGGTTCTCCCGATATTCATAGTCCACCAGCAACTTGCAGTTCATGCAGATCGACCCGTCGTTGTTCGGCGTCGCGTACGCACAGGTCATGGTGGCCGTGTAGGGTGTCATCAGAGACTGGCTCTTCTCGACATTGATCGTGAGCGGTTCCCACGGCTTCGATCCCTCCCGCACAAGCTTCGACTTGTGACCGAGCACGTCAGGCAGGCTGGCGTCAACCTTAGCCGCCGCAGCCTTAAACTCCGCCAGCGGATCCTTTGAACAACCGGAAATGGAAAGGAAGGACACGACAAAAAACAGACACGCGAGAGAACCAATCAAACCTTGCATCTGACGAACCTTTCAAATTGCGACCAACAAGTCGCCCTGGAACCGGGACGCAGACGGGGAATCCCCGCCGCAGGAAAATAGAAAGATCGGCCCGAGAAACGGGTCGGTCGGAACACGCTGAAGATAGCAAAGCACAAACCCTCTTGGGTTTGCCGTTTGGCAACCTGTAGTGAATTTTGATTTGCTGCGAGAACATTGCTCGCCTTTCCAACAAAAAAGGAACGCCGGAAACCAAGGCCGCTCCCAGAACCCCGACCAAGGGGCATGAGTGAACAGCACCTGGTCCCGGACGCTCCTTTCGGAGCGTTCGGGCCAAGCACTGCTTCACTCATTCAAGGATCAGAAGATCCAGGTTGGTCGTTTTCTGGGAAGCAGAACTTAACGCTTACGCGTCGATCAAATTGTTCTCATCGCCGTGGCTCAGGCACGGCCGCTATTGGTTTCGATCTTGCTCCTCAAACTCAATTTCGCACTGGGTCGGCGCGCCGCCGACCCAACGCCCCTGATTATAATCGCGCACGGGCCATAATTCAACAAGGGGGCAAAAATAGTTAAAAGGCAAAGGTAGACCTCCCTCGCCGGGCCGAAGGGGTATCGGGAGGTGGCCAGGAATGTCTCGTAGCGTGTGTTGCAGCGGGCGATGACGTTCAAGCTCGATTCCCGCCTTAAAGCTCCACGCCGTCCAAACTCGGGTTCCGGCTTGGTTTTGGGTGGGTTTCAAGTGGAGTTGTTTTAGATTATGCTCAATTCTGATGGATTTCCCGTTATGGCAAAAGGGAATAATTCACCCCCCACCTATCCCTGAAAATTCTCCTCGGTTGACACCATGAGCATCAAGGACAATTTAGTTAAAGCGAAGGAGAGCATAGACCGCTGGCTGTGGAAGCTCGTTGGCAAGGAAAACGCAATTTTATTTCACTTCCTCCGCTTTGTCCTTGCCTGCATCCTCTTGGCCGTACTTCTCGCTCTTGCGGTCGGGATCGTTGCTGTATTGTGGAAGGCAGTCCTACTTCTTATCGCCTTCATCATCGCAGCGGGCTCTTATCTTATAGTGATTGCAGTTTTCTCAGGTGTCGTGGCACTCGTGGTATTAAAATATCGTTCAGAAGAGCGGCAAAGGCTTCGCGAGAGAGAATTACAGAATTATCAGCAGAAGCAAGCAGAGGAACGCCAAAGGGCAAGGAATGTCAAAATCAGGCAATCTTTGCTTACTGTGGATCAGAAGACCAGGAACAATATCGAAACGGTCGTTGCTTCGTTGCGGCGTTTCGAGCACCGACTAGAACTCGCAATCACTCCTGCCCATTACACCGACCTTTTTGGCGATAATTGGGTAAATGTACGGGAGTTTGCCGAATCCTCTCAAGGTCGTAATGTGCAGGAAGTGTCGGGGCTGCTTGTTGAAATAATCATCCTTTACAAGCAGGCTCAGGACATTCCGTGGATTCCAGAGAACTTGCGGCGAATGCAAGGTTGGTGGGGCGAGGCTTCCAGAAAACGGAAATGGCTATCGGAAATCGTTGAAACTGCCCAGGCAACAGCACCCATTGTTTCTGCCCCAATGGTTCTGGAAGCCGAGGTTTTGGAGGAGCCAGAGCTACTTCCAATCTCTGAAATGGCTGTCCAGCCGCCGCCTGCCCCAGTAAGAAAACTGCACGGTGCTTCTCCGATCCCTGAGATGGCCGTGCAATCGCCACCTGCTCCTCGATTTAGTAGATCGGTAGCAGCTTCGATACCCGAAATGGCCGTCATGCCTCCGCCTGCACCCCCAAAGCCAATAGTGCATCCGCCACGAGAATCCGTATCCATTGGTCCTGCTCCAAAACTCAGCGTTCCTCCGACCCTTGAAGAATTGCAAAAGTATTGCATGTGGGTCAACTGAAATAATTAAAATGAAATTCTCCCGCTACCGCCGCCCTCGCTGAAAACCCTTCTCGGTATCACCAAAGCCAAGAAGGAGATCAAGAAGGAACTAGGCATCACCGAGTTCATGAAGCCGTTCCGATGGTGGACGAACACGAAGCGGAAAATTAAACGAGACATTGGCTACGAATCGGATACTGGGCGATTGATTCGTAAGGAAACGCTCCGGGGATAAAATTAGAAAGAAAGGTATTCGAGTCGTACCCAAAAGCCAGTTCAAGAAGATTGCGGACATCCAGGCACTTGTCGAAAAACTATTTGGACTACTGCCTAGCCGGTGGTTGCGGAGCGTTAGGATCGGCGCATAAATAACTGTCGTGTTTTGCCCACTCGCCGAGCGGGGGCGGACGGCACACGGAGTGTGCCTGCTACTTTTCTTGCGACACTTATTGATGCGCCGATCCTTAGCGACCGCGCAAAAATAACTTGAACAAATTCCTATTGGTCGTTTTGATGGA
>JBAWVO010000375.1:0-5639 GCA_037147235.1 Planctomycetota bacterium | reverse complement strand
GGGGCTCGTTTCACTCTCCCCACCCTACTTCTGCACCTAAAACCGGAAGAGCCAATAAATTCCGTCCTTTGCATGGAAAGTGGCGAGGAGAACTGGAAAGTTGCGAGATACTTTGTTAACATAGGGGGATATTGCTGCTCGGAGCGTCTCCGAGTGGAGTGAAAATGAAAAATAGTGGATGACATTTGCATCCCAAACAGGTAAGAAGTTTCTTGCGGAAGGATCACACCTGATTTTTCGCACCGAAATTACTTCATACCGGAGGACCCAACAATGATTCGACGCATCCCGCAGTTGTTTTTGTCGTTACTGTGCTGTAGCTTCGCCTGCGCTGCCTGCGCGAAGAATCCGGAGATTACCGATCCGGCCGAGGCTGCCAAGGATCCAAGCTATGCTATCCAAGGTGAGTACGCCGGACAGGGGGTATGGATTGATGGCACCGAGAGCAAGGCCGGTGCCCAGGTGATTGCCCAGGGTGACGGCAAGTTCAATATCGTGGTCACCCAAGGTGGCCTGCCCGGCGATGGCTGGAAACGCGGCCAGTCGCGGATTTTCTTGCAAGGAAAGCGCGAGGCCGAAGTGACCACCCTCACCAGCCAGGGTATCTCGGGCAAGATTGCCGGGGAGTTAATGACGCTTGCCTCTGCCGACGGCAAGGCCAAGCTCGAACTCAAGCGAACGGTTCGTCATAGCCCGACGGAAGGGGCAAAGGCACCCGAAGGCGCGATCGTGCTATTCGACGGCAAGACGGCCGAGAACTTCCATCATGGCACCCTGACGGCCGACAAGAACCTGCTCTCCGAGGCGACCACCAAACGCAAATTCGGCGACTACTCGTTGCACCTGGAGTTCCGCCTGTCGTATATGCCGCAGGCCCGCGGCCAGGGGCGCAGCAACAGCGGCGTTTACCTGCACGATTGCTATGAGACTCAAGTACTTGACTCGTTCGGGCTGGAAGGTGCCGACAACGAATGTGGCGGATTCTACCAACTTCGCAAGCCGGACGTGAACATGTGCTTTCCGCCGCTAACTTGGCAAACCTACGACTTCAATTTCACGGCACCAAAGTACCAGGGCGGCAAGAAGACGGCCAACGCTCGCGTGTCCGTCAAGCACAACGGCGTAGAGATTCACCCCGAGTTCGAGTTGGCTCGCAACACACCCGGCCGGCAGGGCGAAGCCCCCGCCCCGCGCCCTTTTTATCTGCAAGGGCACGGGAACAAGGTTGCGTATCGGAACATTTGGTTGGTTGAGAAGAAGTAAGACAGGTTATGCCGGCCTGACAATGATCTTCTCGGCACCACCGTCAATCTCGAAGTTCTCGCCTTGCAACCCGCACTTTTTCAGGGTTGCCGGGGTAACGCGGATGCGACGATCCTTCGCCACGACGTAATCGGCCAACGACTTGGGCGGCTGTTCCTTGAGCAGCACCAGGCAGGGCTTGGGAACGGCACCGGTGGGGTCCTCGTCCACCACGAACACTTTGTCGCCCGGCACAAAGCCTGAATCACAGACGATGGAAGACGGAACATTCAAGCGGTCGTTTGCACGCCGCTTGCCACTCACCCCAGAAAGAGGGGCTTTGGAAGGCGATATGCTCGGGTTGGCGCAGACATTCTCGCAGTGTTCGGTGGGGTTTACAGGCTGGTGACTCGTATTGCTCATGACGTTGAATGGCAGGTGGGGTGAGGGGGGTAAGTAGTTTCCAACCATCATTGTTGCCCCAATTCAGCTTCAGGTCAAGGTACTCGCACCGGAAAACCATAAAGTTCTTAGAATAATGGCTATCCAGATCGCCTTTCATTTGCCTTTAGCAGGCGATGTAGTCGCAGTAGGCGCAGCACCGATCTTCGCCGCGGGTTTCAGCGGTCTGACCCCAGACGGCATGGGCCAGTCAGGTACTACCGGCCAGGGCGAGACAAAAAAACAACAATCCAGTCGAACGCTTCATTTTCAATTCTCCTCGGTTCAATGGTGAAACGGCACTCGGCGAACGGATGTCGGCGAGTTGCCGGAAAGATCTCTATCATCCTCAAGAAGAGCCCAAAATGCAAACTGGCTTGTACGAAGACTTATGGGCCCTTGATCCCTGGTGGGGCATGCCCGGTATGACTAATCTCGCTAATCTTTGCCATGCCCCCAAAATAGCAGATTCCTCCGGAATTCCCCCCGGAATTCCCGGAATTGCCGCCCGGAATTGCCCGGAATTGATTTTGGCGGATAACGTGCCACTGGTAGCTCCCCGCCCGACACCTCCCCGCCCGACACCCTTTACTCACCAGTTTCTTTGGTTTATACTGCTGAGGTCTGTGAAATCATTTTTTCCTATTCTTGCACCAAACGCCTTTGCCAGTTCAACAACAAAGTTTCAAATTGCAACAAAGATAAAGCGCAAGACCCGCTTGGCGTATAAAATGAAAAAGCCAAAACAGAAAACAAAACTCGCAACTCTGGTGGATTGCCAGCGCGAAATCTCTGTGATGGTGGAGCGTTCTAAAACGCGATTGATTGCGCCCACTCTGACTTTGGGATTGTTGCAGTCTTATACGAGTAACAAGCAAACTGTATTCTCCGAACGCGAAACTCAGGCGGCTTATTCAAATGCAGTGAAATATCTTCAAGAATTCATGGGGCATGGCCTACACATCGGCGCAAAATGGGAGGATGCCTATTCACGGCGAACTTTGCCGAAGTATCAAGTTCTCAAGCCACTTGAGAGCGGATATGAATTACTTGCACCATATACAACCTTTAGCGGGCAACTGATTCCTTGGATTGAAAATACCATCCGTAAATACATCGGATCAAAGCTTGGTGACATTCCCAGGTTGGAGGACAAACAGTTTCGCGCAAAACTTGCAACGAACCGTGAGGCATTTTTGCTGCTGCTCAAACAAAATATCGAACTCAACCCAGCCAACTTTGAATTTATTTGTTTCGCGGTGCTTCGCGTGCATCTGGAAAAGTTTGCCTGCAAAATTTACCGCGACTCGCGCGCTTCTGCCCATGACAAGGGCGTGGATATTTCCACCAACTTTGGGGTGGTTTACCAAATCAAGAAGCTCCGCGTCGTCAACCAGAAAACTTGCGATGCGATTGTCTCGGAACTTCAGGCCAATTTCGACCGGCAGCGTCTTGAAGATGGTAATGTCATTTTGGTGATTGATGACATTCACAAAGAATTTAGAGAATTCCTGATTAATATGAAAATCCAGTCCATTTCTAAGTTTGAATTGATGAAGCTGGCTCAACAATACGACGACGAGGAAGACCGGGAAAAAGTGCTGCGGATTATTCACGATGAGTTTCGGCGTGAATACGCCAGCGTGATAAAATGACCTATGAATAAAACACCACTCAATAAAATAGACCGTGAATCGGTTGCTGGATTACAGAGGCAGTTGGATGAGTTGCGAAAGCGGCTTGGCGTTTCTGACCGCGGACAGATTCTGCATCGCTTTGATGCAAGCCACTGTGATGAGGAAATAATTCTGGTCGAGGCCGATGGCCTCGGTGGCGCGGTGCTGCGCGTGGTTGAGGGCAACTATCCGATGGATTTTTACACTCGCGAAGAGCAGATATTCCCGACCGAAGCCGAAGCTTTACATGCAGCAGAATCGTTTCCCGGAGTTCCAGGGAGTTCCGGGGACACATGAGTAAACTATTGACAAGATTTGAGGAATCTGCTATCTGGGGGGCACAGTAAATTCCTCCCTGAACGCGGCTCGAAACAGAATACGAATTAAGTCATGTGTCCTCGGAATTCCGAATTCCGCCCCCAGAATTCCGCTTGAAAAATGTCTGCTGCCGACGGTTGCCGCGATTATGCAGAAACCGGCTCCGCAGTCTTGTTCTTCCCATCTTATTCAGAATCGGAAAAGGCAGCGTGAATCCGCTCACCTGAAGCATACCTACCTTTTTCACGGCATCAGCCAGTCATCCAGACGAAGACTGGGGATATTCTGGAAGTCTGCCGTGTTGTGAGTGACCATCGTCAGGTCATAGACCAGGGCCACCGAGGCGATCATCAGGTCTGCTGTCGGAACCGAGATGCCTTGCCGAAGCAGGTTTCCACGCACTTTGCCGAACTGCTCTGCACAAGCATGGTCGAAATCCAATACTTGAACATCGTCGAGTAAGTCAGCGATCTTCCGGAGCAGTGGAGCTGGGTTGCCGACATGATACGCCCCGGCATATAGTTCCCCCAGAACAACGGTGGGAATGAACAGTCCGCCGCCATACTGGATAAACCGATGAGCCAACCCAGCAGGACGACGAAAATGAGCCGCACAGATATTAGAATCCAAAAGATGGCTCATTTGTCCTCCAGTTGAGGTCGTCGCTCCAATTTCCGGTTCTGGTGAACCTTCTCCATAATCGCATCCATCTCCGGGTAGTCCGCCCAACCGCCCGCTGACCGCAGAATACCCTCACCCCATTTCGGGGCCGTTTGAAATAGCTTTACCTGAACCTCGACTTTCTGGCCCTCGGCTACGCCAAGGTCTTCGTCAAGTTCGATAGTCCTGCCATGCATTACGCCGTGGACTGTTATTGTCATGATGAATGCTCCTATTCGTCCTCGTTCATTGTATGTCGTTTCTGTTTGGTTTTCACCTCGACGTAGAAAAGGGTTCGGGAGTCTTTGGTATTGAAAACAACGACTCCCGGCCCCTTGGTTCGCGCTCGTGTCAACGCTCAGGAGAACCTTCGGCGAACCAATAGATGTTGTGTTTTGCGCACTCGGGAATTCCCGCCGAGTCAAAAAAACAACAATCCAGTGGAACGCTTCATTTTCAATTCTCCTCGGTTCAATGGCGAAACGGCACTCGGCGAACGGATGTCGGCGAGTTGCCGAAAAGATCTCTGTCATCCTCAAGAAGAGCTCAAAATGCAAGCCGGCTTGTACGAAGACTTGTAACTACTTGCGACAGTTTTGATTCGCCAGTCCTTATGCCAGGCTAACGGAAATTTTCTGGTCGAATACCTTCCAGCAATGCTCCTGAAACACTCCTGCCCTTTGGACACTTTCCCGGAAAAACCCCCTCTTTCGGATGGTCGTTGGCTTGCATAACGGCTATCCGGATCGCCTTTCATTTGCCTTTAGCAGGCGATGTAGTCGCAGTAGGCGCAGCACTGCCCTTCGCTGCGGGCGGTTTCGCAGTAGGCTCTACCCAGTGGTGAAACATGGCTTGGCCCGGCCCGGTGTAGATCACATACTCAGCCTTGTTGAAGATCGCCTTGTGCCAGTTTTCGGGCTTGAGCACCTGTTCATCGGTAGTAGATTTATCTTTGTCGCGCGGGGCCTTTTCACGGTCTGCCGCCACGGCATCGGCAACGTATTTGTCAAACTGGCTTTTCGTGATCGTAATTGTCTTCTCCTTGGTCTCGGCGGTCTGACCCCAGACGGCATGGGTCAGCCAGACACTACCGGCCAGGGCGAGACAACAAAACAACAATCCCGTGGAACGCTTCATTTTCAATTCTCCTCGGTTCAATGGTGAAACGGCACTCGGCGAGTTGCCGGAAAGATCTCTATCATCCTCAAGAAGAGCCCAAAATGCAAGCCGGCTTGTACGAAGACTTGTATATCGAGGACTGCCTGGAATCGGGCGAAACAATCCCGACCGAAGCGGGCCGCG
>JBAWVO010000374.1:0-5676 GCA_037147235.1 Planctomycetota bacterium | reverse complement strand
ACTCCGTGTGCCGTCTGCCCCCGCTCGGCGAGTGGGCAAAACATGACAGTTATTTCTGCGCCGGTCCTTACCGCTGTTCCAGATCCGTTCGCGTAACGCACCGTTCGATGCTTCACCCACCCTACGGTGAGCCGGCAATGACTACAAGCCGAGAATTTTCGCTGTCACAAGCCACTGAAGTTCCCCGCAGCCAAATTCAGGCAATTGAGGAAATCCCGTGGCGGTGACCGCCCCTTTCTTCAAATCCAGCCAGCCGTTCTCTAAACCGATCAGCGAGGCCACCAGGTAGCCGACGTCCGGGGCGTGGCCCACCCAAGCGACCTGCTCCAGGCCAGAGCATTGTTCTTGAGTCCATGCCAACAGACGCTTTGGATCGCCGCCAGGGAGCAACTCTTTCCGTTGGACAATCTTCGTTTTCTTGCCAAGGGCCTCAGCAAGGATCTCGGCCGTTTGCACGCACCGCAACATGGGGCTGGTGACAATCAACTGCGGAGTCAGCCCCCGGGGGACCAGAACCTCGACCATTCGCGCGAATCGCTTGCGGCCCTCGTCGGTCAGAGGCCGGAGTGAATCATCCGGATAGGCCGGGTCGCCGTGCTGGCCCGCCCAGGCATGACGGATGATGAACAGATTCATTTATTTTTTCCTCCACAGTATTCTATCCTCGACGTCAAGTAATTGCTGCGCAGCGGCGATGTCCGCCTTGAACCGCTTCGCATCGACTGGGTAACCCGCCGTAGGCTGGAGATTCGCGACCTGTTGACGCCAGAAGTCATTGAAGGCGTGCATGGCCAATTCGCGAAGATATTTTGAAGCCATCGAGGCCAGGGCGGTCGGCAGATGGGATTCCCCTTTGGCCTGAAAAGCGATCTCCACCCGCCGCTCGGCCGGCCCAAAGCGGTAGATGCTCTTCAATCGCCCCTCGCTCACAACCTCAATGAATCGATCGGCAAAACAGTTCATCAAGAGCGGCAGATAACGATCCCGCCCGCCGTGCTTGTCGCAGAGGATCGAGATCGGCTCGTTGCCCAGCGGCTCGATCATGCGGGCGACGAGTTGCAAGGTCCAATGCGAAAGGGCCGCCCCCTTTGAATCGCTGCGGTCAACCGTATCGTTGAACTCCCGTGGAAAAATGGCGATGCTTTGCAGGTTGACGAATCGCACACCCGCCTGGGCCAGTGCCTCGCACAACTGGGGCCGAAACGGATCGATTTCCGCCGCATTGAAGTCTCGTGGTGCCGGCAGGGGATCCATGCCATTGCAGAGAGCCTCGCGGCGTGGTTCGGCGTCGGGGCCTGTCAGTAGTTTCCAAACGTCACCGCAGACGGCCGGTCTCTGATCGAGCAGGCTCCAAACGGCCCAAAGTCCGCGTTCGAGCAGCTTGAGTCCCTTGCCCGATTGATAAAGCACCTTTGAGTCGGCGATAACAACTCGTTGGTCTGTGGTTTTCGCTGCGCGTACGGTCGCCGGCGCGATCACGGTTTGCAGCCGCTCATGGAGTGCATCGCCGCGGATTCCTTCCGGAACTTCCCAGAGGCTGGCCGAGATGACCAGCGGCCCCAAGTTCGGCCCGTAGCCCGCTTCGTCGATACCAAGGAGGAATGACATAGGGAAAGGAGTTAGGAGTTAGGAGTTAGGAGTTAGGGAGTTAGGAGTTGTCCGCAGTCGGGGCTAGGCCGGCACTCTCTACTTTACTTTCGTCTTCCGCACTTGTTGGGCAAGCCATCGCACTCCAAATCGCAAACTTGCTGTCGCTACGCAACGGATAAAAGTTGCCGCGCGATCTGCGACCAATTTTCAAACGGTTGGAATGGCTCGCCCTTCTGCTTGAGTACGTTGGCCAGGTCGTTGCGAGCAAACCGCAGGCTGCCCGGCACCAGCAGAGCAGCTTCCTCGTCGGGAAACCCGTCGCCGGCAAAGGCCACGATCCGACCTTGGTCGAGGTGGTGCCGCACGACGAGGGCCTTATCGACGCCAAGCGTTGGCGAGAGGAACGGCGAGCCGACGGGCATTTTCATTTGCAGCCCCAGGCCGGACACAAACCGACCTGGATTGGAATGAACTTCCAACTCCACGCCCGCTTGGGCCAGCAGGCGGCGGATATACCAATCGCAGCCGGCCGAAGTCACGATCACTTTCCAGCCAGCCTGCCGCAACTCGGCCACGGCTTGCGGCAAGCCGGGATCGAGTTCCATCTGATCGACGACCGAGAGTACCTCAGCCTCCGTGGCGCGAATTTCTGCAAAATACCGCCGCAGGGCTTCGAAATGCGTAATCTGACCGGCACGGTATTCGCCCCAGAAGTTCGGACCGTCGGACGGCAGTAATTGTTGGATGGCCAGCTTAAAGAAGTCGCGGTGGGTCATCGTACCGTCAAAATCCGACACGAGGACATTTTCGGAGTGATTTTCCACGCTATTATTGCTACTTTCGCATCTCCGCGAGCCGCGATTGATCCGAGGCGGCTTGACGGAAGACGGGCAAGAGTTGGCGGTAGATCAGCACATGCTCCGGGCAGGGCACGGCACGCTCCTGCAACTCGTGGACGGCGTCGATGCGGCTGAAATTGTCCCAGAGTCCCGCCGCAACTGCGGCCACGGCCGCCGCGCCCAGGGATCCTGCTTCTTGGCCGATGTTCGTCTTGAGAATGTCGATCTCCCAGGCATCGGCAAAGATCTGCCGCCAGAGCTTACTGCGGCTGCCTCCCCCCACGACCACCATCTCGTTGCCCACCGGGCCCAGTCGCCGCAACTCGTCGAGCACCAGCCGCAGGTTCAGGGCGATTCCCTCCAGGGTCGCGCGGATCACGTCGGCCTGGGTATGGCGCAGGTCTAGGCCCAACAACGCCCCGCGGATATTCGGACTGGCATCCAACGACGAACCGCCCGCCAAGCTGGGGTTGAACAAAAGTCCCTTGGCGCCGACGGGCGATTGCTCGGCCAGCGCGGTCATCGCATCGTAGGGGTCTTTGCCTGCGGCCCGGGCCTCGCTGGCCAGATTGGCGCAGAGCTGATCGCGGACCCACTTGAGCGAAGATCCGCTGGAGAAAATTGCCACCGCCGAAGTGAACATGCCCGGAACGACGTGGCTGAACACATACGGTCTGGCGGTATCATCCAGCAAAGGGCGGCTGGACGAGACAGCAATCCACGACGACGAGCCGAGCGAGGCATAGACGCGACCTTCCGCCACGTTGCGTGCGCCCAGGGCCATGCAGGAATTGTCCACGCCGCCGCAAGCCACCTGCACCTGCTGCGGCAGGCCCAACTCCTCAGCCGCCTCCGCAGTGAGTTGGCCGAGGATCTGCTGCGAGGGTACGATCTCCGGCAGCAAAGACCGCGACAATTCGGCTGCGGCCAGCAACTCGTCGCAGTAATCCCACGCCAGCAGATCGTAAACGCCGCTCCCCGATGCGTAGGAGTAGTCAGTGGCCATGCGGCCGGTCAGCTTGTAGTTGATGTAGTCCTTGGTGCCGACGATCTTATGGATCGCGCGAAACATCTCCGGTTCGTGGTCGCGATACCAAAGAATCTTGAAGACCGTGTAGTGCGGTGGCGGAAATCCGTTGCCCGTCAGCCGATACCAGCGGGCTTCATCGATCCGGCGGAAGAAACTGGCCGCCTCTGCGACCGGCCGTTTGTCGGACCATATCGGGGTCGCCTGGCGAAGCAGGCGGCCGTCGGCAGCCAGCGGAACGCACCCCAGGCTATGCCCCGAGATCGCCAGACAGGCGATGCTCCGTGGGTCGGCCGCGCTGCTAGCCAACAACTGCCGGGTACTCTGCACCACGGAATCCCACCAGGCAGCCGGCCGCTGCTCGTGCCAACCGGCCTGCGGATACTCGGTCTCGTAGGCAGCGAAGACCGACGCCAAGCAATGCCCCTCGGCATCGTACAACGACGCCTTGTTGCCGCCAGTTCCCAGGTCGTAGGCCAAAATTTTATCGGGCATGTTTGATCTCTCCTCTTACACCTCAACAGAACCATCGGGCAGCGCGGCACACTGCTGGAGGATATGGATTCCCGAATCGAGGCCGACCCCAAAACGGCTGACGCCGCGGCGGATCATCTCCACCACGGTATCGAGGTCGCGAACTCCACCGGCCGCTTTCACTTGCGCTTTGTCGCCCACGGCCGACTTCATCAGTGCCACGTTGTGCAGCGTAGCCCCGCTCGAGGCCCAGCCGGTCCCCGTTTTCACGAAGGCCGCCCCGGCGTGAAGGGCGATCCCACATGCCCGGACGATCTGCTCGTCGGAAAGGTAATGGGCCTCCAAAATCACCTTGACCGGCAATCCAGCGGCCGCCTCGACCACCGCGCGAATATCGTCTGCGACGTACTCATTGCGACCGGAGCGAAGCATGCCGACGTTGATGACCATGTCCAGTTCCGTCGCGCCCTGGGCGACCTGCTGGCGGGCTTCGGCCGCCTTGGTGGCCGTGCTGGTTGACCCCGAAGGAAACCCAACGACCCCGCCGATGCCCACATCGGGCGAGTCGGCCAGTAGGTGTTTTAACTCCGGCAGGTAGCAGGGCATCACGAATGCGCAGACGCAGCGGTACTGCTTGGCCACGTCGGCCAAGCGGCAGACTTCCGCCATCTCCACCTCGGCACGAACTGCGCTGAGGTCGATCATCCGAGCCAATTGTGCGACAGTCAATTTCACGACAGACTCCTTGTTGCTTAAACCACAAGAACGAAATGCCGATGGATTATCGCACTTTTGGTTGATAAATTCAACCATGCCTGAATCTAGGATGCTCATCCGTCCGTGTTCGTCAACCACTCATAGGTCCAGAGCGGGTTGCCGCACGTCATGCATTGCTCGCCGTTTTCGAGGAGATTGCCGTGACAGCGATAGCAATCCGCAATCGAAGGAAGGATTTCGGTCTGATCGTGCCGCCAGTGCTGGGCATCGACCGACTTTCCAAAGGCCAGTGCCGCGGAAATCTGCACGGCCGCCGGAACCAACCGGAGCAGGACCAACGGAGATCGGCTCGCCTCGGGCAGGGCCGCAGTCAAGACGTTGCTGAACGCAAGCCGCTGATCGCTGGCCGATTTGCCGACATAATGGCTAATGCGGCGGGCTGCGCGACTGTTACCGTCAACATCCCCCAGCCGAAGTTGGGTGAGCCAATCGAGAAACCAGTTCCCATCGGTGACATAGCCCTTGGATTGTGCTGCGCCGGCCGCAACGACGACTTGATAGATCTCAATCTCCTGTTTTGTCGTCCGCTCCGACTTCTCTCCCGAGAGTGGAAAAATCATCGAGTCCCCACCCATGCGGCGTTCCACGTCGGTGTGAATCCGGGCATACAGGGTGTCGCGAATCAGTATCAATCCTCCGCAGAGGCTCTCGATAACCCGCAATCCGTCGCTACGTTGTTCGTGATGGTCGAACTCCTCGGCCGCCGTCGAGCAACAGCTAACACTCTCCTGAGCGTTCATGAACATGCCTTTCCTAAAGCTAGGGCGAGAAGAGATTGTCAGGCGAATGGCACCCGACGTCACTACCATTCTACGCGCGGGAAGCCAAAAAAGACAACTGGGGTATCCGGAGTAATCAGGTTGGGTGTCCAAAGGGCAGGAATGTTTCAGGAGCATTGCTGGAAGGTATTCGGCACAGCGATTCCCGGAACGCACTTTGCTGACGGCTTGTAATCTATTGGTATTAAAG
>JBAWVO010000373.1:0-5747 GCA_037147235.1 Planctomycetota bacterium | reverse complement strand
CTCCCCGCCCCCAGCCCCTCGCTACATTCGTTACAACCGCTATTATTTTCTCTATTCAAGAAAAAGAACCCATCTGCGCCGCTGCTTCCGCCGTAAGCTATCCTTTCACGGATAACAAATTTCCCCGGACTCAAAAAACCCTTACGGCAGGAAGAGTCGAACGTCATGCCTCCAACTCGCATGCCTCTGCGGCAAAGCAGCGATACCAAGGAATCTTCGCTCGAAGAACTCAAACAGCGAATCCACGGCAAGCTCGTCGATAAACTCGACCTGACCAAGGTGGGTGAGATGGAAGGCGAGATCC
The DNA here is from genome assembly GCA_037147235.1 of Planctomycetota bacterium. Taxonomy (GTDB): domain Bacteria; phylum Planctomycetota; class Planctomycetia; order Pirellulales; family Thermoguttaceae; genus JANXQG01. The sequence continues at coordinate 5,443 of JBAWVO010000373.1, read as the reverse complement.
TCCGTCGCGAAATCCGCTTGGTCGTCGAGCATCTTTGCGATAGCGAAGACAAGCTGTTGAACCGCTCGGAACGCGATCAGTTGGTGACCGAAGTACTCGACGAGACGTTCGGTCTCGGCCCCCTGGAATTTCTGCTCAAAGACACGACGATCAGCGATATCATGATCAACGGGCCTAAGAACATCTACTGCGAACGTCGCGGCAAGATGGAAAAGACGAACGTCGTCTTCCGCGACAACAACCACCTGATGCAGATCATTGACCGCATCATCTCCAGGGTTGGCCGCCGCGTGGACGAGACTTGCCCGATGGTCGATGCCCGCATGTTGGACGGCTCGCGTTTCAACGCGATTATTCCGCCTCTGGCACTGGACGGGGCGTGCGTTTCCATCCGCCGCTTCGGCGCCAATCCGCTCAAGCTGGAAGACCTGCTGAATTACAAGGCATTTACGCCCGAAATGGTCATGCTGCTGGAAGGAGCGATCAAGGCTCGGCTGAACATCATTATCTCCGGCGGAACGGGATCCGGCAAGACAACGCTGCTGAACACACTTTCGAGCTTCATTGCCAACACCGACCGCGTGGTAACGATCGAAGACGCGGCTGAATTGCAGCTCCAGCAGGACCACGTGGTGCGGTTGGAGACGCGGCCGGCAAACATCGAAGGCAAGGGCGCGATCACGGCCACCGACCTCGTGAAAAACGCCCTGCGCATGCGGCCTGAACGGATCATCATCGGCGAGTGCCGCGGCGGCGAAACGCTCGACATGTTGCAAGCCATGAACACGGGCCATGAGGGATCGATGACCACGATCCACGCCAATACGCCTCGCGACGCCCTGTCCCGTTTGGAAACCTTGATCATGATGTCCGGCTTTGATCTACCGCTGAAGGCCATGCGGACGCAGGTCGCCAGTGCCGTGAACCTGATCGTGCAGTCCTCGCGATTGCAAGGCGGGCCGCGCAAGATCACCTACATCACGGAGATCTGCGGCATGGAGCAGGACACGATCGTGATGCAAGACATCTACCGTTACATACAGGATGGCATTGACGAGGCGGGCCGTGCTTTCGGCCGCTTCGTGTCGACCGGCGTGCGGCCGAAGTTCATGTCTCGCTTGGAATCGGCCGGCGTCCGTCTACCGGCCAGTGCTTTCCGTGAACGTGTCATGTTGGAGGATTAGATATGAATCCACTGCTCGTTGGTTTACTGGCTTTCATTGGCGTTGCGGCCCTCGTGGGCGGAGTGGCAATACTCTTTTCCAAGCCGCAAACGTCGCGAATCGAGGATCGGCTGGATATCCTCACCGGCGTCGCTTCGCCGTCGAGCATGAATAATTTGCTCAAGGACAACAGCGTCCTGTCGCGGCCGCTGGACGATGCGCCCAACATGCTGGCCCAGTTATTCGACAAGTTCGCAAACTTCGATCTGCTCTTCAAGCAGGCCGATACGACGCTCACGGTCGGCAAGCTGGCGGTGGTCTCGGTGATCCTGGGTTTGGCCGGATCTGCCGTGGCGATTGCCATGAAAAGTCCCGTGGCGGTGGTTCCACCGGCCGCGTTCGCTGCCGGTTCGTTGCCCATGTTTTGGCTCCTCTGGCGGCGCAAGAAGCGGCTGAAGACTTTCAGCACGCAACTTCCAGGCGCATTGGAAATGATGGCCCGTGCTCTGCGGGCTGGGCAAAGCCTAGCCTTCGGTTTCAGTGCCGTGGCTACCGAGATGAGCGCGCCGATTGGAAAAGAGTTCGGCCGCGTGTTTGAGGAACAGAACCTGGGCGTGGCCATGGACGACAGCCTGCGGGCAATGTGCGAGCGGATACCCAACCTTGACCTGCGGTTCTTCGTCACGGCGGTGGTTTTGCAACGGCAGACGGGCGGAGACCTGTCGGAGATTCTCGATAAGATCGGCGAGTTGGTTCGCGACCGCTTTCGCGTCCTTGGCCAGGTCCAGGCATTGACGGGCGAAGGCCGGCTCTCGGGCGTGGTCCTGATGGCCTTGCCGCTGTTGCTGTTCATGGTTGTGTACCATTTGAATTCCGAGTACGTGTCGCTGCTCTTCACCGATCCGGCGGGGAAGAAGATGCTGGCCGTCGCCATATTCATGCAAATTTTGGGCGCAGTGGTAATCAAAAAGATTGTCGATATCAAGGTGTAATTCATGTTTGCAGCAGCCTCACCGACGCTATTCACGTTCAGCGACTTCATTCCGCTGGCGATTTTCGGTCTGTTCGCCGCAATTGCCTGGTTCGGCCTGGAGTACATGGCCGCCTCCAAGCCGCGGGCCGTGGAGCGGTTGGATGAGATCAAAAACCCGCAGAAGCGCCGTTCATCCCAGGCCGAAGCCATTCTGAAGAAGCCTGACACCGTGGCGATGGTCTTGGAAAAGACGTCGGCCTTGACCAAGGCATTCGCGCCGAGGAACGCGGTCGAAGCAAATAAACTGAAGAACACACTGGCCAGTGCCGGCTTCCGCATCGAGGGGCTGGTGCCGATCTTCTATGGTCTGAAGTTCGCCATGCTGATGGCCGGGTTCTTCCTCGGCGGCGGCATGTTGCTATGGGCAAAAGGATTCAGCCAGAATACGCTGATTTGGGTGGTTGGCGTGAGTGCGGTTTGCTTCTGGCTGCCCGACATGGTTTTAGGATTCCTGGCGCGTAGGCGCCAGCAGGCGATCTTCCTGGCCCTGCCCGACGTGTTGGACATGATGGTCGTGTGCGTTGAGGCCGGTCTTGGCCTGGATCAGGCGATGCGCAAGGTAGGCGACGAAATGAAGAATGCCTACCCCGTGCTTGCGGCCGAGTTTGCCCTAACCAACTTCCAGTTGCAGATGGGCCGCACGCGGTCCGAATGCTTGCACGACCTGGGGCAGCGGACCGGCGTGGCCGATCTGCGCTCGCTGGCCGCCGTCTTGATTCAGGCCGACAAGTTTGGTTCCAGCGTTGCACAGGCGTTGCGGGTGCAGAGTGAATCGATGCGGACCCGCCGCCGTCAGTTGGCCGAGGAGAAAGCCGCCAAGACGGCCGTCAAGCTGCTTTTCCCGCTGGTACTCTTCATTTTTCCAGGCATTTTCGTCGTGCTTGTCGGGCCTGCCGCGATTACCATGGTGCGACAGATGTTCCCAAAGATGCACTAAGGACCGGCGCATCAATAAGTGTCGCAAGAAAAGTAGCAGGCACACTCCGTGTGCCGTCTGCCCCTGCTCGGCGAATGCGCAAAACACGACAGTTATTGGTGCGCCGGTCCTAAGGACCGGCGAAGGCCATTCCCAGAGCCAGCGATCCCCATTCGCAGTTTAACGGAACACAGATCCGCGTAGCATTGCGGGGAAAGTCGATGCAATGATTTCTGCCGGTCACGACCGTCGGCAGGCTCTGGCTTAGTAAATTATTCACACTCTGCACAAATATGCAAAATTCAAACATTTATTTTGCTTGTGCCTATTCTTAAACTATTTCTTTGTATATGGGTTAACTGCCTAGTGATGGAACACACGCAGAAGGTTCCCGAGGCGTTGCGTCCCCTGCTGCAGCAGGTTGCGCCCCACGCCCAAGTGTATCGCAAGATCGAAGTCCCGGCGGCCAACGTGTGCCGCTTGGATTCCGGCACGGCAGATCGCGTCGGCCTGTCCAAAGACAGACCTCTGCCGCACCGTGGTATGACACACCATGTATTGTCGGGCCGTTGACGCCGCCCGGCAAACCTACCTGTTTTGTTTCACACCGAAAGGAAAGAACATGTTTGAAAAGATGAAGACCGGGACCAAGGTCCTGGGAGGATTTGGATTCGCGATTTTAATCACCGCAGTAGTCGGCTTCGTCGGCAACCAAGGAATCAGCAAGCTCTCGAACTACATCGACGACCTCGGCACGAACCGGTTGCCCAGCGTGGAGAGCCTACTGGTAGTCAGTGAGGCCCAGACGTCGGTCAACGCCAGAGAAAACGCGCTCATGTGCAAGACGCTTGACGACGCGGGGCGCCAGCAGCGCTATGACGGAATCAAGAGTGCCTGGGATCGGGCCGAGAAGGCATGGAAGATCTACGAACCGCTACCGCAGACCAAGGAGGAAGAGGCCAAGTGGAAAGAGTTCGTTCCGGCCTGGACCTCATGGAAACGCGACCACGAGGAGTTCCTCCGCTTGAGTCGCGAGTGGGAAAAGGTCCGCAAGGCCGACGCAAAGGTCGAAGAGGCAGCCTACAACGCCATGACCACGCAGGCCCTCGTGACCAATCGGAAAGCATTCTCGACCGCCGAATCGCTTCTGAACGATATTGTTAAGATCAATACCGACCTCGCCGCAGACGGTACGAAGAAGGCTGAGGCGGCCAGCAGCACTGCAATGGTCACGATGTTTTCCGCCATCGGCATTGGTGCCACGCTGATGCTCATTTTGGGCGTGGTCCTTTCCAAGAACATTTCCAAGATGCTCGCGACCCTTATCGGCGAAGCGAAGAAACTATCCGAGGCGGCCGTGGCCGGCAAGCTCCAGACCCGCAGCAACCCGGAACTGGTAAGCCTTGAATTCCGTCCCATCGTCGAAGGCGTCAATGCGACGCTCGATGCCGTGATTGGCCCCTTGAACGTGGCCGCCGAGTACGTTGATCGCATCTCCAAGGGCGACATCCCGACCAAGATCACCGACACCTACAACGGCGACTTCAACGAGATCAAGAACAACCTCAACCAGTGCATCGAGGCCGTGGACGCCTTGACAGCCGACGCCGGGATGCTGGCGAAGGCCGGTGTGGAAGGGAAGTTGGCCACCCGGGCCGACGCCTCGAAGCACCAGGGCGACTTCCGCAAGATCGTGCAAGGCGTCAACGACACGTTGGACGCTGTGATCAACCCGTTGAACGTGGCGGCTGAGTATGTTGATCGCATCTCCAAGGGCGACATCCCGACCAAGATCACCGACAGCTACAACGGCGATTTTAACGAGATCAAGAACAACCTCAACGCCTGCATCACTGCGGTAAACGCATTGACTAGCGACGCCGGAATGCTGGCGAAGGCGGGTGTGCAAGGGAAGTTGGCCACCCGGGCCGACGCCTCGAAGCACCAGGGCGACTTCCGCAAGATCGTGCAAGGCGTCAACGATACGTTGGACGCCGTGATCAACCCGTTGAACGTGGCGGCTGAGTATGTCGATCGCATCTCCAAGGGCGACATCCCGACCAAGATCACCGACAGCTACAACGGCGATTTTAACGAGATCAAGAACAACCTCAACGCCTGCATCACTGCGGTAAACGCATTGACTAGCGACGCCGGAATGCTGGCGAAGGCGGGTGTGCAAGGGAAGTTGGCCACCCGGGCCGACGCCTCGAAGCACCAGGGCGACTTCCGCACGATCGTCCAGGGTGTCAATGAAACGCTGGATGCCGTGATCAACCCGTTGAACGTGGCGGCCGAATATGTCGATCGCATCTCCAAGGGCGACATCCC
>JBAWVO010000372.1:0-5748 GCA_037147235.1 Planctomycetota bacterium | reverse complement strand
ACCGGCTGCGCCGGGAATGACCATAAATGGCCATGAAGACGCTTGGCCGGCCGAAGGATGTGGGGAAGGACAAGGCATAAATGCCCCCTGAGCATCGGATCCACCGATCACTTCACCCTGAAACTCGTTCGGATGATTGAGACGATTGAGGCTGGTGTTCTGCCAGTTAAGCCCAATCAGGTTATGGATGCCAAACTTCACGGTTTGCTGACCTGCTCGGCGAGTAGCCAGCCGGTCGTGTCCTTGCCGTCGATCCGAACGCCGACCCACGATCCGTGGATATCCAACACTTTGAGTTTCGTACCCTTGGGCACGATCTCACCCGGCTTCCCCTTCACGCCGATCTCGACCTTGTCCTCGACCGTGACGACGAAGTCGCCGGGTTTCAGCGGTCCGGCGGCGGCAATGATCGGGGCGGTCGTGGGATTCACCGGGGCTGTTGGTGCGGCGACTGCTTGCTCGACGGCCTTCAATGCCTTGGCGGCCGCCTCCTGAACGTCTTTGTTCTCATCGGTCGCGGCCTTCTTGAGCGCGTCGGCCGCACTCTTGGCCAGCGGGCCAAAACTGCCTAGTGCCTCGGCAGACAAAAGACGATCTTCCAGTACCGACAACGCAAGGCCAGCGGTCAACACGGGCACGGTCTTCGCCGCAACGTCGGCCGAAGTCGGACGGATCTGGGCCAGTGCCCAGGCACTCAGCAGCCGCACATTGTCATCCTTGCTCTCCAACTGCTTGAGCAAGACCGATTCGGCAGCAGCAGCCCCAGGACCGATCTTGCCCAAGGCATAAGCGATCGCCGCGAAGTTCAAGTCCTTGTCGGCGGTCTGCTCCAGGGCCTTGACCAAGGCTGGAACCGCGTCCTTTGCCCCGGGGCCTATGTTGCCCAGCGCAATGATCGCCTCGTGGGCCACGCGGGATTTTTTATCTTCCACCAGTTTGGCCAGTTCGCCTGCGGCCGGAGCGGCGTCAGGACCGATGCGGCCCAAGGCGTAAACAATATCGACGCGGAATTTCTCGTGCTTCAAAGCATCCATTAATCGCGGAACGGCCTGGGCACCCAGAGCAGCCAAGGCATCCATGGCATGACGCATCGTGGTTTCATCGGCATCCTTCAGGGCCTTTTCCCAGATGGGCACCGTGATTTCCGGGGCAGGCGGCAATGCGGCCAAGGCCCGGGCGGCTGCGACGCGGACAAACGCGTTTTTGTCCTTCAGACTTGCAACCAACTTCTCGGTCGTGTCGCGGCGCAGTTCTTTGTCTTCCGGATGGACCCGCGCCAAGGCCCAAAGGCTCGTCGTGCTTAGCATGGGGTCATTGCTCTTGGCGTTGGTGCGCACGGTCGCTTCGGCATCCTTGGGAATCTGCCCAAGCTGCCCGAGTACAAACGTGGCAGCGGTGCCGGCGTGTTCATCGCTCAGCATCGCAGCAATCTGCGGTACGGCCGGCACGGCAGCCTCACCAAATGCACCCAGGGTAAGGATGGCCTCGCGACGAATCTCCGGCCGTTTATCCTTTAGCTTTTCCGTAATCGATGGAATCGCATCTTTGGCCGCGGGACCAATGTCTCGCAGGATAATCAGTGCCCAAAAGGCGGCCTTGTCGTCCTTCAATGCTTCAATCAGACCAGGCATCGCCTCGACGCCTTGTTCCGCGATGGCGGTCATAATCCGAGAGCGGATGGCCGGATCAGGATCCTCCAACAGCTTGACGCAGATCGGAATCATCACTTTCGGGCCGGGGTGAATGGCTCGCACAGCCCGTACTACGGTGCGGCGGACCATTTCGTCAGGGTCTTTCAGCAACTCGGCCAGTGCCGGCACGGAATCCTTGGCGGCGGGGCCGATCGAACCCAGGGCCATCGCCGCGTGGGCGCGAACCTTGGCCGACTTGTCTTTCAGTAACTCTTCGATGGGCTTGGCGACCTCGGCCGCCTTTTCGCCGCGGGCACCCAACTCGTCAAGTGCTTTGAGCTTGTCGGCCTCATTATCCGACTTCAAGTCCTTGGCCGCGAGTGCCGCGACCGGTGTCTCGTCGGCGTAAAGCTTCACACCACCCAGGGTTAGACAGCCACAGGCAGTCAGAATCAAAATTAAATATCTCGTTGTCATGGGCAAACTCCCTTTGTTGATCTTCGGGGTTAGAGGGTGGTTCGAGTGATGGCGTAAAGCAGGCTCTGAAGGAATGTACGGCAGGCCACGTAATTCTGTGGCGGGATCGAACTGATCTGCGACTTCAGACCGTCGAACATGGTATCAATGTTCTCGCGGACCTGCGTCTGATCCGTGTAGTCCAGTCCACCGTACTTTACCCACTTGGCCGTGTACTCATCGACCACGCTGCGCTGCGTTTGGAATTCGGCATCCTGCAAAGGTCCAGGCCAGTACAACACCCCCGAAACAGGATCAATCTGACTTGCATTCAAACCGCGCGGGGCACCGGCGCGGGCGCGACGGGCAAGCTCTTCCGGTGTGGGACGCGGCCCGCGCAGCTTCTCGCGTTCCGCGGCGCCGATGTTGCGCATGTCCCAGTAGGTTTGTACGCCCTGAACCCGGTTTTGCATCTCATTGCTCTGAGCCTGGGTCCAGTTGATGGCAGCCGCCGAAGTGTCCAGGTTGTATTGACCCGCGGAACTGATGACCTGCGACATGCCTTGCAAAGCGGCACCTTGGGCAGTCTGCCCACCGCCGCCGTAGCCATAGCCACCCCCCCCGTAAACCGTGGTCGAAGGTGCTGCCACCACCGGCCGATACGGCGGCCGGCCGCCATCCCCCAGTGCCATGGCTGGGCACGCAACCAAAATAAAGAAGATCCCGATTCGTTTCACGATGACTCCTCCGAATAAAGATAGGACTACGATCCGACCTCATTCTACTCGTCATCGCGTCTCAATGGAATTGTCCCCCCCTAAAAGAATTGTAAAGTCCGATTGTGGCATCCCTACGTAGAACGGAATTCATTCCGGATTAGTGGTTGATAACGGTAAACTGTCCGACCATCGACCCCAGTTGGCCAGAGAGCTGTGCCATCAACGTCCCGGCCTACTATTTTGCATCCAAAAATGTGCAAAACGCAGTTTCATATCCTATGCTTCATTGATCATTACACTTGGCCGCAAGAAATCGAACCGTAGCGGCGATCCGAATATAAAAAGAGGTACGTGTCATGTGGCTTGAACTGAACTTAATTAAGAAGGGTATTGTGACCATCGATCAAATGCTCGCTGCCGTCAAGCAGCAGCAGATGAGCCGCGTTCCTTTGGGCCGGCTTGCCATGCAAGAAGGCAAGATGTCGATGGCGCAGCTTTTTGAAGTACTCGGGCAGCAGGCCGACAGCCCGAAGGCGTTCGGCCAATTAGCGATCGAAATGGACATCCTCAGCGAAGACGATCTGAATCAATTGCTATTGATCCAAAAATCGCGGGAACTTCCGATAGGCGATGTCCTTGTCGACATGGGTTTCCTCACCCATGGACAGTTTGAACGGGAGAGCCACTTGCTCCGTAGCGAATTGACCCGCCGTTTTGAAACATCCGACCTTGAAGCGGCGGTCTCCTAGGCATGGCTAGTTTTTTTGGCTCTCCGCCGGGTTTGCGGATAATTGTGGTGCGGGCGTCCCGCCTGCCCAAGATGTTGTGGTTGAACTAGGCAGGCGAGACGCCCGCACCACAAACTTGGCGGAGAGCCGTTTTTTTGATAGACTGGTTTCTTGCCTTTTCAGCGGGTATAATGGTACTCTGTTCCGGTGGGGCCGGTATCGTTACCTTGCCGGTTCGCCCACTTGTTGCCATCGTGCCGAAAGTTCCCGGAGGTGGAAGATGAAACATCGAATTCTCATAGCCGTGCTGGTTGCCGGCGGAATGTTCGGGCTGGCTGGTCCGGCTTCGGCTCAGTTCTTTCCGGGCTATGGCAATGGCGGTTGGGGTGGCATGAATGGCTCAGCCGCCTTGCTCGGAGCCGATTTCCGGCAGGCAACCGCCATGCAGCTCAAGGCACAGAGCATGCAGGCTGGGGAACAGAGGACGATGGCGCAAAACCAAGTCGTGCAAAGCGGCATTCGCGATATGTTGTCCAGCCAGGCCCAGAGTCGGACCGATTCGATCTTGAGCCAGCGCCAGGCGAACCAGGACTGGTGGTTCCAGCAGCAGTCTCAGCAGTCGGCCCAGCGGAGGGCCACGGGGTTTGCTACCGGTGCTCCGGCGGTTCCCGTTGGCTTTGCGCCCGCAGGTGGACCGCCTCCGGTGGCCATGGACATCATCCAGTGGCCGACCGCGTTGCAGGATTCGTGTTTTGCCTCCGAGCGTTCCAAGATTGAAGCACCCTATCGCCGCACCCCGCCGAAGCTGAGTCTTCCCACGCCGGCCGACTATCGCAAGATGGCCAGCACCGTCGAGGATATGAAAGCCGTGCTGGAGTGGCGGCTGAGGGAAGGCGTCGATACCGCCGACTACAACGCGGCCAAGGCCTTTCTGAACCAGTTGGGGGCTGAAGTCACCACCCGCGCCCAAGCGGCCGGCAGTTCAAATTGATAACCTATTGGTTTGTGAAAATTTCTCGTTCATGGAGTTTTAGGATGCATCGCCTGATTGGTACTTTTTCTGCCATTTTTCTCGTCATCGTGGGTGCCACGACCGTCTTCGCCGATGAAAAACCTGCCGCTGGAACCTCGGAAAGGCAGGCCATCCTTGCCCTGCTGACCCAATTGGAAACCGGCTTCAACGAAGGCAACGCCAAGGGCTTGGCAGCCTGCTGGACCGAAAACGGCGAATTTGTCGGTCCTGCCGGAGCGCAGGCCGATGGTCGCGAAAACATCGAGAAACAGTTCAAGGAGGCGTTTGCTGCTCGTAAGGAGACAAAGCTCCAAATTCACGTAAACCGCTTCCGGTTGGTCAACGGAGGTCTCGCCCTGGTCGATGCGACGGCCGAAGTCAAACCGGCTGTCGCCACGGGCGGTGCCCCTGTCGTCGCCTTTGTCCTAGTCAAGCAAAATGGCTACTGGCTGATTGAGAGTGCCCGTGAGACCATCACCCGTCTGCCGTCCCAGACGAATCACTTGAAAGCGATCCAGTGGCTGGTCGGCCGTTGGTCGAGTGAGACCTCGAAGGCCGGCATCACTCTCCACACCGATTGCGAGTGGACTTCCAGCCAGGCATTCTTGATCCGTAAGTTCAGGGTCGAAGGCAAAGAAACCTTCTTGCATGGCGGCACCGAGATCATCGGCTGGGATCCCCGCACCAGCCGCATCCGTTCCTGGGTTTTCGATTCCGACGGCGGCTTTGGCGAGAACGTCTGGGTCCATGACGGCAACCGCTGGCTGGTCAAGTATTCCGGCATTCTGGCCGACGGCAGCGAGGCGTCGGCCACCCACATTCTGACCAACGTCGATGCCGCCACCTCCACGCTACAGTCAAAGGATCGCGTCCTTAATGGTGCCGCGCAGCCGGACATTCCGGAGACTGAACTGAAACGGCAAGTGGAGACCAAGCCGGCCGCCAAGGCTGAAGAGGCCACGAAACCGGTGGAAAAGGCTGCGCCGTAGGGTGGGTGAAGCATCGAACGGTGCGTTACGCGAACTGATCTGTAACAGCGGTAAGTGCTTTCAGCGTCTCGACTTCGTGCGCAACCCACCATTTCCCGGGTTTGGTTCGCTCCACGCACCCTACGTGGCACCACTCCAGATCTATCCCGCCTTTACCGTGGCGAGTGGCCGATGCAAACGTAGGGTGCGTGGAGCACGGATGCCCGCGAAATG
>JBAWVO010000371.1:0-5803 GCA_037147235.1 Planctomycetota bacterium | reverse complement strand
AGGACATCCATTTTACACCTTAACCGTGCGCCCAGTTTTCCGGGTCCCGCGCAGTCTTCTTTGGCGGCGGGTACGGCAGCAGTGGCATCAGCAGTGTGGTGGACATTTACGACACATCCACAAACTCCTGGTCCACGACGAACCTCTCGCAGGCACGCTCGCGTATTTCGGCGACCTCGGCAGGTGGTAAGGTCTTCTTTGGCGGCGGAGTCAGCAAGGAGGACTTCGTCCCCCTCACCCTCACCCTCAGCAGCGTTGTGGACATTTACGACACATCCACAAACTCCTGGTCCACGACGAACCTGTCGCAGGCACGCTATTCTCTTGCGGCGACCTCGGCAGATGGTAAGGTCTTCTTTGGTGGCGGATATAGCAAGCTTGACAGTAATGGCCAAATCCTCAGCAGTGTGGTGGACATTTACACCATTCAGACCTACGGCACAATCACAAGTTCCAAAACATTTGCTCTTTTGGATCAAACGACCGTGGCTGGACGGATGCAACTAAACGGAGGAATGCTCAGTCTAGGGACTTTCGACCTCGTTGCCGGCTCTTTGAGCGGCAGTGTTCCGATAGACCTGGGCAGTGGCATGCTCAGCACCGGTGGCGATAACTCGTCCAGCACCACGTATTCCGGGGTCATTCGCGGCGGGGGAACCTTTGTGAAGACCGGAACCGGCACCCTGATACTCAGTGCGAGCAATACCTATGCCGGCACGACGAGCGTTACCGGCGGCACCCTCTTGCTGGCAGCCGTAAATTCTCTATCGCCGGGAAGTCCGATTTCCGTAACAGGAGGAAGCGTACTCGACCTAGGCGGATTGAGCCAAACGACATCTTCTACGATTACGCTTCAGAGCGGCACCCTCCAGAATGGAACTCTCATAGCGAACGGGGGTGCTTTCAATTTCCAAACGGGCATCGTTTCGGCAAATCTCGCCGGCAGTGCTGGCCTGACGAAAAGTGGCAGCGGCACCCTTACGCTTTCGGGCAGCAATTCGTACAGCGGCGGAACCGTAGTCAGCCAGGGCACGCTCAACGTGAGTGGCAGTGCTTTGCCCAACGGTGGGAATGTCCAGCTTGCCGTGGGGACGACGCTGAGCGGCTCGGGAATCGTTCGAGGCAATATCACGGGGTTACCAGGATCTACAATCCTCGCTTCAGGGGATCTCTCCCTCGGCGACTCCACATCCTTCACAGGCTTCAGTCATGCCGGAACACTGGACGTCGGCAGCAATTCGGTCACTTTGGGGAGCAAACAGTTCACCAATCTTGGAGTTTTGACGACCCTTAGCGGCGGAACCATAAACGCCCTCAAGGGGATTTCACTTGGAGTGGGCTGTGCCCTCTCGGGTTCGGGAGCCGTCAACGGGAAGATTGCCGCTGGCTACGGTTCAACCATCAACGCCACCGGCAACCTGACCCTGGGCGATTCGACCTCGCCCGCCGGTTTTGCGAGCAATGGCGAACTCTACACCAATGCGAACACGGTGACGCTTTACAGCATGAATCAGGCCGTCTTGGGTTCTTTGACGCAGATTGGCGACGGTGGCAACTCAGGTACGCTCGTCGCGGCCAAAGGCATCGTACTCAATTACGGCAATAGCCTCGTCGGCCAAGGGACTATCAGCACCCCCAACACTCTGGCCGCTGCGTCGATTATCAATGGCAACGTCGATGGCACTGGCAGCGGCCTGACCTTTACAGGCTACATCAAAGGAGAGGGTTCTTTCAACGGGCGATTCACGATCAATGGTACACTAGATCTAAATGCGGTTGACGCGAATGTTAGTTCGCTGACCGGCTCCGGTATCGTGACTCATAGCGGTACTGGCAGCCATACGCTTAGCATCGACAGTGGCAATTTCGCCGGAACGATCAGGAACACTGGCGGAACGCTCGCCTTGCTCAAGACGGGTAGTGGCCAGTTAATCCTCAGCGGCAGCAACACCTACATGGGCGGAACAACAGTGGATGACGGTACGCTTTACGTGACAAACTCCAATGCCCTGCCCACCGAGACGAGATTGACCATCGGTGCCGGTGGGACTTTGATATTTGATCCCTCTGCCTTCTTCGCCTCCCCAATGATATTGTCGGTGGCTTCGCGATTTTCTTCACCCACAATGGAAACAGTTCCCGAACCAGGAACTCTATCGCTGCTCGGCGTCAGTATTATAGGGCTGTTGGGCTGGGCGTGGCGGAAGCGGGTAGCAGGAAAATAGTGCGAAGCCATCGGCCTTCGATCAACTCGAACCACAAGACGACACTCCAACCATCCTGTCCATGCCGTCTCGATGGACGGAATCGGCACGAAGGGCAGCTTGATAGCGACGTTTCGGATACGGATCATCGTCTGACAGGTAAAAAAGAGCCCGCCGTCGCCATAGTAACGCGGTGGGCTTCCATGCAGCCGCCGCCCGTGCCAACCTCGCTGTACGAGGCCAACACGGAACGGGGCTGCACGGGTTTCTTCACGTTCGCGGGCATGCAAGTCTTACCGAATGCCCTTGTCAGGCCGTATTTCGCCCGTGTGAATGCTGCCAGCGATCATCGCCACCGCGACGGCCACGAAAATGATCCACGACCCAGCCAAGCCGCCGACGATGGCGGCCACACCGATGGCACCCACGATGTGGTGCTGGTTCAACTTTTGTCGTGCTCCCATAGTACCTCCTCTGTTGTTCGTTATCGATCGGAATGAAGTGAACTGCCGTGCTAGCCAGACCAGCCTTGGCACTCCGTTCTGTAGTCGCACATGGCGCATCCGAACCCTGGCCTGTAATTGAACTTGCCAGAATCCAACGCATCGAGATATTCACGAATCACACTGAACAGCCGCCTGAAATGAGCATCCGTTCGGGCAGCATATTCGTGGAATTCAATTTTGGGCACCTTGGTCTTTATCAGCGACCTAATCTCAATCCCAGCTTCCTTACGGCCAGTGATCTGCCTGTAGAGCCACGCGTAGCTCGAAAGCTGGATCTCGTGCGAGATTTCCATCGGTTCGCTGCTTCTGCTGCTGGTCTTAAAATCAGCAATCACAGGTCCAAATTCTCCTTCGAGCACCAGATCAATCACGCCGACCAAAGGCATGCCCAGATCATCGCCACTTTCAGGATCAAACAACGGTGCTTCCACGGCAACCTCGACGGCCAACGGCTTTTCATTCGGCGGTGCGATAGCCAAGTATGCCTCGACCAAGCCACACACTTGCTTGCGTAGGGCTTGCTCATCGGCAACATCCTTGAACGTCGGCTTTTCCTGGTCAACAAGCCCTGCCCACGACTCCAAAAACTTGCCGGTAACCTCGTTGGTTTCCAGCGTGATGCCGAGTTGCAGATGCCTGTAATATATCTCTAAGCCCGAATGGCAAGCCTTTCCTACGAACAAAGCAGGAGTCGTTGGCGTGCGGATACCTTCCAGGTATCGATAAGCCCATTTTAGCGGACAAGTAAGCCAGCAGCTCAATCTCGATGCCGAGATATACGCATCCGCTTCACCTTGTCGCTGTCCAATCGTATCGAAGCCAATTAACCCTGTGCTCATTAAGCAGCTCCGTTCAGTACGGTGTCGAGGTTGATACGGCCTTCTTTGATCGCTTTCAGACTGTCGATCAGTCCGGAACCGTCGAGTGTGGTCAAAGCTGTCACCGGCTTTCCAAACATCTGCTGAGCAAGACTTTCCAGGCGGCGAACGCCAAGACCGTCGATCTGCTTAGCAAGCTGGCGGGCATACGTGAGTTGCTTTTCGGACATGTTCGTCACGGTACGGCCGTTGCCATTGGTGTTCTGGCCGTTGCCATTACCATTCGTGGCGTGACCATTGCCATTTCCGTTGCCATTGCTGACGGTCTGCTGGGCATGACCATTGGTAGCACCGTTCGTCTGGCTCGCGGTGCCGTCGGCTTGCTGTCGTGTCAATTCTTCGTCGATGGCCTGCTGAGCCAGTCGGAAGACCTGACGGATGCGATCGTGGAACCGCTCAGGTTCGTTGATCAGTGTCGAATCCAGTTCGACTTCCAGATTCACGCTGGCACCGCGTGAGCCGTATTTATTGTCTGCGACCTTGCGGCTGACGCCGATGTTCGTTTTTAGGGGCATGTCGCCCTCCTTTTCTTTGTTGAAAGTGATGAATCTTGCAGAAACCACAAGCCGAGGGTTGCGAAAGAATTCGCTAAGCTGCCAGAGAACAGTAAGGCGAGCCACGGCCTTCCTGAATACTGACAGTGAAGGCCGTGGCCGTGAAAAGCAAGATGCTGCTCAGCGGAGAAGCAGCCAGATGATCGCGGCACTCTGCCCCAACAAGATCAGCGGCAGAATAACACAGAAAACGTAGACATTGATCCGCTTGTAGGTTGTGCCGCACTTCCGAGCACCCCAGTCCAAGAGATCAACGCACAGGTCAAAAACCTTGTCGATCAAGATACATTCCCTTCTGTCTACGACGTGATTATCGCTTCCGCTGGCTCGAACTGCATCGACTGGAGCCGCTCGATGGCGGCCAGCAACTTCGCGTCGATCAGGCCAACGCCCGCCACACCACCCGCAACGGCGTGAGTCAGCGGTTTCGCGAAAATCCACGCACCGGCCAAGCCAGCGGCGGATGCAAGATTGCCACTGAGGACGAGACCGCTGATGGCCGTACCTACGGCGAACTGCGCCATGGGCGACCGCTTCATGATTTCCACTTGCGGGTGCAAGACCGAAAACGCAACTTGCTGTCTGGCCTTCAGCTCGGCGGCGGTGGGAGCGAAACGGTTATTGACGAGGGTGAGAGCCTTGCGGCTCCTTTTGATAACTCTGCTCAACATAAATCAGGTTCCTTTGTTTGGTCGCTTGTTATTGTATCCGCTTTTCGATCCCAGGCGACCTGGCCAGGATCTCAGCGCATGTTATTTACCTCTTGTTGACGGCCTGGACAGCCCACACGCTGACCACGACTGCCGCACCTCCGATGACCAGGGGCACGATCGTCGCCGACTGAACCGCGATGACGCCACACGTGCCGATCACGGCAGCGGTCAAGCCAATAATACCCACCAGGCCGGGGATTTCGTTTTGCATGTTGTATCTCTGAGGGTGAAAGACTTGAAATTAACCCGTCGAGAATGATATTGTCATGCTGCTCTCCTGTGAAATGGTTAAGGGTGATGGTGCCGTAGATAACAGGTCTGCATTTCATCGTCCAGAGCGTCCAGAGCGTCAAACCACGTAAAATGCAGCACCGAATCTGGACGCTATGGACGCAGTGGATGCTGTTTTGTGCCTCTCATGGTCGCGAATATGCCAGATTCATCGCCGCGGCGGGCGGTCGAAAGCAAGTGTTTTGGCAGAGTCGCTGCGTCAAAAAAGGCCGTGGCTTAGAAGTTAGCGTCCACTGCGTCCATGAGACCTTCGGAAAACAGGGGTTTGGACGCTGTGGACGCTGTGGACGCTGTTTTCCGACTTCTAATGTTGGGTGGGTGGACAACATTCTGACCACGCTGGAATGCCCACGATCTGCCGCGATCATCGGCCAAGATAGAAGGTCTGCATTTTAGCGCCCAAAGCGCCCAACGCGTCCAAAATAAATCTGGACGCTTGGACGCATGGACGGGTTGGACGCGTTTTCCGCGACCTTATCAGATGGCCTGGGTGGCCTACAGTAAAGACTGTAGTACCACTAGGTTTTAGTTCTCAGGCTTTCCTTGAAACCTGGATTATTGCGTCCAACGCGTCCAACGCGTCCAGAATAAATCTGGACGCATGGACGCATGGACGGGTTGGACGCGTTTTCCGCGACCTTATCAGATGGCCTGGGT
>JBAWVO010000370.1:0-5818 GCA_037147235.1 Planctomycetota bacterium | reverse complement strand
AGACCAATGAAGAAACAATGCATAAGTGCTTTAATACCAATAGATTACAAGCCGTTAGCAAAGTGCGTTCCGGGAATCGCTGAACACTGACGCCGCTTGGTTTTCGCCATGACATTCTACCCCCTGGTATCCCAAATACGCATCGGTGTGTCCCGCCTTCATAAGCATCTACCCACGCCAGAGGCATTCTCAGAGGCTTTCTTGAGCCCGGCCGGCAACCGCTCAACGCCAGGCACGGATCGGGTAGTTGCAAGAAGGTGTCGGGCAGGAGGGCAATCTCGGCATGAGTTTGCCTCGAACGTCAGGCGCGAGTGTCAAATCGTCGGCGGGTCAAAAAAAACCGCCAGTTTTTTGACTTTTTGACGGCGGCCGAGCCGCTTCGATGCGGCGGTGGGGGTGACCGACGCAGGATACGAAGGGGAACGACGGCCACTTTGCTTGCAAAAAATGGTCTGTTGTCGCGTCAGCTAGCGCCCCGCCATCAACCACCAGCACAACCCCCGTGATAAAGTTGCCCGCCTCGCTGGCCAGCAAGTGTGCCGGACCTGCCGACTCTTCCGGCCGTGCCCATCGGCCAAAGGTCAAGAAGTTTGGGCATGCCCCAAGAACACGCACTTGACAAATATAGCGTATATGCTATAATAAGAGCATGTGGGAAATCGAGTTCACGGACGAATTTGGTGCGTGGTGGAACCTGCTGAGTGAGCAAGAGCAGGAATCAATTGCCGCCAGCGTTGAACTCCTGCGGCAACTTGGACCACATTTGGGAAGGCCGCATGTTGATGCCATTCAAGGCTCGCGGCATTCCAATATGAAAGAACTGCGGACGCAGCACCAGGGGCGGCCGCTCCGCACGCTCTTTGCCTTCGATCCGCGACGTTGCGCGATCTTGCTCGTTGGCGGCGACAAGACTGGCGATGACCGGTTTTACGACCGAATGGTTCCGGTGGCCGACCGGTTGTACGACGAGCACCTGCTGGCACTGGAAAAGGAAAGGTTGATCTGATGGCCAGGAAATTCAAAGAATTGGAAGCGACGATGCCGCCGGAATCTCTCTCTCGCGCCAAGATCCGTGCCAAAGAGATGATGGCAGAGATGTTGCTGTCGGAAATCCGTCAGGCCACTGGACTGACTCAAGAGGAGGTCGCTGCGAGCCTGGGCATTAAACAGCCCACGTTGTCCCGGATTGAATCGCAGGACGACATTCAGGTCAGCACGTTGCAGAGACTCGTTCGAGCCCTGGGCGGCGAGCTAGAGATCATCGCGCATCTTCCAGGCCGAGATGTACGAATTCGACAGTTTAAGGAATCGGCATAAGTAAGACCGGCGACTGCGGAAGCCATCGGCTTGGCTGCCGAACCAATCGAATGGCGGTCTCAAATCTCCAAAGCCATCGACCGATCCGTATGCGTTCGTGCGGGTGGCTCTTTTTGTTGATGGTCCAACGGAACCACGCTACCCCTGCGCGCCGTTGGCGCTGAAAACGGCAATGCGTTGCTAAAGTTCCAAAGAACACTTGCGGCAATCCGTCGCACTCACCAGCGAGCACTCACATTACCCGCTTATTCTTGCCCCCGCCACCGCTATCATGTGGGGTTCCAGCCACACCCGACTCGGTTGCATGAACTCCCTGGCTCATGACCTGCACTTTAGGCGATCAAGTGACGAGGGCAATCAGGGTTTCAAAGAGTGTCCGGAATTTATGTCTGTCTGGCCTGTTGGGTAGAGTGGCGAGAAATTTTTTTCGCAGCATTTCACGGCAAATCCAACGGCGGCGGTCGGCGTGGGAGGGACGACGATCGGGATTGTCCCAGGAGCGCGCTCGACGGTCGGCCAACTCAGATTTCGGCACGTCCCAACAGCATAACTCGACTAACGTGTACAGCCATTGATTCAAGTGCCAACAAGCAACGCTTGACCATACATTGCGAACTTGTTGCTGCCCCGCACCCCAAACCTCCTTCACTTCGTGGAAATGTTCTTCGATCGCCCAGCGTGCGGCAACCGTCTCCAGGATTTCTCGTACTTCCGCCGATGTGTCCGTGCAGAAGTGCGGTGCCCAACTACCGTCCTCAAAGCGAAGAATCACCACACGGATCTGGCCGCTGACCAATTCGGATGTCGCGAGAAAGCTCTTGTACTGACGAGTCACCTCAACGCCTCGGCAATTGTAGGTGATTGTTTGCCAGCCCTCACGATGTGCAGCACGCTTCGCCAAACTGATTTTGTTCTTGCCATAGGTGGGGTGTCGCCCGACTTGGCGAGGATCAGGTGTTTCTGGCAAGTCGTAAAGGCAGGCGTCCTTTCGCAAGCGGCTGACGACAACGATGCCCAAAGCGAGTACCGGCATGAGAAACGGTCGTGCTGCATAGGCACCATCGACCACCAACCATACCTTCGCTTTCACCCCCAGCGCATGGATCGACTGCATGAACCAAGTCAACAACACCACGCCAAGTTGATGCTTGGTGCGAAATTCCCATCCATATTTTTCCGCTAGCTTCGGAACGTCGACTTTACGGACGTACAGCATCGAGCGCAGCGACAACGCAATCACGCCCCACGCCGGATGCGTTGCCAGCCAAGCCAAGGCGACCCAGTTGTGTCCGTACAGCCACTTCTCGTCTGCTGGTCCGGGAGTCGGGTTGTGATGTATGCCAGCACCTTCCACATGCCGTCCATAACGTGAGGTAGGAGAATCGTCCATCCCCAACAGAATGCGATCGCCGAACGCAGGAGCGAACTTCTGTACGACCAGGCCGAGTACTGCCGTGGCCAACTTTTCCGAAGTCCGCCCCACACTGGTCAGGCAATCATAGAACCGGTCCCAATCGTCTTGCACGCCTGCCGTGGCGAACCAGGCACTGGCGGTGCGTCGATCGTCGGCCAGCAACATCCCCGCGACCACGATTGCCAGCCGAAAGGCGATCCTGCGGTCCATGACCGCTTGCAAAACGGAGACCGCCGCCTGCATCGCGCCGGTCAATGGCACTTTGGCCTTGGTTGTCCTCTTTCGATTGGGATTCGGACTCTGAAGTCGCTTGCGTTTATCGTGCTGAGACTTCTTGTGTTGCTTGTGTTGCGGTTGCGGACGCCTTGAAGAACCCTTATACTTAGCCATCCTTGGCTCTCCCGATGGGTTTGATGAAATGTTTCAATCACCAACCATCGTCGAGAGCCGTTTTTTTGGCAAGGGCAATTTGATTGATCAAGGCCAGAATTCGCCTAAAGTGCAGTATAAATGACAGACCTGGCCCTTATCCCCCGTCCTTATTCCTCGGGTTCTTTGCTCCCGTCGGGGCGAAAACGTCTAACGGTGTCCAGCGGATCGACGTGATAGGTGCCGCGCTTCCACGGCCACTGCTTTGAGTCAACGCTAATATCGACTCGGACCCCACGGACTGTGGTTAATCGTGTTCCTTTTGCATAAACCGCCTTCAGCTTCGACAGTTGCTCCAAGTACTTCGCACCTTCTTGGGTCACCTTCGTGTTGACCAAGTCCAATGCTTGGAGTTTGGGGAGGGCGATAAGTTCCCCCAATCCGCGGTCGGTAACTGCGGTGTTGGCCAATTGAAGGTACTCGAGGTTCGTCAGCCCCTTAATCGAGGCAAGGCCCGCATCGGTGATTTTCGTTCCGGAGAGATCAAGCCCAACTATCACCGTCAACCCCTCGAGATTCCTGAGTTTTTCGTCATCGATGTCTCTATCACGGAAGTAGAACTCGAGCCGGTTGTAGTTGCCGGTGGTCGTGTAGACCTCAACGTAGGCAGCACCACAATCGCCCATGTGTGCGGTTGCGATCGAAGCGTGCTTCACCTCGTCGCTCAATTTGTGTTCGTGTTCGATGAACCTCCAGTAGTCGAAAAAAACCCGGCCACAAGAAAAGGCCAGCGCCAGGAGGGCGATAGCGATCACCAGAATAAGGAGCTTCTTCACAAATTTTATCCCCATCAGCGCCGTGCCGCAATCTAATTCGTGCCCTGCTGCCCGTGCTGGATAACTTCATTCACGTGCTTCGGATTGTCGTACTGGTCGTTGTCGGGATCATTCTTGGGTTTGCTGCTCTTATGTTTATTCAACCACATGCCAAGGTCAGCTATACAGTCCCATACATATGGTTTCAGGATTCCAGTGGCTCCCACAAACAACCCGTCGTCGGAGAATAAAGCCTTCCCGTTCAAATCCGACCTGCATGCGTTGAGTATTACCTGTGCCGCCTATAAAATTCTCAACGGAGTTGGCAACTTAACTGGTGGAGCATTCTGCCCCGCTGATGGTAGCGTAGCACGCCTGCCCTGCGCCTGCAATCCACCGCCGCGACCAGATCCACCGCCGCCAGATCGCCGTCTCTCAAGTGTCGAGAACTCGTGCAAGTGGAACGAACCCTTGCCTGTGGCGGTGGGGCACCAACAAAGCCGCATCCGATGCAGCGGATGGCTGCAACGTCGGGGGAGACTGTCAAATCTTCGGTAGGTCAAGAAAAACCGCCAGTTTCCTGAGTTTTTACCGCCGGCCGAACCGCTTGCGCGCGGAGGATTGGGTGACCGACGCTTTCTCAGAAGGGGGGGGTGACGGCTCATTGCTACCAGCCTCCCACGGCCCGCACCACCAAGCGGGGGTCGTGCAGCGACTTTGCGGCCGTGGCGGGTTGGCAGATAACCGCTCCGCCCTCTCCTCCACCCGCCATCTCCACCCGCTCTGCACCGCACCACCCCCAACCTGCCGGCCTGCGCCAGATGCAAGGGCGTCCCTTGCAATCTCCAGAGGTTTGGCAGTAGCATAGTGGCATCGGCCGATGGCGACTGCTGCGTTGGTCTTCGCGTCGCCATGATGCCGCACGGATTATGGAAAGCAATACGAGGAATGGAAGATGGCAAAACGCCGCTTGAAGAAAGTGCCGAAGGCTGCGGATTTGACCCATGCCGCAGAGCGGCTGCGCAAGGCATTGGTGAAACGTACGAAAGACGAGTTGGTCGATGTTCTCGTGGAACTAGCACGAGAGGATCACAAACTCCTCCGGCGACTTGATGCGCGGTTTGAACTGGAAACTCCACCCAAAGAACTTGTGGCCGCAACGCGCCAGGCCATCTCGGACGCCACCGACTTTGATGAGCGGGAGATTAACTACAATTTCGACTACGATTACGAAGCCTACAGCGAAGTGAAACGAAACCTGGGTCGCTTAATCGACCAAGGGCACTTGCGGCAGGCCATGGAGCTTTCGCTGGAGCTGATGAAAGAAGGAAGCTGCCAGGTCGAAATGAGCGATGAGGGATTGATGACCTCGGATATCGAAGAGTGCTTCAGCGTGGTCGTCAAAGCCCTCAAGAAGTGCGATCTGCCACCGAGCGAGGTAATCACGTGGTGCGAGGCGATGCGCAAGAGTGATCGTGTGGGATTCATCTACGAGCGAGAACTTCAGGGACTGCGTGATCATTTCGAGGCGTCGCCGTCGTAGGATCTCGCCTTCTGCCGGAGCGTGGGATTGCGTCTCACCCGGGATCGCGGCTCAGACAGCGGGTCCAGGAATCACATGCCGCTGCCTGCAAATGGCAGCGACATGCCCAACGGCTGCCCTTCGTAGCGGCCAACGGCTCCGCCTCCTCTCCCACCAGCCCCTCCTCCACGCTATGCCCCCCAAGCCTACCGGCCTGCGCCAAATGCAACGGTCACGTTACTGAGTCCTGGCAACGCGAAAGCCAGTGTCGAAAAGCCGGAAGTCTGGCGAATTCCAGTTGCGCTTGGCGGAGCGGGAATCGATTGGTCCTTCCGGCAAGCGTGTGTGAATCGTTTTGGGGCTTGTGGTATTGTAGGCTGT
>JBAWVO010000369.1:0-5834 GCA_037147235.1 Planctomycetota bacterium | reverse complement strand
ACCCTCAGGGAATGGTTAACCCTTCCGGCCGTGCAATCCGGCTAGGACACCAGGAGAAAAACGAGTTGGCGAAAATGGGCAATTACATTCGTGGTAGAATGATGCTCCGGTTCTTTGGAGAATTGCTGAGGTCATTACACGATTGGACGCGAGTCGATGCGGGGACGTTCCCTATCTTACATTTCCTATTTCTGATCGAGGGTCGAAAATGAGCGTCGTGCAGTGGAAAGACTACCGCCTCGTGGGGCCGGAAAGTGTCCGCGCGGTCGAGAGGGGGCTTGCCGGGGCCGCATGGTATACATGCCCCGTACCTAATGAGAAAATGCGCGATCTGCTACAGCGCCGCGATGGACCGGCCCTACGCGACACGCTGTTGTGGTTCACGCTGCTGATCTCCTTCGGAGTCCTCGGCTGGATGTTGTGGGGTACTTGGTGGGCCGTGCTTCCCTTCATGGCTTACGGGGTGATCTACGGATCGGTCTCGGATTCGCGCTGGCACGAGCCGCTACACGGCACCGCTTTCAAGACCGATTGGCTGAACAACGCCCTCTATGAAATGGCCTCCTTCATGGTCGTGCGTGAATCGACCCCCTGGCGGTGGAGTCATACTCGGCACCACAGCGATACGATCATCGTAGGGCGTGATCGAGAAATTGCCGTTCCGCGGCCGCCACGACTCCGTACACTGCTCCTGAATTTTATCGGCGTGGCGAATATGCCGTTCTACTTCCGTGGCGTGTTCCGCCATTGTATCGGCCGAACCAGTGCCGAGGAGCGAACCTACATTCCCGAAGAGGAATTCCCCGCGGTGTTTTTCAAAGCGAGGATCTACCTCCTGATCTATGCCGTGGTCATCGGTCTGGCGTTTTACACCCACAGTATCCTGCCGTTGATATACATCGGTTTGCCGAGCATCTATGGCTGCTGGCTGATGCCAATCTACGGCTATACCCAGCACGCCGGCCTGGCCGAGGATGTGCTGGACCACCGGTTGAATTGCCGGACGGTGTACATGAACCTCGTGAATCGTTACCTATACTGGAATATGAACTATCACCTGGAGCACCACATGTTTCCGCTGGTGCCCTACTACAACCTTCCTGCCTTGCACGCAATCATCAAAGAGGATTGCCCGACACCCTACGAAAGTATTTTTGAAGCCTATCGCGAGATCATTCCGGCCGTGCTGCGGCAAAGGAAAGACCCCAAGTACCACGTGCGGCGCAAGCTTCCGAGTCCGGCCGTGCTGCCAACAGCGGAAACTTCCCTGCTAATCGCCGCCGCCAACCGTCCGGCGATTGAAGGATGGATCGAGGTCGCCACGGTGGATTCGATCGAAAAGGAAAGCGCGGTGCGGTTTGATCACGACGGCCGGACCTTTGCCATCTACCGCACAGCGGATGGCAACCTGCATGCCAGCGACGGAATGTGTACCCACGGCAAGACGCATCTGGCCGATGGACTGGTCATTGGTAACCAGATTGAGTGCCCCAAGCACAACGGCCGTTTCGACGTTCGCGATGGTTCGCCACAACGGCCGCCGGCCCGCGTCGGGCTGAAGACGTATTCCATTAGAATCGAACAAGGGAAGCTGATGCTGAACATTGTTTCGACCGACAGCACAACGACCATGCCGGAGACTGCGTACGAGTTCCGCGTGGTCAGCAACGAAAACGTGGCCACCTTCATCAAGGAGTTGGTCTTGGAGCCAGAGGCGCGGTCGCCGCTATTCCACTACCAGCCTGGCCAATACTTGCAGCTTGAGATCCCAACTTACGACGAGATTGCCTTCCGCTTGTTTTCCGTGGCGGAACCCTTTGCGGAGGCATGGACCGCGCAGCAAGCTTTCAATTTCAAGGCTGCCAATCCAGCCGCGACTCGGCGGAACTACTCGATGGCCAGTAATCCGGACGTCGAGGACCGGCTTCGCTTCAATATTCGCATTGCCTTACCCCCGCGAGGGCAGGATTGCCATGCTGGCGTCGGCTCTTCGTATGTCTTTAATCTGAAGCAGGGTGACAAAGTCAGGGCGTTTGGCCCCTATGGCGATTTCTTTGTGAAGCAGGGCAACCGCGAGATGCTCTATATCGGCGGAGGCGCGGGTATGGCCCCGCTGCGATCGCACCTCTCGTGCCTGCTGGATACGCTGAAGACCACGCGAAAGATCCATTTCTGGTATGGGGCTCGCTCACTTCGTGATATCTTCTACCACGACTATTTCAAAGGCTTGGCTGCCGCCCACGAGAATTTTCACTTTCACATCGCCCTCTCGGAGCCGCAGCCAGACGACAACTGGACGTCGTACATCGGTCTGATCCACGAGGTCGTCCAGCGAGAGTATATCGCCACGCATCAAGGCCATGCGGATCGTGAATACTATCTCTGCGGCCCGCCGGCCATGGTTCAGGCCGCCCGAGCCATGCTTAAAGAAGCCGGAGTTGCCCCGGATCAGATCGCCTTCGACGAGTACTAGCAGGCGAAAAATAACTTTGACAAGTCGCAGGATGGGTTTTAGTTCGTCCACCCCAAATTTTGACGGGCTAAATCCCATCCTACAGGAAGACTGCAAGAATTATTGCTTTGCTCTGCCTAACCATTCCACGGAATACTTTCATGAACATCCTTTTCGGCAAATCGATATGGGAAATGCTGCCGTGCGAGACACTACGCTTCTTGGATCGCGCACAAAGCGATGGCTTCGATGCTGTCGAAATGCTCCCCTCCATGATGGAACTGCCTCCCGAGCAATTCATCCAGCATTGCCACGCGAGGGGGCTTCTCTTCATCGCGCAGATCCTAACCGAGGGCGACTCCCCTGCGGGCCATTTGAGATATCTCGAACGCTGGATCGAACGTGCAGCCGAGTGCGGCCCTTGCCGGATCAACATGCACACAGGGAAAGACTATTTCTCATTTCAGGACAATTTGCGACTCTTTGAACGTGCCGGTGAGTTGGCCCAGCGGGTCGGCATTCCGATCATGCACGAAACCCATCGCAGCAGGGCTCTGTTTAGCGCGCCAGCGGCGGCCCAATTCTTCGTAGCACTGCCGAATCTGCGGATCGCGGCCGACTTCTCACACTGGATGGTTGTGCATGAATCGGACCTCTCCGACCAGCCCGAGGCGATGGAGCTGGCTTTATCTCGGGCCGACTACATCCATGCCCGCGTTGGGTTTGCTGAAGGACCGCAGGTTCCGCACCCCTTGGCCCCCGAGTGGGCACACGCCCGTGACCGACATGTCGAGCTATGGCGGCAGATTCTTGCCTCGCGGCGTGCCAAGGGCCTTGGCGAGCTGATTGTCACCCCCGAGTTCGGTCCTGTACCGTACATGCCAACCCTTCCCTTTACTGCCCAGCCCGTGGCTGATGCATGGCGGGTCAATGTCGAATTCCGCAATTGGTTGCGCGAACATCTAATCTAAAGTTTTGAGTCCCACCCTACGCTCGCCGTTGCCCCTTTTCGCAACAGAAACTACTTGGACGCCGGCAGCTTGCCGTGGGTGATATTCTCGCCGAAGGTGGGTGATGCAGGGTCTGACAGATTGCTCTTTAATTTGGCGACGGCGTCCATGGCGGCATGGATCTTCGCAATATTCTTTTTGTCTTTCTTGCTCACCAGCTTGGCGAGCTGCTTGCCGTAGTCGTTGCGGATCTTCTTGTCCTCGCCGCCCGCGTGGCAAACGCCACAACTGGCCTTGGAAAAGGCGTTGGCCAAGGCGACGTCATTTGCCGCACTGCTATCGGGATTGATATACTTGACCCGAAACGCATCTTTGAACTCTTTGACCGCCACAGCCGGCGTGGCTGTGAAACCGATCATGCCCAGAACTGCAAAAAAATAACGGCCGCGGGAAAAACGAACTTTCTGCTCATTAACGAACCTCTACAGATTGTGAATGTGGCTCATACGTAAAGTTTCTTATACGACCAACAAAGTTGACGTGGCGTTTCTACGCCAATTGCGAGCCAATACCCTACTTCACCGCCGCGGCACCGGCCTTGAACACCCCGAACACCACCAGCAGGACCGTCACGGAAGCAGAATTCGATAGACGCTTCATAATTGGTTCTCTAAAACAGAACGGAAGATCGCCAACAATTTCGGGAACACAATCCTTCCTTAAACTTCTCTATTTCTCTCCAAGTGAGAACCCGCCCCGGCTGAGAAAGACAGACAGGAGGGATTGTCGTCTGGAAACTCACGCTGAAGTCGGCTGACAGCATGCGAGCCAACAAGCTTCGCACCGTCGCCTTGTCAAACATTCGTTGTCTCTTCAACCTCGTTGCACTCAGCTCGATCGCATTTTGCGGTTTTTCGCCACTACGTCGCGTGTCGCATAGCCAGCTTCAGTCACGCGAATTACACCACGCTCGATCAAGACCGAGCGAACCAACCGCCGTGTGCAGCATGCAACCAATCTTTATTGGAACCGAGTTTGCGATTTTTGTCAACGAATTTGCTGGTACCGCTCTGGTACACCCTCGCAAGAATTTTTGAGAAAACGCAGCCAGCCTATGCAAGAAGCGTGCAGAATTACCCTGCAACCACTTTCATTGGGGGTAGCGAAAAGAAGGATCTGCCCAGCAATCAGGCCGCGCAACCAATTTTCAAGATAACCGCCGGACAATCGGTGCCGCAGATACGAGAACGGGCCACCGTAATTGGTGGCCCGCTTCGATTAGGACGGTGTTGGGATTTAGGCTGGTTTGCGGCGTCGCCAAACAAAGGTGGCGAACGGTTCGGCCTAACCCGACGCCGAATGGCTACGGAACATGGGAGGGATGAGACAAATGAGATGCATGAGATGAGTTCTCGGCCTGTCAGCACAAAAATCTTGGTGATTTTAGATTGCCAATGCTTGACAAGAATTCTTTATTCCTGTAGGGTTGAGCAGATAGGGTCTAGGGCAAGGCCCCTTTTCATTGGAGGTACGTTCTTGCGTGATGATCTCACGCACTTCTTCTGGAAGTCGCGGTGCGCTACGACGGCATGAAGGCACCCGGTATCTTCTTAATCTCCGCCGTAATCGGTGGAGCAAACATGTTGTAAAAAATGAACCGTTCTCGCCGAGAAAACCGTTCATTTAAGCCCTCGCAAATTATAGAAGTTCCTAATGTTCCCTGTTCTACTGTTTCCTAACTCAAGGTTTTTTCATGCGCAAATTGAAAACGAGAAGAGGTATGTTTGAGACGCTTGAATCGCGTCAGATGTTGTCCCATTCGCCGGTCGTCCCACCGCTTCCCCCAACTCCAACCTCGACGGATATTGCCGACTTTGCCCTCGTCACAAGCGACCTAGCCACCATCCAGGCGGACAGAGGGCTGGTCCACGCGGACGCCGGGATCGTCGAGGCTGCGGTGAAGGTTGCCCGCACCACCGCGGAAGTGACGACGGCCCAGTCGGCACTCACGGCGGCGATTGCCACGGCCAAACCGCTGCTCCAAGCGGATCGTGCCACCATTCAGGTGGACAAGGTGGCCGTCCACGGTGCCGAACAGAACGTCGTGGTTGCGATGAAGGCTGCCTTTGCCACCACAGGCGTAACGACGGCCCAGGCGGCTCTCGCGGCGACGATTGCCACGGCCAAACCGCTGTTCCAAGCAGATCGTGCGGCTATCCAGACCGTATATAAGGCAGACGAGCCAGCGGTTGATGCCGCGGAACATCAGTTGCGGGTGGACACCCACAACGGAGCTGCCGCTTCCGTGATCGCAGCAGATCAAGCCGCCCTGACCGCATCCACGACCAAGCTTTCCAACGACTTGATCGCCCCCAAGGCCCAGTTGGCGACGGACGAAGCACCCGTCGAGGCAGCCAGGTTGGCAGTGCAAG
>JBAWVO010000368.1:0-5852 GCA_037147235.1 Planctomycetota bacterium | reverse complement strand
AGAATCTTGCGGGAAATCTTGCCGCTGCGCGTGCCGCAAACATAGAAGTGCGCCAAACGCTCGTTGCCGTGAAACCATACCTGCGCAGATTTGCCGTTGATGGTATAATGAGTTTCGTCGGCGTGATTGACGTCGCATGCCCGCAACTTCTTTGCCACATCATAGGCCAACGGCCTCGCTTTCTCAGCCGCTTTTTTCTCGAATCCCAGCAATGCCGCTGGCGTAAAGCCGAGCGAATCCAGGCCCTTGATCGCACGGACGACCTTTCGATGTGGCAGGCCGATGTCGAATCGCAGGAACATACCTCGGGCGCGCATCTGTGGGCCGATCATCGCCCCCAATATCTCGCCATCGCCAGGCTGGTGGACCCAGAGACGACACTTCGGATTCGTGCAGCGTCCCTTCTCGTGTCGATAGCAGGTCGCCATCGGCTGGCCGTCGATGAGGTCTTCTTGCACGTGTTCATAGGGTGGCAGGCTGGGCCACGCCTTTACTCCGGCACTACAGTGCGGACAAAGCGTCGGCGCGGGCACATCGATCGTGCGATCAATCGTGGTTGGCGTCGGTCGAAACCATCCCGGATGACCCACGGGGGCACCCAGCTTCTTGGTCTCGGCTTGCGGCTCGCTTGCTTCGACAGGAACCTCTTCATCCGGACGCGTCGCCTTGAATTGCTTCTGCCGTTCGGCCTTTAGTTCCCTTTCCAGTTGCTCGATCCGCTCTTGTTGTTCCCCCATGACCAGTGCCTTCGCGGCACTCTGCTTCTGCAGGTCGTCGATCAGACGCAGCAGGGAATCGGCCCACTCGAGATTCTCAGCGGCCGCATAGACCACGCTGCCCAACGCTGCACCGCCAAGATGCGGGCAGTGGTCCACGTAAGGGCAGGAGTATTCGTGATTTGGATAGAATGGAAAGGACATTGCCGAGCGTCTCGTAGGAGGATCCGATCAACAATGCACTCAATTTACTTCCTCAGCGAAGATGGTCAATAGCAGTTTCCGACCTCGATCCTTGTCAATGCTGTCAATGCTGTCAGTGCTAGCTTTCTACGAAAGTCAGGTTGTTGGCGGATCACGACCCTTAGCGAATGCAAGCATTGCTAGCAGTAGGCGAGGTACGAGCAAGGCCACGGTTCGGAAACTAAACTGTTACTTTTTTTCGACTATGCCGGCCGAAACTCCAATAGGGGGGCTTTCACGCAGAAGGCAGGTTTTTCGCAGGATCGCCATTCAGGACGAGGGTGTCAATTGCCGCCGGCTGCCACAAGTATCTCGTTAAACTAAGTTAGTCACCGCCGATGGCCCGCCAGTTCGGCAGGGTGGGGATCTGGCCCAGCGAGAACCATCTCGCCACGGCAGACAGTTCGGCGGGATTCGCCCGGAGAGTCAAGGCAACGCCCGGATCGTCCTCGCCATTGCCGGGGTTAGAGACGGAGAAGATGGCGGGCCGCGAATTCGCTTCCTTATCGGCCAAGGAGGCCATCTCGTCCGCCCACGACACCGCCGTCCGGAGTTTCTCCGCGTGGACCAGGACAAGCTTCGCGTTGCCGCACGCTTTCGTCAGCTTGCGAATATCGCTCTGATCCGGACATGGTTGCGGACATGGCGTGTTGCCGACAGCGGACATGGCGGACTTCCCCTGGCCCCGCAAAGTGCATAGAATGCAGCCAAAGTCTGCAAACAACGTGGGCCGGGAAATCCTGAAAGTGGACGGCTACACTATGACCAGCCGTGCCCGCAGCGATGGCCAGTTCGCACAGCGGCACGGAAGCGGGCTTCGGCGGTAACGGTATTTGCGCTGAGGCGAGTCATGCTTTCGCGTCCTTTTCCGCCACGGGACGCTCGAATCCAACCTGTTCGATGGGGCGGAATCATCCACAAGGAGGTTTTCAAGCCGTTCGGATGGCCGAGCCGCCGTGAAACCGAAAATCCAAAAAGGTTGCAAGCCGTTGCTGCACCAGCACTTCGGCAATTTCGCTGGATTGATTGAATGAGTAATCGTAGAGTCCACCACCATAATAGGGGAGTAACACCGATGACTTACGCATGTGAGCTAGGCCACCAATGGAAGGGCGACCAAGCAGCACCGGCCGGAAGTTGCCCCTTGTGCGGCCGAGATGCCTTGCCTCCGAAGGCCCCATCGCGTGTGGGTAGGCACGTGCTGGCTGTTGCCGGCCTGCTCGTGCCCCTAGTCGCGGGATGGCTAGGCTGGCAGGCATGGAGGGGCACGCGAGGCCACTGGAACTACGTCCTCAGGGCCACCTTTGCCAACGACAACGGACTGGTGGCGACCGGCGGGTTGGACGAACAAATCATTGTCTGGGATCGCGAAACCGCGCAGGAACAGTTGCGCCTTCGATCGCCGCTCCCCGGCGTAGAAGCAATCTGCTTCTCCCCCGATGGCAAATGGCTTGCCGCGGGTTGCGGCACGTACAGTTCTTTTCCGAGTTATAATTCTCGCGGGTACGCCATGATTCGGCTCTGGTCAATGCCCGCCGGCCACGAGACCCAAACCCGCACGGTCACTAATTCGCGTAACATCCAATCGCTCACGTTTTCACCCGACAGCAAATGGCTAGCTTGCAATGATGCAGGGGCAGTCCGGCTCATAGGCTTGCAGACTTTCTCTGGTGATGAAACGGTACTGCGAAACCCCGATCGGTTTGGGCACATCCGGTCCTTCAGTTTTTCCCCGGACGGTACTCGTCTGATCATGGCCAGTTCAAGCGGCACTTTCTGGCTTTGGGAGGTATCCACAGGCCGTCTCCTCGGGAAGCGTGGACACCTGGACGGTACACTCCTGGTTGCTTTCGTGCCCGACGGTCGCCATTTTCTGGCAGCCAGCTCAGACACGCTGCAATTACGGGACCTTCAACACCCTGACCGTCTCGATGGCTGGAGCTATCGCGCCCCGATGACCGCCTCGTTGTTCTATTTGCCTGATGCGAATCGCTTCCTATCGATCGACGCCGACAAAAAGAAAATCGATTCCTGGGATATCGGCCACAATCAGTGCATTCCGGAGCCCAGCGTCACCATGGGCGACTCACTCGAAAGGATAGCGGTCTCCTCCGACAGACGAAGGATAGCGGTCTCCTCCGACGGACGCTGGATAGCTAATGCTCACGATTCGGTGAATGTGGAAATCTTCGACGCAGCCAGTGGCCGCGTCGCACAGACATTGCAGGGACACTTCCGCCCAGACGCCGTCTTCTGGAATATGATTACCATAATTATTGTGACGTCTGTCCTGATTTTTGGGGTGATCGGCATACCCACCGGTTACTTCTTCCTTCGCATACTCACTGCCAAGCGAAAGTACGCCAGGCACATGAAGGCGGCCGCGGCCCGGCTCGCGCTCTCGTATTTTGATGCAATTCATCCTTGTATGCTTGCGCATCTCAGCGATCTTCCGATGCTTCACATGGGAGTAAGTCTGTCGGCAGGATGTGTGCTGCAAGGCGTGACCGATGGTCATGAGGTTGAGGTTTTCCAGTATATCTACCGGACACCGCGCGGCGGCGAGTCCTTGTGGTACGAGTTGATGCTTGCGTTTCCGTCCATTCCGGTGCGATTACCCCCGCTTGAGCTCAGGCCGCGGGGAATTGCGGATCGATTTTGGGAAGGGCTAGGCGCCGTTCAGATCGATCTGTCCGACACCGCTACGGGTCAAGAGTTTAACCGCATATACGATCTCCAGGGAGCGGACGAGCCGGCGATTCGCTCCGCATTCTCCGTTCCAATCATGGAATTCTTCACCAATAATCCGGGTTGGTTCGTCTCGTCGGCAGGAGGCCATCTCCTATTCTACTACCACCGACCCTGGTCATTCGCAAATTTTCTTTTTGGTGACACAGTTCCAACTGAGGGGGAAATCCAAGAGCTTTTCGAGGATGCCCGACGCATCGTTGGCCTCTGGCGAGTGCATAGAGTTGGGGATTGACCGCCAGAAACGTAGGCATAGACTACCACCGGACTCGTCGAGGTGCCTCCTTGGAGAAGACCGCTTTCGCCGGGGCGGGAAGATCTTCCCATGCAGTGCGGAGCTGATGCTATCAACCGCCCAGGTGACACCGTTCTACCGGAGACCAGAACATGTTCGGTCGACTCCAAGGACGTACCATTCAAACAGGCTTGATTGTGCTGGCCGTGCCATTGTGTCTGCCGGGAGTCGTGCGTGCCGACGGCGCGGCGGAATTCAACCGGCTGGACAAGGAGCCTGGGCAGCACTATGCACTTGGCCAGACGCGAGCAGAAGATGAAATGACTTGCCGAGGATGGACTCAAATGCATCGCACCAATACCGCCGTGGATGGTCGCCCTGGTATCTGTTCGGAGGCCGAACCGTACTCACGCTCCCCCAGCCACTTCTTGATTCTCGGAATGTGTCCGATCCGGTCGCGTTTCCGGTTTAGTCTTGGGACGGTTAAATGTGCTGGAGACCGCAAAGGCCACCAGCTCCTATAAATGGGGGCACCAAAAGGTTCCGGATTACCCGGCCTTCCTCACCCCGCCTGGATTTTTCGTGATCTCCATGACGGGTCATTCGCACATTTGGCCATGTATATGGGATAGAGGCCATTCAACACACAAACCTGAAGAGATGAAGGAGTGAATCATGTTCTCGAAATCAAAAAAGACGTTCCCCCGCACCAATTCTCGGACGCGAAGCCGGCGGCTCTGCGGGTTCGAGGCACTTGAATCGCGGACGGTGATGAGTGCCAGCCCCGTCGCTGCCCTGGCGAGGTTGCCATCGCCGAATAACTTGGTCGTCCCGACGGCCGCCCTTACCGCGACGGCCGCCCCGCTTGCGGCCGCCTCTTCAGCTTCGGTCACCCGCGCCAGTGTCAGCGCAGGCGTTGCCTTGCATACCGCGTCCGCGGGTTGGCAGTACACGGCGTTCTCGGTCGTCAACAATTCTACGGCTACGGTGGCCTACTCGATCAAGTGGGGAAACGGCAGCTGGACGAAGTTCACGCTCGTGCCCCACTCCACCCGCACCCACTACATCCAAACCCCGAACCAGACGGCGACGATTTCCTATGACAAGAGTTTCGCGTCGGGCTATCAAGAGCAGCAGTACAGACTGACGGGGACCAACATCACGTTTCCGCCCGGCTTCTACCTAGTGGCACCCACGCCCGCGTTCGGCGCGGGTAAGCACTACACCTTCGGGAACATCTCCGGCGGCGTACGACTTTACTCATGACCGCCGTCGCGGGCCGGGCGTCGGGGTCAGAACTTCACATTTTGAAAGTGTGAAGTTCCGATCTGACCGTGCTCCGTGAATGCGTGTGCGCTTCAGCGGGTGAAAGTCCTGCCCGGGAAGGGTCGCTTGCCCAGTAGCAATCGAAGCGGCGATGGAGGCAACGAAGTCATACGAAGTTCGATGCGTCCAGCGGGCGTCGATGGCGCGCTCAACTATCGACAGGAGGTTCTAATGGTCGATGACGGATCGACCGACGGTACTTCGGACGTGCTGGCGAGGCGCTACGATGTCCACATCATGCGGCACTCGCGGAACCTCGGCTACGGGGCGGTGCTCGGCGTTTGCCTTCGCCCTTCGCGGAAAATACGACGTGCTGGTGACGATCGATTGCGACGGCCAGCACCAGCCGCAGATGATTCCGCGTTTCGTCGAAGAGAGCCGCACAGGGTGCCCGAGCCTGACCTTTTCCGGTTCAATGTCAGGCTGGAAAGCCTGACCTACAAGAGTTTCGCCAGCTTGGCGGGGGGGATTTCCAATATCGTGTCCGATAACCGTCCAAATCCGGTTTAGTACTACGGAGGCAACAACGCCCCGGAGTTCAAGAACACTTTTTTGAAGGGAATGAGAACATGAACGCGAGTATT
>JBAWVO010000367.1:0-5925 GCA_037147235.1 Planctomycetota bacterium | reverse complement strand
CCCTGGCGTCGTCGCGGCCCAGGCGAGCCTTACAACTGCTAAGACCAACCTTACCACGGCCAATGCCCAGTTGGCGACGGACGAAGCACCCGTCGAGGCAGCCAGGTTGGCAGTGCAAGCCGCCATCAAGGCCGACCCTGGCGTCGTCGCGGCCCAGGCGAGCCTTACAACTGCTAAGACCAACCTTACCGCGGCCAAGGCACAGTTCCAAACAGACCTGACCAAATACATCGCTGACCTGAAGGCCGGAATTTGAGCGACGGCAATTTATCGAAAGAGGAGGACCCTGAGACTCTCACGGCCCTCCTCTTTTGTGCCAGCAAAGGATAGGAAAAAAGATTTTTTCACAGAACCTAGTATAAACCATAGGAGATGGTGAGTAAATGGAGCATACGGCATACGGATTCCGTTAGCCGACTAGCATCGATGCGAATTAGGATATCGCCTCGAACGCCCCGCCCCTGTTAACCGCATCACCCCCAACCAACGACTGAGAATAATTCAGTTTCGCGTCCGGATCGCTCGCCGGACACCACACCCACTGGGTCGTTAAGTGATTTGGCCGGGGTGCCCACGTAGAACGATGCCCTTCTGCCGAAGCCATTGGCGGAGGCCTCAGTGTAAAGGGCGAGGCCGCCATAATCGAGAACGAGCCACCATAATTGGTGATCTGCTTCGATTAGGACGGTGAGGTGTGGGGCTTAGGCTGGCTTGCGGCGTCGCCAAAGGAAGCCAAGCAGGCCGATGGTGGCGGTGCCCAGAAGAGCAAGGGTGGATGGTTCGGGGACAACATTCAACACCAAATTACTGCCTTCCACGGCTAGCGTTGCCGAATAACTGCCGATCATACCGCTGCGATTGTTTCCAAGGCCGCTGATTGATCCAGCGTCAATCAGAATGTATCTGCCTTGGCTAAAACCATCCAGCGGTGTGAAATGGAAGTCCAAAAATTGCTGGCCGCTGAGGATTAAGTTCCCATTAGGCATGAGTATCTTGTCGCTGTTCATGGGGGTATCGAGTTCATAATCCATTACCGCACCAAAGGCAAGCGTTAGATCACCGCTGAGGTGCAAGGTGCCAGCCGAACCACCCGGAGCCAGATGGCCGCCGGCATTGACTATGACGCTGCCGAGCGTACCCGTGCCGCTGAGGAAGGCATTGCTGCCGACTGTGACCAAGCTGGCGAGCAAGCCATCAACGACCAGCTTGCCGCCGTTGACTACCGTGCCGCCGCTGTAGGTGTTCGCACCGGAGAGCGTTTGCGTGCCGGCGGAGAGGGTCAGGGCGATCTTGTTGGTCGGCCCGTCGCTGATGACGCCGCTGAACGTCGTGTTACTGGTGCCGCTGAGGGTTAGCAAGGAGATGTTGCTAGTTCCACCGTTGGTCACGATGCCGCCACCCGCCAACGAAGCCACCTGCTGGTTCCCGCCGTTAAGGTCAAGCATCGCGCCGCTGGCAACCGAGATCGCCGTGCCTAATGGCAGGATGTTGTTGCCGGCAGCAGTTGCCAGGACTCCGTTGTACCACATCTGCGCCATGACATTGCCCCCGGTTTGATTGGGATGGAGGGCATCGTTCATATAGGGGTTCTTGGTGGCAGTATAGGGCGCGTACCATGAAAGCGACCCTTTCCGGCAGATAGAAAACAATGGATAATTCAATAGGCGCAGGTGCATTGTAGCAGAAAACTGTAGAAATAGCCCGTAAAATGCAATTCTCCTGCAATCCACTCTTGCCGTAAAATCGCGGAAAATTCCGCTAACATTGGTCTTTTCCGCCTGTTTGGGGTATTCGGCACTAGGCTTAATGGGCATTTTGTTGTCAACGGGTTGGGTCTTCTCTTGGTGGCTGGTGTCCTTTCGGTCGAATCTGTGGCGCGAGTGCCCGCTCTTCACCGAAGTGCGGAAGTGATAGAATGGGGCTGGCGGGAGGACTGGCGGGCTGGCTGAGTGCCCGAAAGGTGGGCAAAACTGACGAAATCACGTCGTCCAACGAAAGACGAAATCATGGGAAGTGCATCCGAAAAGACCGCAACCAAGCCGCATAACGTCGGCATGAAAGGGCAAATCGGGCTTCAGATCCATCCTGGCGATGAATTGCTGATCCGTTTCAAGGACAATCATGGTGAGGGAATTGAAGTGATTCGGCCACGAACAAGGAACAATGCCATGAGAAAACTGGGATTATTGATGTCGGCCTTCGTGGTTCTTCTGCTTACGTTGCCTGGGGCAGCCGAAGAGCCGAAAGAAAAGCGAGAACTGCTGGCGAACCATGAAACACTGGCGGTTTATGACGGTGTGGAGTACCGACTTTGCCGGGGGCTGACCGCTTTTTGCCCAAAGCAGTGTGGCGATTCCGGTGAGTTCGCCACCTTCACCGTCAAAAAATACCTGAAGTACGAAAAGCACGGCCAGTATGGCGATCCAGAACAAAAAGATTATCTGGTGCAGGTCAGCGACTACAACAAAAAGCCCAAGGGCGACCCTAAAATCCTGGAAACCGTCAAGGGGATGAAGAAGGGTGATTACGTGCTCCTGTCCTGGCATCATGACTATGTGACCAAAGAAGGGGCATCGTCTCCTGAACGCCCGATTACGAAACTGGAGAAGATCGACGCCGACAAGGCCAAGGGACTGCTGAATGCACCTGAGGCAAAAGAGGACAAAGACGCCACGATGAAAGAGACCGCCCTCGACATCAAAACCAAGAAGCCCGCCGATCAAATCAAGGTGAAGATCGAAAACGACATTGCTACGCTGGATGTTTTGAGTCAAAGCGGGATCGGCGGTGCGACGATCACACTGACGAACGGCAAGTGGCCGACCACGGTAGTTCTCCGTCTTCACCTCAGCGGTCTTGAATCCTTTGCCGTTTCCAACAGCAAGATCAAGCTTACGGGCTCGGTATTGAGCCACAGCGGGAATACGAAGCGTCTTTATTTGACCGAGATCGACAAAGTTGGGGAGCGGGAGCCGGAATCGGAAGTCAAAGTCCTGGATGCGGAGGGCAAGCCGGTTATGGGCCTGCCTGACAAGGGTGGCTATTTCGAGATAACTTTGCCCAAGGCCCTGTTGGAAGGCGAATCGAAGAGCCTGAAGTTGGGGTGGATCGATTTCTATCGAGGATGAAAGGTCTTGCGAAGATGAATTACCGCACGTTTGGAAAGACCGGCACGAACATTTCCGCTCTTGGGTTTGGGGCAATGCGGCTGCCGACGAAGGACAATGCAGCGGACGTTGACGAGGCCCAATCCATCGAGATGATCCGCTACGCCATCGACCAAGGCGTGAATTACATTGACACAGCCTACGTCTACCACGGCGGCAACAGCGAAACGGTGGTCGGCAAGGCCCTGGCAGGCAGTAACCGAGAGAAAGTCCATGTCGCCACGAAGTTGCCGATCTGGAATGTGCAGAAGATCGAGGATTGCGACCGTCTCCTCAACGAGCAGCTTGCCCGATTGCAAACCGATCATATCGATTTCTATCTATTTCATTGCTTGCAAAAGAAAACGTGGCCGAAGCTGAGAGACCTGGGCGTGTTGTCGTGGGCGGAGAAAGCCCGATCTGATGGACGGATCAAGTACCTTGGCTTCTCCTTCCACGATACCTACGATGTTTTCGTGGATATCCTGAATGATTACGATTGGGACTTTTGCCAAATTCAGTACAACTTGGTCAATGAAGAGGTGCAGGCTGGGTCCAAGGGGCTCAAATATGCCGCATCCAAGGGTCTCGGCGTGGTCGTCATGGAACCGCTGTTCGGTGGCACCCTCGCCAATCCACCGCAGTCGGTATGGGAGATTTGGAATCAGCACCCGTGTCGCCCTGCCGACGTAGCACTTCGATGGCTATGGAACAAGCCCGAGGTGTCGCTGGTTCTCAGCGGCACGAGCACTTTGGAGCAGGTGAAGCAGAACATTGAAAGTGCATGCCGGTCGGGCGTGGGCTGGCTTGATGACAATGAAGCGGCTGTTGTTGCTCAGGTACAGCAGGAATATGAGAAGCTATCGCCCGTTCCTTGCACCAAATGTGGCTACTGCATGCCATGCCCCAATGGCGTGAATATCCCGGTCAACTTCGAGCTTTACAATAATGCCACAGTCTTCAAGGGCAGCAGCATCATGCTTTGCCGGAACCTCTACGGATTCTTGCCGGAAACGGAAAAGGCGAAGGCATGTGTGGCGTGCGGAACCTGCGAAGAAAAATGTCCGCAAGGCATCGAGATTGGAAAGATGATGGAGCGGGTGCGAGAGCAATTTCTGTGATTCAGGAATTCGTGCCAGAGTTTGTCGCCAAGGAGTGGGGAATCGATACGACGTATTGGGTACATTAAGAAAGGTCATCATGCCGGATCAATCGCTGTCCGATCAATCCACGACGCCGATGCCTCGCAAAAATCGCAGGCTGATACGCCTCGTCGTCATGCTCTTGATAGTCTGGTCGGCGGCTGCGTATTTCCTACTGCCTATTGCATGGCGACTTGCCACCCGTCACCACCCAGCAGTGGAGGGTATGCCCCGCATCACCGTCACGGGAAATGGAATTCCTGGCGATTCGCTGAATATCAGCCTCGTCGGCACAGAAGAGGAAGTCGATGCAGCAATGCTGGCTGCCGGTTGGTTTCCTGCCGACCCTCTCACCCTGAAAAGTTCCCTGCGGATCGCCGCAGGCACGGTCCTGCGGCGGTCCTACGATACAGCACCCGTCAGCAGCCTCTATGTTTGGGGTCGAAAGCAAGACTTGGCGTTTGAGCAACCAGTTGGCGATGACCCCAGGCGAAGGCATCACGTTCGTTTCTGGAAATCCGAGAAAGTGGACGAAAATGGCCGTCCTCTATGGGCCGGGGCGGCTACTTTCGATACCAGCGTCGGCTTCAGCCATACCACCGGCCAGATTACCCACCACATCGATGGTAATGTGGATGCCGAACGGGACAAGCTCTTGGGCGATTTGCAGCACGCTAAAGTTGTCGCCCAGGTGGACTGGCTGGTTGGCTTTCACGAAAAGTTGGAAGGACGCAATGGAGGCGGCGATCTGTGGCACACGGATGGAAGAGCACCGGTGGTATACTTGGTTCCAGATCGTGACGAGAGCCGTGTCGTGGAAGAGAAGCCAAGTTTGAACAGTGCCGAACGTGGAGAATAGCGGGGTAATGATCACGCCAGAATCCTCTACACCCAATAAGCCCTCATGTCGCCACTGGCGGTTCTGGACCGTGGCCGTGGTCATTCTGATAGGCTGCGTGGTCGGTCTTGCCCTATGGAACAAATCGGCCTCTGATAAGTTTGCCCAACAGATGGCCCAATCTCAGCCTGCCGATCCCGATGCCCGGCAACGCAGCCTGGTCCTCGGCACTTGGGCAGACGAATATCAGGGCAAGCGAACCATGGTGCTCAACGAGGATGGCACCGGCACGATGATTGTGGAATTGACCGGTTGGCGGGCGGCGTTGTCGGCTCCCCGGTTGAAGTTCAATATGAAGTGGTCGCTAAAAGACGGCTGTCTGAAGAAGCAGACGATCAGCGGTGAACCAGAAACCCAGGTCAAGATGATTCTCAGCACGATGGGCGACCACGTTGATGAACCGATTTTGGAATTGACGGAGGACCGATTGCTGCTGCTCGACAAGGACGGCAAGACACGATACGATTGGAAGCGGGTAAAGGAAAATAGATCGTGAGGATTGGTTTATAAAATTCAACGCCTTACATATCCTCGACACGCTCGGTAAAGGTGTGTTATCATCACTGCAAGCGTCTAAACGAGTTTCAATACGAAAGGAAGCAGCCAATGCGAACGATTTACCGCAGTGCAGCACTGGGAATGATCCTCGGTTTATCTGCCCTCTCCATCATTCAGGCTTTGGCTGTTGATCCCCAACAGAAACCAGCGGAACTGAACCGAACCATCAAGGTCACGATGA
>JBAWVO010000366.1:0-5937 GCA_037147235.1 Planctomycetota bacterium | reverse complement strand
GGTGGGGGGCCATGCGGGGAGTGCGGCAATTGCCGCACTCCCCGCATGGCCCCCCCTTGACTTCCAATATGCACTAGCTAGAATCAGAGCTTCAGAAAATCAATTTTCCTATCCTTAGCCAAATTCTTCAGCCGGTGAATGGCGGCGACAAACCATCGGCCCAACAGCCCGGCGGATTCACCGACGAGAAGGGGACCAACGTGAAACGACCCGGCAAGGTTGTAAAGCCGGGGCCAACAGGTAAAATTGAGCCGGAGGAAAAATGATCCCTGAAGTAAAGATTCGCACGATGCTGATCTGATTTAGGAACCCTGGGAATGAGAAATCATCCGATAACCCGACTTTGCGTCGTCCTGATCCTCTCGATTTGCGCCGCGACAGCCCTGGCGCGCACCTGGACCGACAGCACCGGCACGCACAAAGTTGAGGGCGAGTTCGTCAAGATGGCCGAAGGCACAGTGGACATCC
The DNA here is from genome assembly GCA_037147235.1 of Planctomycetota bacterium. Lineage (GTDB taxonomy): Bacteria > Planctomycetota > Planctomycetia > Pirellulales > Thermoguttaceae > JANXQG01. The sequence goes on along the minus strand of JBAWVO010000366.1, from coordinate 5,469 downwards.
GCCGCACCGATGGCCAGTTGCTGCACATCCCGCTTGAGAAACTGAGTGAGGCGGATCAAGCATTCGTCCGCCACGTTGCCAAGCCAATTGCGAAGGAGACGCCCTCTGTCGCCGCCGCGCCGGATGAAAGACCAGCGTCGACTGCGAAACCGGCCGCGGCATCGGGCGATGCAAAGGACACACAGACGGTCTTTGCCGAGGGCGTCGGCTCGACCAAGGAGGAGGCGCTCAAGGACGCCTTCCGCGCCGCGGTTCGGCAGGTAGTGGGCGAGGCGGTCGATGCCGAGACCATCGTCAAGAACGAGGAACTGGTCAGGGATCAAGTGCTGACATACAGCGACGGGTTCATTCCCGAGCATAAGGTCACGTCCGAAAAGCGCGATAACGGCCTCTTTCGCGTGGGCATCCTGGCCAAGGTCCAGCGGCGGAGCGTGATTATGAAGCTCAAAGCGGCGAACGTGACGGCTAAGAGCTTCGATGGGCAAAGCGTTTATGGGAGCATTGTCACCGAAATCGCCGCGGAGAAGGATGCCGCGGCCCTGGTGGCGAAGGCCCTTGAGGACTTTCCCGGCAACTACGTCGAGGCAAGTGTAGTGGGCCCGCCCAAAACATTGGCGAAAAGCGATTCCGAGGTTACTCTCGCATTTAATGTTGAGTTCGTTCCTTCGATAGACGCGTACAATGCGTTCGCTACTCGCTTTTGTCGAACCCTTCGCGGGATCTCCAAGTCGAGCGGAGAATTTACCAGCGTCATTCAGGCGTCGGACAAGTCGAAAGCACTCTACGTCCGGAGTGAGCAATTTGATCATGTCTGTGTCGGATGGGCGCCCAAACTCGCCGGCTGGGATTCCGGCCGTGGCCTCCGGTGGAAATTCGACGGGTTCGCGTTCGTCGTGGCAAAGTCAGTCTCCAAAGACTACTCTCGCATAAGCTGGAACTACTTTGTTCTAGATGCGGCCGTACGGGACGCCGCAGTACGTGCTGCCTCGCGAAGCGTAATCTGTAAGCTCTCGCTAGTCGATTCTGGAGGCCAACTCCTATTTACGGACCCGTTTGATCCGAAGAGCGCACCTATTTTCCGTCTCGACGATGATCAGTACTCACACAATAACGAGTGGGGTCGTTTCCTGAGCCTCACTATGAACGACGAACATTATCGGTATGGCGATGAGAGAGCTAAGGTTGCCTTCATCGCACCGGTGGTTTTCGCTGGTCCTGGCCATTACAGAGGCCCCTGGCCACCATTTGGATATGTACCCAACGTCACAATACCGCGGAAGGTCAAGCTCTCGTTAGACGAATTGCGAAAAGTCGCCAAAGTCAAGTGCGAACTTACCTTTCAGGCCGAGGACGGCGACGGGGACAAGAGCGCACGCGGCAGGGCGAGCGTCCGCGGAGGCAAGAAGTAGGCGGAGACCAGGTGCCAGGAACCGTTGATCCCGGGCCCTGACGTCTCGTCGACGTGTCGCGAAGTCTCGCCCACTTTTGGGAAAGGCTTGGTGAAATTGGAGATTGCGGATTGAGCCGCATGCGACATCAATCCGTTTTAATGCGAGCCGAAAAAGGGCGAACCCGCGGACGGTGGCAGCTGTCTTAAAGAGAGGCAATTACTCTGCCGGCACTCAGTGAGGTGTGGATTATGACGCGATACGACGAAGAAAAGCGGGAGTCGATCTGCTGGTTTAGCAAGGCTTCCGATCTCCGTGGCGCTGCCGCGGTGCTTTGGGCCAGCATGAACTCGGATTCGCGCAAGATTGCTATCGAGTTAGGCCTTGGGAAAGGCTTCGACATGTCGGTCGCCCTGCCAAGGGTCTACCGGATGGTTTGCGGCATGTCGGTCGAATTGCTCCTAAAGGCCATCATTGTCGCGCGGGAGGGAAAGCAACCCAAGCCGATTCACATCCTTCGGGACTTGGCAGCCGACGCCGGTGTTGCCTACACCCCCGAACAGTGCGACCTGCTAGATGTCCTTTCGCACGCGATTATCTGGGACGGGAAATATCCGGTTCCAAAGGATGAAGAGAGCTGCCGTGAGCTCGTCCGCCTCGAACGAGAGCGTCTATTCGACAAGCAGCCGGTTGGCGACTCCGGTCTGAAGATCCTAAGTTGGAACGGGGCGCTCGATTGGGACGGCTATTCCGAGCTGTGGACAATCGCGAATTCTGCGATGTGCGAGGTCGTGGATTGGCTTGAGAAACAAGACGTTTGATTTTTGCAATTTGTAACGCCCCTATATGGAGCCAAGGGGTCAGTCTCGCTGCTGCTCTTCCTTTCTCTTCTGGCATTTGGGTAGCGGCGTTCAAGTGGTAGTCTTACCTAATCCGACTCTTCAGCCGAGGCAGCCAGCCAATTGACGGGATGGGCGTTACGCTGCTGGGGCACCATCAGCCGCCGTGGCTTACCCGCACCACTTTGCCTCGCAGCCGTGCCCACACCATCCGCCGGACTGGACGGAAAAGCCCGCGGCAAGCACCCGGTCGCGGAAGGCCTGGCACTCGCACTGGAGCATCTTTTCATTGTTTTTTTGTTTTGTTTGTCCTGTGTGTTCTGTTTGTCGGGTTGTGGTGGCTATACCCTCGAAGGAACCTGGAAAGTTAATCCACTGGTTGAAGTCGAGTTTCGATCCGATGGCTCTATCTCGGCGTGGGGCCAAAAGCAAGAGGGTTTGACTTGGCACGGCGATTATATTTGCCTTAAAGCTGATATAAAGAAGATTCGGGATGCTCGAACAGAATCGTTGACACAGCAAAAGAAGGCGTTGGTTGACCGAAAAAAGAAACTGTTAGTGCAGCAAGCTGAATCAAAGAAGTATTATTTTGACGTTCTCCTCAAGACGCACGAGGAGGAAAGGGCACACACCCAACCTTTTCCAACCTGGGAGCAATTTGACAAGATGCACAACAAAAAAGACGAGGAACAACTCGAAAGGGAAGTTAAACTAATCGACCAACAACTTGAAGATTTGAAGAACGGGAAAGTGATGGAAGGGATGGAAGGGTGTTACAACTTTCCTTTGGCAAAGGGAGTCGATAAAAAGGACATTGTTGAATTCGCAGATAAGGTGGAGGTAAGAATCCATTGGGTTGATGCCGACCACTTCGATCTTGGTTCAACCTCTTTTTCAAGGGTGAAATTGCCGAAGTAACCCTACTTGCCCGTTACCTTGAACGATTGATTATGCGGATTTAGGAGTTTGTTATGAAAGGTTTCGTTGTTGTTTTGTTTTGTTTGTCCTGTGTGTTCTGTTTGTCGGGTTGTGGTGGCTATACCCTCGAAGGAACCTGGAAAGTTAATCCACTGGTTGAAGTCGAGTTTCGATCCGATGGCTCTATCTTGACGTTGGGCCAAAAGGTAAAGGATTGGACTTGGCACGGCGATTGTATTTGCCTTAAAGCTGATATAAAGAAGATGCGGGCTGCTAGAATAGAATGGTTGATACTGTTCAGAGACAGCATGATTGAAAGCACTTACGGAAAAAAGGTAGATAAAGAAAGCAAAGAATACGCACGGCTAACTAAATCATTCGACGAACAACTTGAAGAATTGAAGCACGGGCAACTTGAAGACTTGAAGAACGGGAAAGTGATGGAAGGGATGGAAGGGTGTTACCACTTTCCTTTGGCAACGGGAGTTGATAGGAAGGATATTTCCGAATCCGCAGATAAGGTGGAGGTAAAAATCCATTGGGTTGATACCGACCACTTCGATATTGGTTCAACCTCTTTTACAAGGGTGAAATTGCCGAAGTAACCCTACTTGCCCGTTACCTTGAACGATTGATTATGCGGATTTAGGAATGTGTTATGAAAGGTTTCATTGTTGTTTTGTTGCTTTGTTTGTTCTGTTTGTCGGGCTGTGGTTATAGCCTCCAAGGAACCTGGAAAGTTAATTCACCAGGAACCCAACGGATTCTTGACGGCACCGTATTTGCGAATGATGCGAACATGTCCTTATTATCGCCTCACGTTTCCGGTGCAGTCGAGTTTCGATCCGATGGCTCTATTACCTCGGAGGTTGGAAAGGTAGAGGGTTTGACTTGGCACGGCGATTATATTTGCCTGAAAGCTGATATAAAGAAGCTTCGGGATGGTCGAGAACCTACGTTGAGGTTTATGGGGAGGCTACTTTATTCGGATGAATCAATCGCCCAACAACTTGAAGATTTGAAGAACGGGAAAGTGATGGAAGGGGATGCCTACTATCCTATGGCAAGGGGAATCGATAAAAAGGACATTTCCGAATCCGCAGATAAGGTGCAGTTTAGAATCCATTGGGTTGATGCCGACCACTTCGATCTTGGTTCAACCTCTTTTTCAAGGGTTAAGGAAACGAAATAATAATTGGGCATGAAAAGGGGACATCACTGATATTAATGAACTTGGCACCTTATAATCAGTGATGTCCCCTCTTCCGCTCCAGTGATGTCCCCTTTTCCGCTCCGGGTGGGTTCTTGGGCGGTTCGGCATTCAGTTCGTCGCCTCGCCGCGGCATGCCGACGGCCTATTGATCACAGGCCCGGTGACCGAGAACATGCGGGTGGCCCTGCAAAAAACCTACGATGCCGTGCCGCCGCCGAAGATTGTAATCGCGGTTGGGGCTTGTGCGATCTCCGGCGGACCGTTTGCTGGCAATCCCGAGGTCCATGACGGGGCCGATAGCTTCCTGCCGATCGATCTCTACATCCCCGGCTGCCCTCCGCACCCGCTCACGATCCTCGACGGTTTGCTGCGGCTGGTCGGTGGAAAGGTTGATGGCTTCCAACCTGGCTAGAATCTCATACCGGGCCATGTTAGAATGGTATCGCTGGCAGTCGTCCCGCTGGCTGTGTGGCACGAGCCGTGGCGAAAAACCACAAAATGCGACCGTACCGGGTGTATGGTGATTGCCGTCCTCCCCTCTTTTGGAAAGCCCCAGATGTCCTCTCTCCGTTCCCTTGAATGCAATCGATTTCGGTTGATTCTACCTCGCGTCGCTGGCTGGCTTACCCTCCTGGTAGCTGTCGCGTTTGTCTTTTCCGCAGTGGCCCAGGCCAAGGATCCGACCACGGTTCCTGTCCTGAAGCGGATCGAGGAGAAGAGCCTACAAGTGGCCAGACTTGTGCTGCCCGCAACGGTCGGCATTATCAATTTATCGCAGGCCAACACCGGGCGCATGGGTGAGGGGAGCGGCGTGGTCATCAGTGAGGACGGCCTTATTACAGCGATTGTCGTTGCCACAGTCACCTTGAACTTAGTGCTTGTGTTGCCTGGAATAATGGGCGCTGGCGATCCGCAGCCACCAACACGGCACGGCGACAGCGCATGTCGCTTTCCTCTCCAGAGCGGAGAAACACGAGTTCCTGCCCCGGAGGGGCTACGCGAGAATAGCCCAGCGATTTATCGCTGGGGAAGAGGATAAACGAAACCGAAAGTCCCGAGGGACGATTGAAACTTCATCCGCGAAGAAAACCACCTGGGCCATGCCTTTACA
>JBAWVO010000365.1:0-5947 GCA_037147235.1 Planctomycetota bacterium | reverse complement strand
CACGGCGTTGCACCGTTCCGTCCTACCCGGTCATGTCTGGAATGGACACGCAGGACTGAACTCCTGCCCCCATACGAGCGTCGCGGGACTCGGCGACAACGTGAGCGACTTGGCGAACAGGTCTACCGGCTGGGCAACAGGCTCCTGATATTTAACGCTCAGCACCGGATAGTAATTAGCATATTCCCTGGATCTGAACTGAACCATGTTGGAACTGGTCTGAAAAACCATGCCGTAGTTGTTGCGAGCACCGCTTACCCAGTCGTTCACCAAGCTTGTAATGACAACATGTGTATAGCCCGTGCCTGTCATCTGAGCCGAGGCATAGCTTGAACTGAACGCCGGCCGATTGTTCCATCTAACCCCTGTGGTGTCCGAGGCGTTAGCATCGGCTTCCTTCCAACTCGAATCGGCAGCACAAATGGAAAGTGTGGTAGCTCCGGATGGGAGACTGTCTACGTAAAGGGAGAGTGTGGCGGAGGTTACCGTGCTCCCTGCGGGTATCTTACTTAAGTCGAACTTCATCAGCCCGAGCATGGAATACGTCGCATCTCCCCAGACGCCGAAGGTGGGCTGCGTACCAAAATTTAACGAGGGATCGTGCTTGTAGACCCACGCATCCGCTACGTCGAGTGGTGTCGCGATTGACAATAAACGACGGGCTTCCAGCATCTCGCAAGCAAGTTTCCTCTGGCGGCTATCGCGAGGCCGATTGCCTGCCTTGGATTTAGAAAAGTGATGGAGTGTGGCACGCGCGACTTTTCTGAGATCAAACCGCATGACAATCATGCCTTTCCGTTGCAGTGGATGGAAACTTCCGTTATTATGCACATTTTACCAATCCCGTCAATTCGCCTGTTTAGGGTCACCTAAATAGGTGATGGGTGCTTGGGTGGATGCACATACCAAACAAGTAGTAGCGCAGGATCGCTCAGAATGAAGCGAGGGAGAAGATGGCGGGACTTGTTTTTGTCCTACCCGACCAAGAAGAAGATCATGCCGCTTTCCGAGAACAGGGCGGCAACATCACCCTCAGCAATGCAGACTGATCCTCTTGGGCATCGGCAAGAAATTCGCGGAAGACCCGCAATACCAGCCCGACGCGGGTTTTCACGCCGAGCTTCGTGTACAGACGCTTCAAGTGGGTATGAACGGTATTCGGAGAGATTCCGAGTTCGGCGGCGATAGCTCGTTCGTTCTCGTCCTCGAAAACAATCCTCACGATCTCGACTTCGCGATGCGACAATGCCAAGCGGCTGGCGATCCGCAGCCATTGCTCATCGGTCAGAAGCGGGGCTAAACGGCGGCATTGAAGGCTTGAGGCTATCATGGCGGTCACACTCGGTTGCACTAGGTCAGGCACTCAGGTCACGCAGATTGTCTAGTATCGATTGTCCTTTCAAGAATAGCAAGTAGGGCTCCCGCAATAAAATGTCAGAAATCGATTTCAGCCCTGTTTTCCATGGCAATCGGTATCTTGTGAAAGACCCTGAGATCGTGCATTTGGTCTATTTTTAAATTAAAGCTCACCCCAGACGACGCCTTGCGGTCCCTGTTCGGCGCGGCCAATCAAATAGGTCTCGATGCCGGCTTGCGAGAGCTGATTGCGAATGCTGTCGGCGAAGAAGTTATTCACGACGAGTACCATGCCGATACCCATGTTGAAGACCTGGTCCATCTCGGCCTGTTCGACCTCGCCAAGTCGCTGCAACCAAGTGAAGACCGGCGGCAAGGGCCAGCAGCGACGGTCGATAACAATCTGCACCCCAGGCGGAATCACTCGGGCGAGATTCTCGTGCAGCCCACCGCCGGTAATGTGGGCGATGGCATGGACGACTTTCTTGACGCGATAGTGCGTCAACACCTGCCGAATAGGCCGGACGTAGATTCGTGTTGGCGTGAGCAAGGCGTCACCGACGGTCGTGCCAAGTTCCTCGACGTAATCCGTGACCTTGTGCCCGCCAACTTCAAAAGCAATTTTACGGGCCAAGCTGTAACCATTGGAATGCAGGCCACAGGAAGCAAGACCGATTACGACGTCACCGGGCGTTACCGCGGTGCCGTCGATGATCTGGCTCCGCGAGGCCACGCCGACGCAGAAGCCGGCCAGATCGTAGTCGCCGGGTGCGTAGAGGTCGGGCAGGATGGCCGTCTCGCCGCCCAAGAGGGCGCAGTCGGCCTGAATGCAGCCATCGCTCACTCCCTGGACGAGATCTTCGAGCAAGCCGGGGTCGTCCTTCGGCATGGCCACGTAGTCGAGAAAGAAAAGCGGTTCGGCCCCGCAACAAAGTGCGTCGTTGACACTCATGGCCACCAGATCGATGCCGACGGTCTTGTGATTACCGACCGCACAGGCGACCTTGAGCTTAGTGCCAACCCCGTCGGAACAGGAGACCAGCACTGGATCTTCGTAGTTTCGGGCGAAGAGCCGGTTTGCGAAGTCGAGGTGGAAGAGGCCGGCGAACCCATCTTTGAGGGGGAGAACACGCGGACTGGAGGTTCTGCCCAACAATTTCGGCAGCTTCGCCATCGACTGACGATAGACGTCCAGATCGACACCGGCATCTTTATACGTGACTTTTGCCATAATGTTTCTTTGAGTCCCTAATCCTTTTCCCTACGCAGTATAATCGCAAGAGCAGCGGGTGGCAAAGGGGTGCTTGACAGAAGCGGAAAATGTGGGGAGAATGGGGGGGAGTTCCTGCCTTGCCGCTAGCCTACCGCGCGGCTTAATGATTTTGCTTCGGAGAATGTTCGGCCGCAGCCGCGTGGCGCGAGCCATTTGTTGAATTTCCCTAGTTTTTACTTCCTGGAGAATCGCATGAGACGTTTACAAGCATCGCTCGGATTGGTAATGGCCGTTTTCCTTTTAGGCACTCTGCTCGTGGCGACACCGACGTTGACCTTTGCGAGCGACGATGCCCCCGTGCCAAAAATCTCAACCTTTGCATCTGCCGACGATCTAGCCGCAGAGGTGAAAATACTGGTCGCTGATCTGGAAAAGGCGGTCGTCGACGAAGAGGAATACAAGAGCCAGGTCGAGGGTCGATTCATCCGCGACGGTAACACGATCACGCTGATCGCCATTGCCTTGGGCTTGCACGATCAGGATAGTCCCATCAAGCCGTATACCAAGGCGATTGCTGCCGCCGCTCGAAAATTGGCCCAAACGAAAGACTTCGCCACGACGAAGCAGGCCATCGAAGACCTGAAAACGGCTGCCAATGGTGAAGGCAAGGGATCAATCGAGCTGAAGTGGGGCAAAGTGTCAAATCTCCCCGGTTTGATGAAGGATGAAGTGCCAAGTATCAACAACAAGCTGAAAAACAGCCTTCGCCGCTTCAAGAAGCGATCCAGCGAAGTCGCGGCCAATGCCGCTACCATGGCCCTGATCGCGGAGAACGCCAATCTTTATGTGGCCGACACAAAAAAGCCCGGCGAGAGCCAGAAGTGGACCGAATTCGACGGTCAGATGAGGGCCGCTGCCGTTGATCTTGCTGCCAAGGCCCATGCCGTCGATGAAGCCGGCGCGAAGACCGCGATGGACAATCTGGAAAAGTCGTGCCACGATTGCCACGCCGTGTTCAATCCGGAAAAAAAGTAGAAATCTGCGGTCGCTACGCGACCAGGAGCAGGACGTCAAATAAATCTGCCCCAGAAAATTCACCAAGACGACAGGCGATTCAGCGGCCATAATATTCAAGAGGATTCACCGCAAAAGAACGCAGAGAGCGCAAAGAATAGATTCTTTCTTTTGCGCCCTTTGTGTTCTTTCGCGGTGAATACTAAAATCTTTCGACGAAATATGGGAAGCAGAAAAATAGGAAAGAAACGCCGTTGGCGTAGAGGGGAACAACGTCACCGCACTCCCAAAGCCCACCCTAACTTACGGCCTAACACCACCCACACTGCCCCCCATAGGGGGTAGTGCTCCAAAATTCTATATCGCGCGCCGAGCAAGCTCGGCTTGGGTTGGCTGCCTATTCAGCAGGGCCAACCTCGTGCCTAAGTTTTAAGGGTAAAAGGGAGAAAGGGAAAAGGGTTATGCGTTTTACCCGCAACCAGATTCCAAACGCTACGGCGCAGGATAACAGCAGAGTCAAACTGCCGGGCTCAGGCACACTTGCAACACGGAAACCGAGAACGTAGTACTCGTACGAGGGGCTGTAGGGGAGGCGCGAGCGAACGAGGCCAAGTAGTACGAGCTGACGTAGAACGACCCGCCACGCAAACCACGCCCAGAACCAGAGAAATTCGCCTCGTTCCACTGCCAAACATTACCACACTGATCAAGTGTACCGTATGGGCTTAAAGAACTACTATAGGCCCCGGCGTTTGTCAGGTAGTCTATGGCCGAATTATAACTCCGCGAATTGGTCAAGAGATAACCGGTTGCGCTGTTATAGAAGTTTGCCGAGTTTGACCCACCGGGAGGTGCCTGCGCGGTTGGTGCCGTGTTGCTGCTGGTCGGATAGTCCCAGTAACCGGCACTGAGACCTCCGCCTTTGTAGTATGCAGCCTTATACCATTCGTCCTCACTCGGCAGAACCCACTTCGCTCCCGCGCTCCGGGTAATAAACCAGGCATTCGAGGGTGTTGCCGTTCCGCCCAGCAGTGTGTAAGAGCCGTTCTCTGTGTCGCCGTTGCCCTGGCCGTTGGTGAGCCAGTTGGCAAAACGTAGCGTGTCATACCAACTTACGCACGTCACAGGTTGATTGCCTTGACCAGACTTCACCGCATAAGTGTAGGGTCCGCTGCCCGTGCGGATAATGCCGCCACAGCCGTTGCTTTCCATGTAGCTACTCCAGAGGCCGTAAGGGTCGCTACTGGCAGCCTTTGCGGTAAGAAATGCCGCATACTGATCGTTGGTCACGTCCGTTTTTCCAATGGAGTAATTGTACGACACCGCGCCGCAAATCCGATCAGTACCGTGGCCGCCGGCACCAGTACCAGAAAGCTCCCCGGTATTCCCCGCATTGCCCACGGGAACCGTGGCAATCGTGATCTGGTCCGCCTGTGCCAACGCCACCGCAGAGGCCACCAGGGCCGCCGCCAAAAATCCTCGAATCATCGTTCTGCAAAACATCTGTCTCTCCTCAGGTTGTGTGAATTCTCAATGGTTGCCAAAAGGCCGTCCACTCATTATGCTCCATCTCTTTTTGCTGTCTACGGACGATCTGTGGAGGATCTGTGGACGATCTGTGGACGATCTGTGGAGGATCTGTGGACGATCTGTGGAGGATCTGTGGAGGATCTGTGGAGGATCTGTAGAGGATCTGTAGACGATCTGGGTGTGATCTGTGGAAGCTCGCCCTATTTCATGCCATTTCTACACCCAGCAAGAGGATCAATTTCCACCAGCAGGGGCAGTCGCCATGAATTGCCAGGAAATTGCAAAAATAATATCAGGCGAATTGGGCACAAGTCGTAGGATGGGCTTTAGCCCGTCCACGCCAATTCTCGACGGGCTAAAGCCCATCCTACAGGAAAGTTGCAAGAGTAGTTTCTTCGCTCTGCCTAAGTGCTTTCTGCCCCCACTCTTCTCAACTCGGCGGCTTCGGTACTCAGGGGCATTTATGCCCCTTTTCCGCGAAGCGGTACTAGGCCCGTGCTTTAGCACGGGTTTACACGACCAAAACCCCCCATTCCCCCCGCGTCCCGACCGCCGTAGGCGGTCGGGACGCGGGGGGAATCGATCACGGTCATCCCAAAACCCGTGCTAAAGCACGGGCCTAGTACCGGCTGCGCCGGGAATGACCATAAATGGCCATGAAGACGCTTGGCCAGCCAAAAGATGTGGGTAAGGACAATCCATGAATGCCGTAATCGGCATGGAACGAAAACTACTTGCGACAGTTATTGATTCGCCAGTCTCGCCAGTCCTTATGCGCAGGCTAACGGAAATTTTCTGGCCGAATACCATCCAGCAATGCTCCTGAAACACCCC
>JBAWVO010000364.1:0-5985 GCA_037147235.1 Planctomycetota bacterium | reverse complement strand
AACCCCTTATCCACCGAATTCTCGAAGATTATTCCTTGCCCTGGCACGGCACTCATGGTGTCGGCCATTGGGCAAGGGTTCTGGAAAACGGCATTCGTCTCGCCAAGGAGACCAAAGCCAATATCGAAGTCGTGCAACTTTTTGCTATCTTCCACGATTCCTGCCGTGTAAATGAGGACGTTGATTGGGGGCATGGGGAACGTGGTGGCAACCTAGCTTTAGCCCTTCGTGAAGATTGGTTAGTTCTTTCTGATGAAGAATTCGTTCTTCTCTATGAAGCTTGTGTTGGGCATACGGATGGACTGACCGAAGCCGACATCACGATCCAGACCTGCTGGGATGCTGACCGCTTGGATTTGGGGCGGGTTGGCATCTTTCCAGAACTGTTGAGGCTTTGCACTGAGGCTGCCAAAAACCCTGAAATTATAAAATGGGCTGATGGTCGTGCTTGTTCCGATATCGTGCCTGACTTCGTGCATGGGGAGTGGGGAATTGGTGGGTGAGAATTTCTGAGCACCGACCATGAAAACCAACGCCATGCGTATTCTCGACACGCTAGGTATCCAATCCCAAAAGGCTAGGCGAGCCGTCGAATCTGAATATCGGCTCAGATTGAATCATCTACCGAGGCCGCAATAGACTGCACTCTTCCAAACGGCTCGGCTCGATTTCGTTGACCTCCATCCAAGCAGGAGCCTCGATGGCCAGCACCACTTCGCCGCCATTGATTTCGATAACCTTCACGCTGATGTCTCCATTGATGATGATGCTCTCATCTTCGTGTTGGAAAAAGATTTTCACAGTTTACAGACTCCTATGGGTGTCGAAAGATGTGCAAAAAACAACCGATGCCCGAAACAGTCGATTATCGCCAGTTCCAAAACCAGTACCAATAGTCCTCGACCAGCCAGCAGTTGGAACTATCCTGCGGCAACTCCAACTCAATCAGCGGCAGTTTTAACTCGTACTGCCCTTTGCGGGTATTGCAAAAGATGGACTCCTATAGCTAGGCCAGAGCGGAAGAGTAGCCTTCGATCCGCTCATAGATTTCCTGCCGATGAACTGGCACCTCGGAGGGAGCCACAATGCCGATTTTCACCTTGTCGCCTTGAACCGACAGAACCGTGATCGTCACTCCGTTGCCGATGGTTAACCCCAAGGACAAGGCAACTAACCACAAACTGGCTGGTTTTGAAGCGCCTCTCGGTGGCTGGTTTTGAAGCGCCCGCTGACACTTCTGCGGGACCGACTGCCAAAACACGGAACCATAAGCTACCAAACGAGTTGCGATTCTAGGTTGGACGAACAGACCAACAAAACCAATCGTACAGGTCGAAAAATTGCAGGAAATGGCCGTCAGAACGAAATCATCGACCACCAGGCCAGTCGCTCAAGGGCTGGTGATGGTGATAAAGGGGAAGTGATCACGGTTTCTTCGGCTTGTCGTTTATCCAGAATGGCAGCCCATCGGGATCGGCATACCCGGCCAGCTTCCCACCGAAATCCTCTACTTCGGGCGGTTGCAAACAGGTGACGCCTTTGGCGACCATTGTCTGATGAAAGGCTTCGATGTCTTCCACAGTGAAGCCCAGATTGCATGCACCTGCTTGGATTGAATTTTGCCGAGAACTTGTCGTGCTGGAATCATCGGCAAGGTGCAGGGCCAGTGTGCTTCCAGGCGTGTCGAACTCGGTCCAATCAGACGATTCAAATCTGAGAGGCAGGCCGAGAACATCACGGTAAAAGGCGATGGATCGGGCCATGTCGCTGACGAAGATGATGGCGTGGCTGAATTCGACCATAGAGATTTCTTCAATTAAGAAAAGCCCTGCTCGCCGCAGGCGAGCAGGGCTAGTTTCACGAAGCGTAGATCACTTCCAGCTACACGGCTTCGATAGTCTGCGGGCGACTTCCTCCCGCCCAACTTCAAGGATACCAAAACCGGGCAGACCGTCAAGCGGGTGCGGTTAGTTCTCACGGCCCATCAAGGAAAATATACAGGTTCGTCCTGGGGCCGGGCCTAGCCCTTCTTCATAATCAGGAACGCATAAATGCTGTTCTCGTCTGTCAGCCATCGAGCTGGTTCTGACTCATCTGCCAGTTGAAAATCGTCCACAACAATCAAGGTTAGTTCCTGTAACAAAGCGGGGCGGTTCGAGGGTGAGTATTTCTTATTTGCCTCTTCTGCCTGCTTAGCAGTTTCGATTTCCCCTTCGGCGTCGGGATTGGTCATCTCATAATGCAACCATTGCAATGTGCCGTCATCCAGCTTATTGAGCAGTTCGGCCACTCGTTGCCATAGGTTGGGATAGCTTGCTGGCTTTTTCGTCATATTTGACGCTCCTGGGGAAAAAGGGGGTTCCTTCTATGCCACATGATCCGTCCAAACGAATGCCGCCTGGGTCAGGACATTGTGTGCGAAGTCGCAACCGGCTTCCCGTAAGGCTTGCTCTACCTTCAACTTGCTCGGCGGCTCACCATTCTGGTAGACAATGCCCCAGAAGACCGTGCTGCCGCCGTCCACATGAACGCCGGTGGCTACCTGCCTGACCAGGAGCATCGGGTTCAACCGAGCCATCAAGTGCTGAATGGGGTGGAACTCATGTTCGTCCCGCACGGAAAACGCCTTGGGCAATTCGATTTTGGTGTGCATGAAATAACTCCTTAACTTTGGTGCTGCCTGCCTTTGGCTAATGGACAGCCATGAGTTGGTACGTCAATCATATCGGCTGCTCATTCCTCCAATCGAACACACCCTTCTGCATCGCTTTGGTGGCGGTCGGGGCATCGAACTTCTCGGGATCAAAAAAGCCGTTCCATCTAATGAACTCCTTGTGCCGTTTGTGCTTGGGGTTCGACACTGCCTCCAAATACTCTGGGTAGCCGTAGCTGCCGCCGACATCTTCAGGCGGACAGGCCCTTTCGCCCTCCAGGCACAACGGATAACGGGCTCCCTTCTCGGCAGACAAGAATCCCTCGAAGAGAATCTCATGCTCCCAGCCGTCGCCAAAGTCGTATTCGTACTCGAAATGAAAACGCTTGCCGTCCTTGGGAATGATCTTACTGAGTTTTGTGCGGAGTGAGTTCACGGGTGGTTTTTCACCTTCCCAGCCCTCATAAAGCAACTGGGGATCGCCGTAAAAAACGCAGTCGATCTTGAACTGGTGCAAATGTGAGTTCGTCCAGCCCATCGCTGTCTGGATATGCTCATGCAGTTTGTCCAGCGTGCAGTCCTTGGTCTGGATTCGCCGCCAGATCGGAGGTTCAACATCCTTCAGCATGATCTTGATTTGAAAGACCTGCCCAGTTGGCGGTTTTTGCTTGGAGGGTTTTGGGGCTTTGCCTTTCGGTTGTGCTGGTCCAAACGCCAATTGTAAATGTTCCATTAAATGTCGAGTGACAAGCAATGTCACCACTTGTTTCATCTCATCACAGTCTGGTAGCGTTTCGGCAAGTGCCATTGCCATTCCAGCAACTTCGGCAAAGGTATATTCTGAATCGCTTTTGGTGAGTTTCTTTTTGCTCGTTGTTGAAAAATCAGGAACAAGCCGAAGGACTGCACGATCAGCAGGTGACAAGAGTAAATGTGCCAGTGGCTTTTTCATGATTCCCATTTTCTCCGCTCCAGCAAGTGCTAGGGCGACCCATTCAGCGATTTCCACAGCTTGATTGGAAAACGCCGTTGCCTTGTCCGTATCCTCGATCTTGACAGTCTTGGGCGGCTCCTCGTCCGTATGGGTGTCGAGGATATTCTGAACCTTGCCAAAAAGGCCGTCCAGTTTCTTTTCCAAATTCTTATCCTCGGCGTGATTAGCCTCAGCGGCAATGTATCCGCTCAAGCCATCCCAGTCGTCTAGGGTGAACTGCACCGGTTGGCTAGTCGGGGTATCTCGGATGACCTGAATATAATTGTCGTCCTGGCATATCAGGTCTTTCAGGATGAGCTTTCGCTCTGCTGCGGTGAGCTTTAGACCGACCTTCGTGCCAGGCATGATATATTTTCGTGTCTTCATTTCACCCCTTACTTTCGCTTCTTTGCTGTCTTTTCTGGCTCTCGCTTGAGCACAATCACTCCGTTGTCAAGTTCTGCATCAATCGAAGATGCTGCCTTGTCGGCCCTTGTTGAGGCAGCACTTCTTAAACTTCTTGCCGCTTCCGCATGGACACGGGTCGTTACGGCCAATCTTCCTATTCGCCAGAGGCTCTGGCTCATCGTCCACCTCCTCCGGCTCATCGTTGCTTACATGAGGATACGAAGGAGGAACGAAGTCACCCCATTGAGCAAACCAGCGATCATAATCTTTGACAAGTTGATGATTGCGGTCGTCCTTGCCAACGTCCATCAGCATAAGCGGCACTTCCCACCCTTTCTTCTCGTCCTTCACCTTGCAAACTAATCCGTACTCATCCTCGATGGGGAATTCATCCGACATGCTGACGACCGAGATGTTGTGCAAGATATGTCGCTTCCCGTCGTGATGCGAATACGTGGCAGGGAAAGGAAAGACCAGAGTGGCTTTCAGGTAGTCGAAATACTTGAGCAACGTCTCCTTCTCGACAAACGGCACGGCATCGTCCGTCGTCACACCCAAGGCTGCTCGAATTCGGTTCTCAAGTTCAGCAGGGTCGAGTGGTTTCGTTTGAATGTTGGTCGGCTCCTCCATCGCCAGTCCCTCGCCCAAGTCGGGGTCGAGATCTTCCTGGTCCATGTCAAGAATCTCAATGTGGAAGTCATCCCGCTTGCATCGCTTTCGGTAGACCGGATGGATGTGGTCAAGGGTTGCTTGATTGAGCTTGATGTGGCAGAGGCCGTCATCGTCAACCTTGACAATCGTCCCCGCCCACCCCCCAAGAGGCAGGTCGGAATAATCGGGATCGACCGTTCCGTGTCGCACTCGCACTTGGTCGCCTACGGCAAACTCCTCGTCTTCCCCCTTCCGATACCACCCCCCGATGGCCGTCAATTGACTTGCATTGAGGGATGGCTTCATTTCCTCCTCAAAGCACTGCCGCAGCATCGTAATGTCGTCGGCCGTGAAGGAATCACCGAACGACTTCCATAGGTACGCCTCGGATTTCGGGCCGTCGATCATCATTTGCCAGAAGGTCTGTGCAAGCTGCTTGGCGACCGCTTCGCCAAATCTCTTCGCAGCCTCACCATTGATGAGGGGTGCGGCGAATCGTGGAAACAGTCCTTGAAGTTCCGACTGTGGAATTGTCATGCAGACCTCCTGATACAGAAAACTTCGTCCGTTATCCCGCTGATCGGAAACCGGAGCAAGTGGCAGTTTGATCGCCTGAGTATCAAAATCAGAAATTAAAGAATGAAAGTCAAAAAGTCCTGGGACTGGAAGCTCCAATGGGCCATTCTCCTGGCTTGCGGCCGGTCTTCTCTTTTCGGGCATTTCAGGGCGGTTTTCTCCAGGCCGAAGCCCAGGCCGAAGCCGTAAGGAGCTGTTCAAAAATAACTTAGCCGTTTCGTTTTCGTGGACTTAGCCATTCCCAAAGAAACCCCGGAAAATACGAAGATGCCTGGATATAAACGGCTAAGTTATTTTTGAACAGCGACTAACCACAATCCCCAAAGGAAAAAGCAATCGCTCACTCATATATATCAGGTCCAAACAAAAGGAGATCGAAAATGATCGAAACTGAACATGACCAACGAAGAAAACTAAGGCTTCTCACCCAGCAGGAGGTCTGCGACCTTGCCGGGTGCTCACGGGGATGCTTTCAGCATCATTACCGCAACGGCTGGATCGAAAGGCCCGCCGAATTGCTGAACTCCAGATTCTATTACAGTGAACAGCAGGCCGAACGGATTGCAGAGCGTTTTCAGAAGCGAAAACGGTGGAATAGATGTTCCAAATAAGAAAAGCCCGCTGCCGGGGGAACACCGGTAGCGGGCATGATCATCGTCCACGACTTGCCTAAATAGCCTTGCGCGATTTCAGGAGGTTGTGTAAAACAAGGACTTACAAACAC
>JBAWVO010000363.1:0-5991 GCA_037147235.1 Planctomycetota bacterium | reverse complement strand
TGCATCAGCAAGCGGGCCTTGTGGGAACGCCTCCGCGAGATCTTCCACCAATTCAAGGTGTGTTTGATGCAAGAGATCTACGAAGCCGTGCTTTCGATACGCAAGCCGCCAGTGAAGATCTTGTGGGATCTGTAGCTGTAGGATGTCGGCTCCTCCCTCAATCCAGGTGACGATTTGACTTCCGCGAAGGTGGTCACCGGGGAGAGTGCGTCCGGTCAGTGGTCTCAATGGCCTGTTTCGGCACCACAAACCAGCAAATTTTGGTCCGATCAACGATGAGGCGGTATTTTTGGGTACTTTGGTACTTCCGTTGGCCGTTCGCAGCGATATTTTCCCAAAAATGTGCCGACTCTGGTCGCCGGCAATTTCTGTTCCGGGGATAGCTGACGAAACAACGGAATAAATTCCGTGCTACGAAGTGGAATTTGCGATCCTCCTGCTTCCTCCTTCCCCTGTGAGCAAATTCTCGTTATCCTTAGAGTAAGGTATCTTTCCCCTTTTCTCAGGGTCTGACCGATGAGTACTGACACAAAAGAAGCAATCGAACCCGTTTCGCAAGGCCGGCCCTTTTCCATTGAAGTATCGGAAAGGGTGCGGCGGCTGCCCCCCTATTTGTTTGCCCAGCTTAATCGGCTGAAGTATGACAAACGCCGGTCTGGCGACGATGTGATCGATCTGGGAATGGGTAATCCATCCGATCCCCCACAAGAGCTAGTGATCGAGAAACTGGCCGAGGCGGCCCGGGATCCAAAAAACCACGGATACAGCGAGGCGGCCGGCATCCTCAGCCTTCGCCGCGAAGTGGCCAGCAAATACTTCCGCCAATATGGTGTGCGGCTAGACCCCCAGCGCGAGCTGATTGCCTGTCTAGGCTCGAAGGAAGGTTTCAGTCACTTGTGTCTCGCGCTCTTGGGACCCGGCGATACGGCGATCGTGCCGGCCCCGTCTTATCCGGCCCATCTTTATGCGGTTGCTCTGGCATCGGCGAACGCGATCTTGCTGGAAGTTACCGATCCGCAAAAGCTGCTGGCCAATGTCGATTACACGTGCCGCCACATGGTGCCGCGGCCGAAGGTTTGGATCGTGAACTATCCGCACAATCCATCGACGACGGTGGTCGAGCCGGAGTTCTATGTTGAGGCGGTCAAGCTCGCCAAGCGTTATGGCGTCATGATTATCAGCGACCTGGCCTATGCCGACGTAACATTCGACGGTTACAAGGCACCGAGCATTCTCGCCGTGCCCGGTGGAATCGACGTGGCCGTGGAACTGACCACGATGAGCAAGGGCTACAACATGGCCGGATGGCGGGTTGGGTTCTGCGGCGGCAATGCCGAGATGGTGCGTGCCCTCTCGACGATCAAGGGTTACTACGATTACGGCATGTTCCGGCCGATCCAGATTGCGGCAATTCTGGCCTTACGGAATGCCGAGGCCGCAGTCGAAGCCCAATCGTTGATCTATCAGCATCGTCGCGACGTGTTCTGCGACGGTTTAGAGCGGCTTGGTTGGCCGATTGAGCGGCCGAAGGCCTCGATGTTCGTTTGGGCAAAAATACCCGAGCCTTGGGCGAGCCAGATGAATTCTTTCGATTTTTCCATGAAACTGCTCCAGGAAGGCGACGTGGCGGTAAGTCCCGGCGGCGGTTTCGGACCTGCCGGCGAAGGACACTTGCGATTGGCCCTGGTCGAGAATGAGAACCGCCTGCGGCAGGCCGTGCGGCAAATTGGGCGTTGCCTGGGGAAATAAAACGTGAATCACGAACAGCTTTGGGCCCCTTGGCGATTGGAATACATTTCCGGCAATCAGGAAAAGAAGCCGGCTCCCGCAACTCTGCTTCCTGGCGGTGATCCCGACTGCTTCCTCTGTCAGGCAGCGGCCGGTAGCGACGATCACGACCGCTTGGTCGTGCAGCATGGCCACTATTCGCTGACGGTGCTGAACCGTTATCCATATAACAATGGACATCTGCTGGTTGCCCCCAAGCACCATGTGGCTCGCTTGGACCAACTCGAAGCGGTTGAGCAGTACAACCTGATGCGGACGATCGTCCAAATGACCGGGCTATTGGAACATACGATCCAGGCGGAAGGATTCAACGTCGGGTTGAACCTTGGGCAGGTTGCCGGCGCAGGCCTGCCGGGCCACCTGCATTGGCATATCGTGCCGCGATGGCACGGCGACACGAACTTCATGCCCACCCTAGCCGGTATTCGTGTTATTCCTCAGTCCTTGGAAGCACTCTGGGAAATACTGACCAAGGCACTCGGGACCGGGAAGCCCCACCACGACGAGAATATCAAGTAGGTCAGGCTTTCCAGCCTGACTTTGCCCGGTTCACTGTCAGGCTAAAAAGCCTGACCTACAGCGGTTTTGACATCTTGGCGGGTGGTTGATTAAAAAAGGGTATAAACATGTCGTTCCAGTTCTATTGTCCCCAAGGGCATGTTTTGCAGGGCGAACTGTCGCAGGTCGGCCAGTTGTTCCAATGCCCGATGTGTGGCAGCAGTTTTTTGATTCCGCCCCAAGCCATGCCGATGGTGCCCAGCGGCCCCATGCCTGCCGGACCCTATCTCATGCCGGCGACCCAGCCGTTTGCGTTTGGACCTGTGGCGGCTCCAACCGAAACACCGGCACAGCCCTCAGCGATGTCGCCCCAAGGCGAAACGGGCGCGCCGCGATTCAATCTCGGGTTTGATCCCAGTGCCAAAGAGTCGCTTCCTTTCGAGTTCCCCGGTCAAGACGAAGTGGAGGCCGAACAGCCAGCGGCCGCTGGGCTGCCTGCGTTCTCGTTCCCTGCACCGTCGCTGCCCGCGCCATCGTTCCTTGCGCCCTCGTTTCCAGAAGGTTCACTTCCAGCAACAAGTTTTCCTGTTTCGTCGATGCCCGTCACGACGTTTGAGCCTAATGTCGGCGGTCAAGACTTCTTGCAGTCTGCTCCGGCAGCGATCGAAGAGACTGTTGCGCCGCAGGATCCGCCGAAGGTTCTGCACATCCGTTGTCCCTCGGGCCATCTGGTCAAGGCCAGGAGTGATTTGCTGGGCAAGAACGGCCGCTGTCCTGCCTGTAAAAAGACGTTTGAACTTCGCTACGAAGACAGCGTTGAATTCCAGCGGCGCAAGGAAAAGATATTGCACCGAGAGGAAAATAAGACCAGCCAGGCATGGATCGCCGGTGCCCTTCTCGCAGCATTTCTCGTCTTCGTCGGGCTGGTGGGTCTCATAATTGCGCTGCGCAAGTAGATTTGTCGAGTAGCGTCAGGTTCCATCTCAGGGCACCCCGAAGAGGGGCCACAGCGATAGTGGTAGAGGATATAACGCTGTTGGCATTGGGAAATGGTCGAAGTTTCCATCCGTGGCCAAAATGGTGGGGCTGCGCTCTCCCCACCCTATCTTTCCGCTCCCCCTCTTGTCCGTGTTTTCATCCGTGGCCAAAATCGCTCGGCCACATATAGCCTGTGCCGTCTTGCCCTCCGGCAACCAAAAAGGAGACATCTGACGGAATCTTTTCACAATCTTTCACCTTGGTGCAGTTTTTTGCTTGCAATCAGATCAGACTTGTGGCATAATAGTGTCAGATGGATTTCGTTTTCGGACGTTAGGAGTGACCTTGTGCTAGGCGAAGAACGGCGTAGCCACTTGTTGGAAATCGTGAGAAACCTCCAGTTTGCCTCGTTGCCGCAGTTGGTCGAGCAGATGGGGGTATCGGAGTCCACAATCCGGAGGGATTTGGAGCTGCTTGAAGAGCAAGGCATTACGCGACGTATTCATGGGGGGGTGTTATTCGTTGGAGCGGCGGCCAAAGTCCCGCACTTTGAATCCCGTGAGCCGGCTCAGTGGAACCTCAAAAAAGTCATTGCCCAGTCTGCCGCAGCCCTGGTTGAGGATGGCGATACAGTTCTTTTGGATGGTGGAAGCACAACTTATGAGGTGGCTAGATTGCTTGTCGGCCGGCCGCTGCATGTCGTGACCAATTCCCTGCCGGTTGCCAATCTTTTCGCCTCCAGCGCCAATAGCGACCTAGTATTGATCGGTGGCAATGTTTGCACGCGGACCGGCGTGGTACGCGGTCCCTATGCCGACCAGATGTTGTCGCAGGTTCGTGTGCGGAAGACAATCCTCAGCACGGCGGCCGTGTGCGAAGAAGGTTTTTTCAACAACAACATGCTGTTGATCGAGACGGAACGCGCCATGATGCGGGCCGGCAAAGAAGTGATTGTTGTGGTCGATAGCACCAAGTTCGGTAACCAAAGCCTGGGGCACGTTTGTTCGTTGAGTACGGTTGACCATGTGGTCGTCGACTCGCAGCTCAGCGACGAATGGCGGAGCAAGCTGACCACCGCGGGAGTTCACCTGCTGGTGGCCGAGGTTGGTGAGCCGGTCGCCGTGAATTGAGAACCTAAGTAGGCATTTTGGGCAGTCCTGAAAAACGTAAACATTCATTTCGTGAGTAACCATGAGCATCGCCGCACCGATTGATCGGAATCTTATCGAGCAGATCGTTCGCGAGATCGTACTGGCCCAGGTAGGCGGCCCCGCGGGCAAGCCGAATCTGGTGGTCAGCGTATCGGCCCGGCATTGTCACCTTACCGACCAAGACACGGAAACGCTCTTCGGCAAAGGGCACAAGCTGACCGTGCAGAAAAATCTGTACCAGGACGGCTACTTCGCCGCGGAAGAGACCGTGATGCTCGTCGGTCCAAAGCGGCGAATGCTACCGACCGTGCGTGTGCTAGGCCCCACGCGGCCGGAAACGCAGGTCGAATTGGCCTTCACGGACGGTATTTCGCTGGGCATCGACCTACCGGTCCGGCTCAGCGGCAACGTCAAAAACACGCCGGGCTGCGTGCTCGTCGGCCCCAAAGGCGTTGTCGAATTGAAACAAGGCGTGATCCGCGCCGAGCGGCACGCCCACATGGGTCCCGAGGATGCCGAGTTTTACGGCGTCAAGAATGGCGACCTCATGAGTCTGCGGGTCGATTCGTCCTGCGGTATTGTGTTCAACGGCCTGCAAGTGCGGGTCGGCAAGAACATCAAATTGGAAGTCCACCTCGACACGGATGAAGGTAACGCGTGCAACCTGGATCACGCGCGGCAGGTGGAGTTATTTAGACCGTAATTATTGGAAGTGCAACCCCCTAACCCTAAGTTTTTTTCTACAAAGGAGAGTATCCTCATGGCAAAGTCAATGGAAGCGTTGGGTATGATTGAAGTCAAGGGCTTTGTGGTCCTTGTCGAAGCCACCGACGCCATGCTGAAGGCCGCGAACGTCCAGTTTTATGGCTGGGACAAGGTCGGCAGCGGGCTCGTCAGTGCATTTGTTGTTGGCGATGTGGCTGCCGTCAAGGCTGCCACTGATGCCGGTGCCGCGGCCGCAGGCCGAATCGGCGAAGTCGTCAGCGTGGCGGTCATTCCGCGTCCGCACGAGGACCTCGGCGTCATTCTGCCGTCCGCTCAAAAAGCCGGCGGTGCCGACTGAAATAGAACCGCGTACGTCAGGCTTTCCAGCCTGACCGCTTCCAGTTAACTGTCAGCCTGGAAAGGCTGACGTACAAAAGAATCACGAACCGAATCAACCCCCTAAATATTCAAGCATCGAAGGGAAATGACTATTATGCAAGACGCCATCGGACTATTAGAAACCAAAGGACTCGTGGCCCTCGTCGAGGCCACCGACGCCATGGCCAAGGCCGCCAATGTGACCATTATCAAACGAGTGCAAATCGGGGGCGGGTTGGTGACGACCGTCGTCCGCGGTGACGTGGGCAGCGTGCGCGCCGCCGTCGAAGCCGGTGCCACCGCCGCACAACAGGCCGGCGAACTGGTCGCTAGCCACATCATCCCTCGCCCCGCCGACGGAATCGTCGCGGCGTATTTGTCGTAGGGAAGAGGAGGAGGAGGAGGGGGGATTAGGGATTAGGGATTAGGGATTGGAGATCGCGGCAAATTGCCTGCTTTCCAATCCCCAATCCCCAATCCCCAATCCCCAATC
>JBAWVO010000362.1:0-6002 GCA_037147235.1 Planctomycetota bacterium | reverse complement strand
CTCGTTTCACTCTCCCCACCCTACTTCTGCACCTAAAACCGGAAGAGCCGGAAAAGATAAGGCACCGGAATAAATTCCGTTCTACTAAGCTAATGGAACATTGTAATTTTTCTGCGGTCAAGGAGCCTTAATTCCGACCCCAGGACGATAGGGTCTGCTCGATCCACGGCCCAAGGCTACTCGCATCGAACTTCATCGCGGCCAAAGGATCGCGGGCCATTATTTCGCCGGGGAACGCCGTCCGGGTGTGCTTGAGCTTGATGGTCGTCTCCATCAACGCGACCAGGTTGACCACGTCCGTCAGATTATAGAGGATCAGCTTGCGCAAGGCTTGGCGGTCACCTCGCCGGTAGCTGTGCCAAAGTTGGACGGCCTCGAAACCATCCATGCCCTGGATCGCGGTATCACGGCAGACCCCCAGACTCCGCTCCACGGTCTTCAGCCCGCCCTTGTAACCCAGCGAGGCGAGCGGGAACCGCAAGTCAATGTGGGCCTGGTCCAACCGGGCCTTGGGAAAATGTACCCGCAGGAATGGCACGTCGAACAGGCTGCCGTTGAACGTGACGAGAAGCGGAAAATCAGCGACATAGGCAGGGAACTGGTCGAGGTTAATTCCCTTGACAAATAAGGCCAACTGGCCGCCGCCCAGGGCACCGATCAGCGTTACCTCGTCGTAATGGGGTGACAGGCCGGTAGTCTCGATGTCCAGAAAAAGGGCCTTGTCGGCAAACTCAGAGTAGAGCCGCCACATTTCTCGGCCCGGCAGGCAGTTGTGGAAGAAACCCGCGTCGCCCACTGCGACGGCATCTAACGATTGCCGAACCAACGGTACGGCAGACTCATAGATACTTTGCCGCAGTGAGCCGTCCTCAATAGCCTTCAGGAAGTGGTCCCAGTCCAGAATTCCTTGTTTCCAGAGTGTTCGCTCGCGATGGGCACCGACGCCGGGCAGGTGAATGAAAGTGTGACGTAGCATAGGGACCGTCTGAATTTGAGGAACGATGGCCGTGGTAACATGAAACTGGGCCTCTCTGCATTTGGGAATTTGTGCAGACGAATGTTGCCCTGAAGCCAACCCCCTCTAAGAGGCTATTCGGAAGACCTGCAGAATTTTTTAACTTTTCGGATAGCCCCCAAACGCACAGATGCCTTCACATGATAAGTTATGATGAGCAATGTGGCAAGGAAGCAGATTATTGGAAGCAGATTATTGGCGGTAAAGAACGAACCTTTTCCACGCGTCGAGGATAGTGCAGTTTATGGGATGCTTTCCCTTGATTGCGTACGCCTACCATGCCGACGCGCAGGAATCGGGACTAGACCGTCAGACTGTCGGCACAGCGGCCGACGGGCACGGAGAGTGCGGCCCAATAGGTGTATTGCGGATCGCCGAGACGGAAGGTGAAAACGGCATCGGGCAATTTCCGCCCGTTGCGATCACAAGAATGAACGCGGACGAGAACCGTTCCGTCGCCGTAGCGTTCCACATCACAAGCGTCAGGTATCATTACGGTCAAATTCGTAGGTGTAATCATCCAATCCATTCGCCCCCCTGATAGTCTAGCCCAAGCAACGGGCATTTGTCGAGAGCTATCCAGAAAAGGTTAGGATTTGCCGGAGTTGGTTGCTTCCATTTTCAACAGTTGGTGCTTTGTCGCAATACCTTCGGCAGCCGAGTAGGATCCGATGCCGCCCCCGGCCGGCACGACACGATGACAAGGAATAATCAATGGCACGCGGTTACTGGCCATGCAGTTTCCTACCGCCCGGGCGGCCCCAGGGGTGCGGGCCGCTAATGCCAATTCTCCGTAGGTAAGGGTTTGTCCATAAGGGATTCCCCTGCATGCCTTTAGGACGCGTGCTTGGAACTTGGTCGCAACGCCGGAATGGACCGAAAGATCGCTGAAATCAACCGGCACACCCTCCGCATACCGCCGCAGTCGCTCGACCACTTCACGTTGCCAATGGCTCAGTTCCTGCATGGCAACTTGGTCCGGAGCAATCGCCTGGATGGCGGCGGCCGAAGGATAGCCGAACGACAACCCACCAATGGCCTCCCCCCGCATTTTCAGGGCCATCCAGCCTAGTTTGCTGGCGAAAACCACTAGTTTTTCGCGCTCCGAACCATCCACCATCGCATCACCACAACGATTGAATTACCACCCCACCGCTAGGGTAGGCTTTGACATCTTCGGCCCACACACTCTATACTAAGAGCAGTATCGCCTTTTGCAATCTCTCGACCTATTATATGCGAACGGTTAAGAACGATACGAATTTTTCCCTATCGCCACGCATTGGAACGCTTCACTTCAAAGCCGCACAAAGAAAAACCATCAGGAATCCGCAGAAGACTGATAATCTTGCTGACTTTTTGATGGGTTTTGCGGCCGAAAGGAATGGACTGGATGAATCGCTACAGCTCCTTAAGCGATGATTTCTACGTGAACATGAATCTCAGCACGGAGATGGAACTTCCGGCCAGCCGAGAAACCGTGCTGCATTTCTTTGAACGTGTGCAGAAAACTTACCCCACAATGAGGAACTTCTACTGCCGCGATCGGGGTGATTTCATCCTCGAAGAAGACAAAGATCAGGGTAATTACCGCTGGAGTACGATTGAACCGCGCCGGGTTTGCTCGGGGTATGTCAATCCCGAGTCGGTCGACGATGCCATGCGGCAGCACGAATTGATCCTCGATCTGGCACCCTACATGCTTTCGGTCAGCCCCCTGGATTGCGAGGCCCTAGATCTGCTCTACGGCTTCGATTTTAACTATCGCGGCAACCACAATGAGCTGATTGCGGAAGCCTTGGGCATCGGTCCCGCGTTGGATCGGATTCTCGAAGTGCCCGGTGCAACCGTGATCAACTGCGAACCCTCGATTACCATCGCCTTGGACGAAGAGTGTCGAGTCCAGTTCCGCCTGAGCATGGAAGCCCGCACCAACGCCTATCACGTTCGCACCTGTGAGTTCCCCGAGGAACAACTGAGCGTTTACGTGACGGCACGTCAGTACGGAAGCCTTGATGCAGAAAGGACTTATGTTGAAACAGTCCGTCACTTGCGGCAGATCTGCGAAGACATGCTTGAAAACCACGTCATCGACCAAGTTCTAGGCCCGCTAGCGCGCACGATTTCGATGAAATAGGGGATCGAATTGCATCTCCCATATCCCTCTTGGAGGGGGGGCAGGGGGTGGCCTGATGAAACGCCTAACCTGTTGCAGTTACTTTTGTTGCGCCCATGTTGCCGTTGCGGCACTTGGCCGTCGCGTAGCGACGATGTGACGGTAGCCGTGGGTTTCAACCCACGGAAAGCGTCCCCCAAATTCATTTTTCGTCGCGTAGCGACGGCTGAAATTGGCCGAACCAACTTGCCAACGCGAACTCAATCGTCGCTACGCGACGAGCGGAATTTGCTGGGCACCCCAACCCGTGGGTTGAAACCCACGGCTACCATCATAACGTCGCTACGCGACGAATACAGCGACGAACCTGCGCAAAAAACGGCTAACGCTAACACACCATTGCCCACAGATTACCGAGCTTCTCGGCAATTCATCAGGCCAGACAGGGGGTGAGGGTTTCTCCCAGAGAGTTCCAAGGCGAACCGCGCTCTCTCCATTCCTCTCCCGGAGGATGGATCTGAATCGGGCAGAAATTTGAGCTATCTTTTCATAAGGAGGCTGGTTCAATGGCTGCAAAATATAAGTTGCGAAAGCGGTTTTTCGTCGATTATCGGGTCCAAGGGGCACTTGCCGTTCGAGTCGTGCTCTACTGGTTGATGTGCCTGCTGATGATTACTCTCCTGCTTCTGGGGTGGGGGATGGTCACGGGGCCTGTCCGGCGGCCGATAAACGCCCACCTAACTGAGCTTTGGGCACTTTATGGATCGGCAGCGGTGGCGTCGCTGTTGCTGCTGCCGGCGGTAATCTTCGATCTGCTGCGGTTAAGCAATCGTTTCGCCGGCCCGATGTTTCGCCTGCGTCGGTCGATGCATGACCTAGCGCAAGGGAAACCGGTGGCCGCAGTGCGTTTTCGCCAGAGTGATTTCTGGCAAGAATTTGCCGACGATTTTAATATCGTCGCCGCGCGGACCGAAGAAGCAAAAGACCTAGACATTTGCCAACACAATCGGTTATAATCCTGTGTCGGCGTTTTTTGCCTATCCTCTTGGTATGAAGGCTACCACTACTACTATGCCACTATTTGAAATCGAAACTCCGTCACATATCATCATTACCTGGGCCCAGGACGAGCAATCAGCCGTCGGCGTGGTCCGGGAGAACTATCCCAAGGAGGATCCAGTCCGAATTACCAAGCGTCCACGCGACACTTGGGTTATCTCCAAAGCGGCTTTGGGGATCGCCGGAACTATCGATCCCTGCTCCACCGCGCGCGACTGCTTGTCCAAGGCCGAAGGCGACAAGCTCCACGCAATTCGCCTCTACATGCACAATACGGGCACCGACCTAGAACATGCCCGCAAGGCGATTGAGTCGAACATGGTGATGGGCTGGTAGTCGTGAGCAACCGCGATCTGCTAGCAATCCTTCGCCAGTACGGGCAAGAACATCTGCTTGGTTTCTGGTCGCAGTTGGACGCTGGGCAGCGAGAGTCGCTGGCCCAGCAAATCGGTGGTATTGATTTTCCGCTGATCCAGAAACTGTCCACCCAGCGGCAAAACCAGAGCAATTTCCGCGATCTGGCCTTGCGCGCTGCGCAGCCCGCAGCCTTCCGGCTAGACCCATCAAAAAATCGGTTCTCGCCCGCAGAGGCCCGCGCCCGGGGGCAGCAAGCGCTTGCAGCCGGGCAGGTCGGTGTAATCCTGGTCGCTGGAGGGCAGGGGACCCGCCTTGGGTTTAACCATCCCAAGGGCCAGTTTTCGATCGGCCCCGTCTCCGGTCGAACCTTGTTCCAGATTCATATCGACAAAATCCTGGCCACGGCGCGGCGGTACGGAGTACGAATACCGCTCTACTTGATGACCAGTCCTGCGACGCATGAGGAAACGCTCCGTTTTCTCGCCGCACACGACCGATTCGGAATGGCTGAAGAAGATCTCCACGTGTTCTGCCAGGCAACGATGCCCGCAGTCGATGCGGCAACGGGCAAAATCCTTCTGGAATCGCGAGATTGCCTAGCCGTAAGTCCCAACGGCCATGGCGGAATGCTGGCCGCCTATGCTGAGGGGGGTGCCATGGCCGACGCCCAGGACCGTGGCATCCGACAGTTGTTCTACTTCCAGGTCGACAATCCCTTGGTCGATATCGCCGGGGCTGAATACATCGGCTATCACATCCTCTCCGCGGCGGAAATGACCAGCCAGGTAATCGCCAAACGAGATCCGCTGGAGAAAGTGGGCAATGTGGTGGACGTTGATGGCCGGCTAATGGTCATCGAGTACAGCGACCTGCCCGAAGATGTCGCGAGCAAGACGAACCCCGACGGCTCGCTGGCTATTTGGGCCGGCAGCATCGCGGTACACGTTTTCGATTTCGACTTCCTCTGCCGCGCCAAGGATCAGACCGATTCATTGCCGTATCACTTTGCCCGGAAGAAGGTGGCCTATATCGACGCCACGGGCCGGCGCGTGGAACCCGCCGATGCCAACGCGATCAAGTTCGAGCGATTCATCTTCGATCTCATGCCGTCTGCCCGCAATGCGATTGTCGTCGAAGTCGATCCGGCCTCGGCCTTCGCGCCCCTGAAGAATGCATCGGGTGCCGCAGTGGACACGCCGGAATCGGTGAAGGCTCAGATGAGCGACTTGCATCGCCAGTGGCTGCGGGAAGCCGGTGCCGAAGTTGCCGAGGAGGTCGCCGTGGAAATCAGTCCCTGGCTGGCTTTGGACGCCGAGGAGTTGCGAGGCAAGGTGCGTCCAGGGTTGAAGATCACCGAGCCGACGTATTTACAGTAGGGTGGGATTCCTTCGTAGGTGTCGTCAACATCTTGGGCAGGCGGGACGCCCGCACCACAATTATCCGCAAACCCGGCGG